>JBNJED010000020.1:0-16932 GCA_051745535.1 Pseudomonadota bacterium | reverse complement strand
GTAGTAGAAGGATTGCTGCGGCGTGGAGAACTCGCTGTCGTCGGTCTGGCTGCCGAAGGTCAGGGTCATGTCGCCGTGGGCCCGCCAGATGAGGTTGCCGCCGGAGGCCTCTTCGGCCTGGTAGTCGTCGTAATCCAGCTTCCAGCTGCCTTCCCAGTCCGTGTCGGAGGAGTCGTATTCGTCCTCGAAGGTCATGGTGAAGCGGCCGTTGTACCGGCTACCCGACTCGACGCAGTCGTCAAACTCCATGGACCATTCGGCGCCCTCGGATGTCGTGTCACCGTCATCGGGGTAGTCGTAGCTGTAGGTCAAGGAACCGGAGTCGGTGCAATCCAGGGTTTCGGACTGCGTGGCCCGGGTGGAGATACCGGACGAGCCATCGCGGACCGCCTCGGCGAAGCGGTGGACGCTTCCGACCACGCTCTGCTCTTCGGGAATCTCGGAGGCACTGCGGATGGTCGGTGTGCCCTCGCCGCCGCCGCTGGCACCCTGGCCAACGATGGTGTCGGCCGATTCAATCGAGGAATCGGTAACCTCCTCGGCGTTTTCCTCCTTTACCTCGGTATCCTCCTGGGGCACATCGCGGGTGAACTCGGGGTCGTCGGAAGACCCACTCCCACCACCCCCGCCACCATCATTACAGGCGGCGAGGACGGTGCTCAGGGCGATGAGGCTGGCATAGCGGAGCGGAGTGGTGGTGGACATGTCGGTTACCTCCCTGGTGGATGCGGACTGTCTGCAACCACCAGAGCCTAGGGAGGACGGGCCGCGGGCGGCAGCCTTCAGGCGGGGGGGTGAGGGTCCCCCACACGGGGGGGATCCGCGGGGAGCGGGAAGGTGACGGCGACCCGCCAGTGGCCATCGCCGGTGGGGCCCTGGGTCAACTGCCCCCCGATCTCCTCGGCGCGCTGGGCCATGTTGTGCCGGCCCCGGCCGGCGGGGCCGGGCTCCGTGGGGGCCTCATCATTGCGGACCTCCAGGCTGAGTGCTTCCCCGTCGGTCGACAACCGGATCCGGACCTCCGCCGGGTCGACGTGGCGCAGGGCGTTGGTAACCGCCTCCTGCAGGATGCGGCGGAGGTTGGTGGCCATCCTCGGGGGAAGCTCCAGGTCCGGCTCGGGTGGCCCTTCCCAGACGATCCGCGCGCCGGAGGCCTCCGCTCGCGGTGCGAGCTCGGCGCGGCAGTGCTCCACGAGGAGGCCCAGCGACTCCCCCATGGGGTCGTCCAGGGCGGTGATGGCCTCGCGCAGCGCCCGCAGGGCCGCGCGGGCCGCCTCGGCCTGCTCCGGGTCCGTCGCCCCCTGGATGAGGGCCAGGAGGTGGCCGGCGACGTCGTCGTGGAGGTCGCGCGCGATGCGCCGCTGTTCGGCCTCCACCGCCTCCGTCTGGGCCCGGGTTACCCGGGCCACCCGCCGGGCCACGGCGAGCAGGGCATTGGCCCGCTCGGTATCTCGTCGCGTGAACAGGCGCCGGCCCTCCTGCCCGTAGAGGAGGTACAGGGCGTGTTCACCGATGATGTCGGGGACCACCAGGGTGGTCCCCTGTTCGGCGATCCGGATCGCCGGCTCGCTGGCCCCCTCCCGGATCCCCAGTGGCTGGAAGATGGCGGCGAGGGTCGTTCGCCAGTGGCGGGCCGCCGCCTCCTGCGAGGGGGCGGTGTAGAGGTTGGCGACCAGGTCGGGCAGGCGGCGCTCCACCTGGACCTCGGCACTGGCGGCCACCTGCCGCCAGATCCACTGGCGGGCCGGGAAATAGACCCAGCCCACGGCGATGAGCGCCAGCCCCAGGGCCTCCACCGGCGCCAGGCCGAAGAGCCAGGCCAGGGCCGCGTCCGCGAGGATGACTGCCAGCCCGCCGAAGAACCACGCCCAGGCGCGGAACCACCAGCGCTCCAGGTCGAAGAGGCGGTAGCGCAGCACCCCGGCCGCCAGGCCCAGGTAGAGGGTGGACGCGAATCCCACCATCCCCACCGGCGGCAGGAGCGGTTGGGAACCCAGCGTGAGCGGGATGAAGTAGACCGCCAGGGCCAGCCCCATGCTCACGAAGATGGAGAGGAAGAACCACTTCAGGGCCGCCCGGCTCGCGGGGTCCCGGCTGCTGCCCTGCCACTGGCGGACGGCGGCGGCCACGGCGACCGCGAACAGCGCCAGCAACGGCGTGTAATAGGTATGGCCCGGCCATTCCACCCACTGCGCGATCTCGTTGACCTGCCAGGCCACCATGAGGAGGACCAGTCCCGGGAGGGCGCCGCGCGGCAGCAGCCGCCGGGGATAGTGGGCCATGAGCGCCAGCAGTGCCCCGACCATCAGGGCCAGGGCGAGATGGTTCGCCACGGCGAGGGCGTGGAACCAGTCCCGTGGCAGGGCCAGCTCCCGGACCAGGTAGAGGCTGTTGGCGGCGGTGGCGGCGAAGAAGCCCACCCCGGATAGGGCCAGGAGCCGGGCCGGCATGAAGTCGCGGCGGAAGGCCCAGGTCCCCACGCCCACCATCGCGGCGAGCAGCCCGAACAGGTGGTAGCCCCAGAAGCCGGGGGGAAGCGCGTCGAGAGGCCAGGCGGGGGCGGGGTCCACCGGGATCGGGCGCCCCGCCGCGGTCTCCAGCTCGGCCCCGCCAGCGAGGGCGTCGGCCAGGCGGCCCTGCCGGTCGAGATAGGCGTTGTAGCCGGCGTAGTCGGCCTCGTTGTGGGGGTCGCGGGCCGGGTCGAAGCCCGCCAGGGGCAGCCGGGTGCCGTCGCGGCCGTGAACGGCGGTGACCAGCGTTCCCGGCTCCAGTGCCCCGGCCAGGGGGCCCTCGGCGGCCACGGCGGTGACCCGGAGCCCGCCGGGGGCCGGCTCCCAGGCCACCCCCAGCCAGGGGCCGCGGCTGGCGAGCCAGGTGCTCGTGGCCACCAGCAGTAGCAGGAGCAGGGCCGTTGCCAGGAGCAGGGGCAGCGGGGCCAGTCCGCGGGACGGCCGGGCGGGATCCGTCATGGTCGGCTAACCCGCGTCGGGGGGACCGCCCGGGCCGCCCACGAGCCCCCGTTCCACCGCGCGCAGGGTCGCCTCCGCGCGCCCGGAGACCTCCAGCTTGCGGTAGACGCTCTTGATGTAGCCGGCCGCGGTGTTGGGCGTGATGGCCAGCGCCCGGGCGATGTCCTTGCGGTTGTAGCCCCGGGCGATGAGGCTCAGGACCTCCACCTCGCGGGGCGAGAGCGCGGCCTCGCCGTCGGTCCGGGGGGCGGGGGCCGTCGTGGGCCCCGCCTGGGGGGTCTCGCCGAAGAAGCGCAGCAGCCGGCGGGCGATCCCCGGGGAGAGGGGCGGCTCCCCCTGGGTGATCCCGCGCAGCTGTTCCACTAGGCGCTCGCGGGGCTGATCCTTGACCAGGTAGCCACTGGCCCCGGCCTGCAGCGCCTCGAAGAGGTGGCGGTCGTCGTCGTGGATGGTCGCCACCACGAACAGGGTCTCGCCCTCGCCGGCCTCGGCGATGAGATCGGCGCCGCTGCCATCGGGGAGGCTCAGGTCCACCAGGGCCAGGTCGGGGGCCGATTCGGCCAGGGCCCGGCGGCCCGCCTCCAGGGTGGCCGCCTCCCGGATCTCGGTGCCGGGGAAGGCCTCGACGGCCAGCGTGGCCAGCCACGCCAGGATGCGAGGGTCGTCCTCGAGGACCAGGATGGATCTCATCGCCGTTGCACCTCGTTCCACGGGGCTAATGGTCAGTTTCCGTCGTGGCGGGGGCATTGACCAGCCCCCGAACAGGGGGACATGAAAAAGGCCCCCGCTCCGAAGAACGGGGGCCTTTCTCGGGCCGGGGCGCGGGGCCCCGGCGCGGCTCGGGAGCCGGGGGTGGGCGTTACATCATGCCCATGCCGCCCATGCCACCCATGCCGCCCATACCACCCATGTCGCCGCCGCCGTCGCCGCCGGAGTTCTCCTCCGGGTGCTCGGCGATCATGGCCTCGGTGGTGATGAGCACGCCGGCGATGGACGCGGCGTTCTGCAGGGCGGTGCGGGTCACCTTGGTCGGATCCAGGATGCCCAGCTCCACCATGTCGCCGTAGTCGCCGGTGGCGGCGTTGTAGCCCTCGTTGCCGGAGCCCTCGGCCACCCGGTTGACGACCACGGAGGGCTCGCCGCCAGCGTTGTAGACGATCTGGCGCAGCGGCTCCTCCATGGCGCGACGGACGAGGTTCACGCCGGTGTCCTGGTCGTGGTTGTCGCCCTTGATGTCGGCGATGCCGAGGCGGGCACGCAGCAGGGCCACGCCGCCGCCGGGGACCACGCCCTCTTCGACGGCCGCACGGGTGGCGTGCAGGGCGTCGTCGACGCGGTCCTTCTTCTCCTTCATCTCGACCTCGGTGGCCGCGCCGACCTTGATGACGCCGACACCGCCCTTGAGCTTGGCCATCCGCTCCTGGAGCTTCTCCTTGTCGTAGTCGGAGGTGGCGTCCTCCATCTGCTTGCGGATCTGCTCGGCGCGGTCGTCGATCTCGGCCTTGTTGCCGGCGCCGTCGACGATGGTGGTGTCATCCTTGGTGATGGTCACCTTCTTGGCGCGACCGAGCTGCTCGATGGTGGTCTTCTCGAGGGTCAGGCCGACCTCCTCGGAGATGACCTGGCCGCCGGTGAGGATGGCGACGTCCTGCAGCATCTGCTTACGGCGGTCGCCGAAGCCCGGGGCCTTCACGGCGGCGACCTTCACGATGCCGCGCATGGTGTTGACCACCAGGGTGGCCAGCGCCTCGCCCTCGACATCCTCGGCGACCAGCAGCAGCGGCTTGGACTGCTTGGCGACGCCCTCGAGGATGGGCAGGAGCTCGCGGATGTTGGAGATCTTCTTGTCACACAGCAGGATGTAGGGGTCATCCAGGTCAGCCGTCATGTTCTGGCTGTCGGTGACGAAGTAGGGGGAGAGGTAGCCGCGGTCGAACTGCATGCCCTCGACCACGTCCAGCTCGTTCTCCAGGCCGGAGCCCTCTTCCACGGTGATGACACCGTCGGTGGTCACCCGCTCCATCGCCTCGGCGATGATCTCGCCGACGTTCTCGTCGG
Source organism: Pseudomonadota bacterium (assembly GCA_051745535.1). Lineage (GTDB taxonomy): Bacteria > Pseudomonadota > Gammaproteobacteria > Thiohalospirales > Thiohalospiraceae > Thiohalospira. The sequence continues at coordinate 11,905 of JBNJED010000020.1, read as the reverse complement.
AGTTGGCGGAGATGGTGCCCACCTGGGTGATGGACTTGCGGTCCTTGCACTCCTTGGAGAGCTTGCGCAGCTCCTCGACGGCGGCGGTGACCGCCTTGTCGATGCCGCGCTTGAGGTCCATGGGGTTCATGCCGGCGGCCACCGCCTTCATGCCCTCGCGCATGAGGCCCTGGGTCAGGATGGTGGCGGTGGTCGTGCCGTCACCGGCCTCGTCGGCGGTCTGGGAGGAGACCTCCTTGACCAGCTGGGCGCCCATGTTCTGGAACTTGTCCTTGAGCTCGATCTCCTTGGCCACGGAGACCCCGTCCTTGGTGGAGGAGGGGGCGCCGAAGCTCTTCTCGATGACCACGTTGCGGCCACGCGGGCCGAGGGTCACGCGCACGGCGTTGGCCAGGACATTAACGCCGTCCACCATCTGGTGGCGGGCGTCTTCACCGAAGATCACGTCTTTCGCTGCCATTGTCGATATTCCTTCGTAGTGTTAGTTGATTGCTGCGTTCAGGGGACGTCGGGAGTCCGGGGGGCGCTTAGCCCTCCAGCACTGCCATGAGGTCGTCCTCGCGCATCACCAGCAGGGTCTCTTCACCCACCTTGATCTCGCTGCCGGCATACTTGCCGAAGAGGACGCGGTCGCCCTCCTTCACGGCGATGGCGCGCTTGTCGCCACTGTCCAGCGGCTTGCCGTCGCCCACGGCGACCACCTCGCCCTGCTGGGGCTTCTCGGCGGCGGTGTCCGGCAGGACGATGCCGCCAGCGGTCTGCTCTTCTTCCTCTTCGCGGCGGATGACGACGCGGTCGTGCAACGGACGAATCTTCATGGGGAGTCTCTCCTTAACGGGTTTTCACACGTTTCGTGAATCGGAGTGCCAACCGCCGTGCCGGCGTTGTTAGCACTCAATGAAATCGAGTGCCAATAATAGCGATGCAATGGCCGTCGTCAAGCCCCGTCGCCCGGGGTTGCGCTTCCATATCAGGCAACTATCGGCGGGGGAAGCGGGGGTCGTCGTCGTCGTCCGGCCAGGCCTGGCCTTCGAAGGTGCGCGGCCCGCCCCCCGGTCCCCCGTTGGGGTCGCCACCGCGGACGACCACGGCCCGGCGCGCCGCCGCCCGGATGAGGGCGCGGCGCAGCGGCGGGATCAGCAGGAGGAAGCCGAACGCATCGGTGACGAAGCCGGGGGTGAGCAGGAACACGCCGGCCACCAGCAGGGCGGCCCCCTCCAGCATCTCCATGGCCGGCATCTCGCCCATGGCCAGGCGCTGGCGCAGCCGGGCCTGGGTGGAGAGGCCCTGGGCGCGGATGAGCCAGGCGCCGAGGATGGCGGTGCCGACCACGGCCAGGACCGTGATCCCGGCGCCGATGACCTCGCCCACCTTGATCAGGATGTAGAGCTCCACCAGGGGTGCGCCCACGAAGAGGGCGAGCAGGATGAGAAGCGGTGGCATGATGTACCTCGCTGGGGTTGAACCCCGGACCATGAGGGCGGCCGGGGGTGGTTTCAAGGGCCGCGCTTGCCGCCGGCCGGTCACGGCACGTAAGTTGGCCCGGGAACATCGACGGAGGAGCCCCATGGCCGGAGACTATCGCATCGCCCTGTGCACCTGCCCCGACGAGGAGACCGCCCGGGAACTGGCGGCCGCGGTGGTGGACCGCCGCCTGGCGGCCTGCGTGAACATCGTCCCCGGGCTCACCTCGGTCTTCGCCTGGGAGGGGAAGGTGGAGACCGACCCGGAGGTCCTGCTGGTCATCAAGACCACCGGTGCGGTCTGGTCGGAGCTGGAGGCGGCGCTGGTGGAGCTCCACCCGTATGAACTCCCGGAGGTCATTGCGGTCGAAATCGCGGCCGGCCTTGCCGGTTACCTGCAGTGGATGGACGAGTCGACGGAGTCGCCAAAATGATACGAACCCTGCTCCTCGCGCTGGTGGCGCTGCTGGCCGCCGCGCCCGCCGCCGCCCAGGACCTCATGGACCCGGATGATGCCTTCGCCGTGGAGGCGGAGGCCGTGGATGGACAGACCATCCGGATCAGCTGGGAGGTCCACTCCGACTACTATCTCTACCAGGACAAGTTCGAGCTGGAGAGCAACACCGACGGGGTCTCCTTCGGGGAGCTCGATCTGCCGGAGCCCAAGGTCAAGGAGGACGAGTTCTTCGGCGAGGTGGAGACCCACTCCGGCTCCTTCGAGGCCACCGTTCCGGTGGAGCGTGGCGACGATGGGGCGAAGACCGTCGCCTTCACCCTGCACAGCCAGGGTTGCAACGACCCGCAAGGGGTCTGCTATCCGCCCCACGAGCAGGAGCTGGAGGTGGACCTCCCCGAGGCCGGGGCGGACGATTCCGACGAGTCCGCCGGCAGCGGCGAGGCGGACGAGAAGGATTCGGCCGAGCAGGAGTCGGCTGAAGAGCCCGCGGGGGGCGCCGGCACCGTCTCCGCGCAGGACCAGCTGGCCGACTCCCTGGCCAACGAGGCCGTCTGGCTGGTGGTCCTGACCTTCTTCGGCCTGGGGCTGCTGCTCGCCTTCACCCCCTGTGTCTTCCCCATGATCCCGATCCTCTCGAGCATCATCGCGGGGCAGGGGGAGCACATCACCACCAAGCGCGCCTTCACCATGTCGGTGGTCTACGTCCTCGCCATGGCGCTGACCTACACCGTCGCCGGGGTCATCGCCGGCCTCTTTGGCGAGAACCTCCAGGCCGCCTTCCAGAATCCGTGGATCCTGGGGACCTTCGCCGCCATCTTCGTGCTGCTGGCGCTGTCCATGTTCGGCTTCTACGACCTGCAGCTCCCCTCCAGCATGCAGGGCAAACTCTCCGAGGTGAGCAACCGCCAGCAGGGCGGGACGCTCACCGGCGTGGCCGTCATGGGCTTCCTCTCGGCGCTCATCGTCGGCCCCTGCGTGGCGGCGCCGCTCATGGGGGCGCTCATCTACATCGGCCAGACCGGTGACGCCGTGCTGGGCGGGCTGGCGCTGTTCGCCCTCTCCCTGGGCATGGGCGCCCCGCTGGTCGCCATCGGCACCGGCGCCGGCAAGCTCATGCCCAAGGCCGGGCCGTGGATGGATGCCGTGAAGGGCGTCTTCGGCATCCTCCTGCTGGCGGTCGCCATCTGGATGCTGGAGCGGGTCCTCCCCGGCCAGGTCACCCTGGGCCTGTGGGCGATCCTCTTCATGGTCTCCGCCGTCTACATGGGGGCGCTGGATGCCCTGCGTGAGGGCGTCTCCGGCTGGCGCCGGTTCTGGAAGGGGCTGGGCCTGGTCCTGCTCATCTACGGCGTCTTCATGCTCGCCGGCGCCGCCACCGGCGGCAGCGACCCCCTGCGGCCGCTGCAGACGGTGAGCGTCGCCGGGGGCGGCGGTTCGGCCGAGGAGGAGCACCTGGAGTTCCGCCGCGTGGAGACGGTGGAGGAGCTCAACAGCGCTGTGGAGCAGGCGGCATCCAATGACCGGCCGGTGATGTTCGACTTCTACGCCGACTGGTGCGTCTCCTGCAAGGAGTTCGAGAAGTACACCTTCTCCGACTCCGCGGTTCAGAGCACCCTGGCGGAGAACGACGTCCTCCTGCTGCAGGCGGACGTCACCGACAACACCGACGAGGACAAGGCGCTGCTGCGGGAGTTCGACCTCATCGGCCCGCCGGCCATCCTCTTCTTCGACCGCGACGGCGAGGAGAAGAGCCGCCAGCGGGTGGTGGGCTTCAAGGAGGCGGAGCCCTTCAACCAGCGCCTGCAGGAGGTCTACGCCCGGTAGCCCTCCCCGACCCGGTGGCCATCGTCACCGGGGGCGGCAACGCAAAAAGGCCCGCTCACGATGAGCGGGCCTTTTTGGTGGGCGGACGGGGAGATCCCCTTCAGAACGGGATGTCGTCGTCCATGTCGTCGAAGGCGCTGCCGCCGCCCTGAGGGGCCGGCTGACCCTGGGGCGCGCCGCCCCCCTGCTGCTGGCCCTGGCCGCCCTGGAAGCCGCCCTGCTGCTGGCCGCCACCGAAGTCGCCGCCGCCACCGCCGCGGCTGTCGAGCATCTGCATCTCGTTGGCCACCACCTCGGTGGTGTAGCGGTCCGAGCCGTCCTGGGCCTGCCACTTGCGGGTCTGCAGCTTGCCCTCGATATAGACCTTGGAGCCCTTCTTCAGGTACTCGCCGGCGATCTCCCCGAGGCGGCCGAACATGGCCACCCGGTGCCACTCGGTGCGCTCCTGGTTCTCGCCGGTCTGCTTGTCCTTCCACTGCTCGGAGGTGGCCAGCCGCAGGTTGGCGACGGCGGAGCCGTTCTGGGTGTAGCGGACCTCCGGGTCGGCGCCGAGGTTGCCGACGAGGATGACCTTGTTCACGCCACGTGATGCCATTGTGCTCTCCTTCGGGTAGTTCGCCGCACGGGCGCGGGCTCCCTCCCACGCCGAATGTTCCACTATACCGACTCGGCCGGGGGTCGAAAACGGTGGCTCAGGGGGCGGCCGTGGCCGCGGCCTCCAGGCCCTCGCGGTCCAGCCGGTCCAGCTCGACCTTGAGGTAGGCGGCCTCCTCCTCGGGGACCACCTCCACCTCGACCACGCCGGCCACGGCGGCCAGGCGCGGGGTCAGCTCGGCCGGGTCGGCATCGGCGGGGACGGCGACCACGTGGCTGGAGAGGTAGCGCGGCGGCGCCATGCCCCGGGCGATGAGCCACCACAGGGCGGCGGCCCCGGCGATGAGGCCGAAGACCCCCTCCGCCCCGGCGACGCCGTGGGCCCAGCCGCCGGCGACGCCGCCGGTGAAGGCGCCCAGGAACTGGGCGCTGGAGTAGACCCCCATGGCGGTGCCCTTGGCCCCCGCCGGCGCCGCCTTGGCGATGAGCGAGGGCAGGCTCGCCTCCAGCAGGTTGAAGGCGGTGAAGTAGACCAGCAGCGCCAGCGCGATCCCGAGGAGGGTGCCGGCATTCCCGGCGAGGCCGATGCCGGCCGCCGCCAGCGCCACGGCGGCGATGGCGCCCAGGAAGACGCCCCGCATGCGCCGGTGCTTCTCGGCGATGATGATGAAGGGGACCATGGCGGCGAAGGCGACGACCATCACCGGCAGGTAGAGCCAGCCGTGGTGGATGGGTGCGAGGTCGAGCTGGTCGCGCAGGACCAGCGGCAGGGCGACGAAGGTCGCCGTCAGCCCCAGGTGGAGGAGGAAGATCCCGGCGTCCAGCCGCAGCAGCTCCGGGTCGCGCAGGACCCGGCCGAACTGCCCCGGCACCGCCTCGGCGTCGCGGTGGACGTGGTGGCCCCGCTCGGCCGGGACGCCGAAGATCACCACCCCCATGCCGACCACCGCCAGCACGGCGGTGAGCCAGAACAGCCCCGACACCCCCATCCAGCGGTCCAGCAGCGGCCCCAGCACCAGGGAGGCGGAGAAGGCGACGCCGATGGTGATCCCGATGATCGCCATGGCGCGCAGGCGGCTCTCCTCCCGGGTGAGGTCGGCGGCCAGCGCCAGCACGGCGGCGGCGATGGCCCCGGCCCCCTGCAGCGCTCGACCGGCGATGACGCCGTGGATGCTCTCCGCCTCGGCGGCGACCCCGGAGCCGGCGGCGAAGAGCGCCAGGCCGAAGAGGATCACCGGCTTGCGGCCGATGTGGTCGGAGACCATGCCGAAGGGGATCTGCAGCGCCGCCTGGGTGAGGCCGTAGATCCCGATGGCCACGCCCACCAGGACGGGCGTCGTCCCCGCCAGGCCCTCGGCGTAGAGGGCGAAGACCGGGAGGATCAGGAACAGCCCCAGCATGCGCAGGGCGTAGATGGTAGCGAGGGCGCTGGTGGCGCGGCGCTCGGGCCGGTTCATGGGGCTCCCTGTACTACAAGTGGTGGCCGGAGCCGGTGAGAGACGGCGAGCAGACGGGGGCAGTCCGCAAAAAGGGCCCCTGCTCTTTGCCTGTTCCGGTCAGAGCGACGTATATTAGCAGGTTGCCCTTTTTTCGGGAATTTGGACCATGGACACCATACGCATCCAGGGGGCGCGGACCCACAACCTCGCCAACATCGACGTGGAACTGCCCCGGGACCGGCTCATCGTCTTCACCGGCCTCTCCGGCTCCGGGAAGTCCTCCCTGGCCTTCGACACCATCTACGCCGAGGGCCAGCGCCGCTACGTGGAGTCCCTGTCGGCCTACGCCCGGCAGTTCCTCTCCATGATGGAGAAGCCCGATATCGATCAGATCGAGGGGCTATCCCCGGCGATCTCCATCGAACAGAAGGCGACCTCCCACAACCCGCGCTCCACCGTCGGCACCGTCACCGAGATCCACGACTACCTGCGCCTGCTCTACGCCCGGGCCGGGGAGCCGCGCTGCCCCGACCACGACGAGCGGCTGGAGGCGCAGACGGTGAGTCAGATGGTGGACCAGGTCCTGAACTTCCCCGAGGGGACGCGGGTGATGCTCCTGGCGCCCATCGTCAGCGACCGCAAGGGCGAGTACCACCAGCAGATCGAGCAGCTTCGCGCCCAGGGCTTCATCCGCGCCCGCATCGACGGCGACGTGGTGGAGCTGGACGAGGCGCCGGCGCTGGAGAAGAACCGCAAGCACACCATCGAGGTGGTGGTGGACCGCTTCAAGGTCCGCGAGGATATCAAGCAGCGCCTGGCCGACTCCTTCGAGACCGCCCTGGCCATGGCCGACGGCAACGCCCGGATCGCCTTCATGGACCCCGGCCACGAGGAGCTGGCCTTCTCGGCCAACTACGCCTGCCCGGTGTGCGGGTACTCACTCCCGGAGCTGGAGCCGCGGCTCTTCTCCTTCAACAACCCCGCCGGCGCCTGCCCCACCTGCGACGGCCTGGGGGTGCGCCAGTTCTTCGACCCCGGCCGGGTGGTGGCCAACCCCGAGGCGAGCCTGGCCGAGGGCGCGGTGCGCGGCTGGGACCGGCGCAACGCCTGGTACTTCCAGATGCTCAAGGGGCTGGCGGAGCACTACGGCTTCGACCTGGATACCCCCTTCCAGGAGCTGCGGGAGTCGGTGCGCGACGTCATCCTCTACGGCAGCCGCGGGGAGCTCGTGGAGTTCACCTTCGTCAACGACCGCGGCCACGCCAACTCCCGGACCCAGCCCTTCGAGGGGGTCATCCCCAACATGGAGCGGCGCTACCGCGAGACGGAGTCCTCCACCGTCCGCGAGGAGCTGGCCAAGTACCTCAGCCAGAGCGCCTGCGACGACTGCGGCGGCACCCGGCTCAACCGCGCCGCCCGCTCGGTCTTCGTGGACGGCCTGCGCCTGCCCGACGTCGCCGCCATGCCGGTGGGCCGCGCCCACGAGTGGGCCCGGGACCTGCGCCTGGAGGGCCGGCGCGGGGAGATCGCCGCCAAGGTGGTCAAGGAGATCAGCGACCGGCTCCACTTCCTGGTGGACGTGGGCCTGGACTACCTCACCATCGACCGCGCCGCCGACAGCCTCTCCGGCGGCGAGGCCCAGCGGATCCGGCTGGCCAGCCAGATCGGCGCCGGCCTGGTGGGCGTGATGTACACCCTGGACGAGCCCTCCATCGGCCTCCACCAGCGGGACAACAACCGCCTCATCAACACCCTCACCCGGCTGCGGGACCTGGGCAACACGGTCATCGTGGTGGAGCACGACGAGGACATGATCCGCACCGCCGACCACGTCCTGGACATCGGCCCCGGCGCCGGCGCCCACGGCGGCCGCATCGTCGCCCAGGGGACGCCGGAGGAGGTGGCGGCGAGCGAGGATTCACTCACCGGCCAGTACCTCTCGGGCCGTCGTACCATCGCCGTGCCCCAGGAGCGGATGGCGCCCCACCCCGACCGCTGGCTCACCGTCCGCGGCGCCCGCGGCAACAACCTCCACGGCGTGGACGCCAGCATCCCGGTGGGGCTCTTCACCGCCATCACCGGCGTCTCCGGCTCCGGCAAGTCGACGCTCATCAACCACACCCTCTACCGCCACGCGGCCCTGGCCATCAACAAGGCCGGCGACGACCCCGCCCCCTGCGACGGCCTGGAGGGGCTGGACCACTTCGACAAGGTGGTGGACATCGACCAGAGCCCCATCGGCCGCACTCCGCGCTCCAACCCGGCCACCTACACCGGGATCTTCACCCCGGTGCGGGAGCTCTTCGCCGGCACGCCGGAGGCGCGCTCCCGGGGCTACGGGCCGGGCCGCTTCTCCTTCAACGTCAAGGGCGGGCGCTGCGAGGCCTGCCAGGGCGACGGCGTCATCAAGGTGGAGATGCACTTCCTGCCGGACATCCACGTCCCCTGCGACGTCTGCGGCGGCAAGCGCTACAACCGCGAGACCCTGGAGGTCCGCTACAAGGGCAAGAACATCCACGAGGTCCTGGAGATGACCGTGGAGGAGGCGCGGGAGTTCTTCGACCCCGTCCCCTCCGTGGCGCGCAAGCTGCAGACCCTCATGGACGTGGGGCTGACCTACGTGAAGCTCGGCCAGAGCGCCACGACCCTCTCCGGCGGCGAGGCCCAGCGGGTGAAGCTGGCCCGGGAGCTCTCCAAGCGGGACACCGGCCGCACCCTCTACATCCTGGACGAGCCCACCACCGGCCTGCACTTCCACGACATCGAGCAGCTGCTGGGCGTGCTGGTGCGGCTGCGCGAGCGCGGCAACACCATCGTGGTCATCGAGCACAACCTCGACGTCATCAAGACCGCCGACTGGATCCTGGACATGGGGCCGGAGGGTGGCGAGGGCGGCGGCCAGCTCATCGCCCACGGCACCCCGGAGGAGGTGGCGGCCAATCCCCTCTCCCACACCGGGCAGTACCTGGGGCCGATGCTGGAGCGTGCGCGGGAGGCGGCGAAATGAGCGGGCCGGACAGGACGGCCGTGGAGGCGAAGCTGGTCGACTGGTATCAGCGCCCGGGGGTCCGGGCCAAGGGCTGGGGGCCCAACCTCTTCTGGACGCCGGGGGAAGGGACCCCCTTCGGCCGGATGAAGGTGGAGCCCTGCGAGCTGGAGGTCCTCTTCGCCACCATCCTGGGCGAGCCCTCCGAGTGCAAGGAGCGGCTGGACGCCGAGGCCGGCGGGCGCGGGACCTTCCTGGCCGCCAACGCCCGGCGCCACGAACTGCCGCTGCTCACCCGCCGGGACGGCTGACGGGGCGGCCTACTCCTCCTCGTCCACCTCCTCGGAGGTGGCCTTCATCACCGGGTCGTCCTCGGGGTCCATGTCCCGCATCTGCTCGATGAGGGTATCGAAGTCGTTGTCGGCGAGGACCTCGCCGAAGGTCGAGCGGTAGTTCTTCACCGCCGAGACCCCGGCGATGGCGACGTCGAAGATCCGCCACTCACCGTTGCGCAGGATGACCCGGAAGCGAACGTCTATCGGCTTGCCGTCCTCCGGCACCGCCTGGGCGCGCACCGAGGCGAAGGGCTTGTCCGGATTGTCCCGGCGCATCTCGTCATAGCGCAGGTCCCAGGCATCGAACTCCAGCAGCGCATCGGCGTAGAAGCGGATGAGCATCCGCTGGAACTCCTCCTGGAAGGTTGCCTGCTGCTCTTCATCGAGACCCCGCCAGTGGCGGCCCAGCACCCATTGCGAGGAGACCTCGAAGTCGATGAGCGGGACCAGCTGCTCGTCGACCACCTCCCGCAGGGCATCATCGTCCTCGCGGAGCTTGTTCTCCTCCGCTTCCAGGCGGCTGAGGAGCTCATCCGTGGCCTCCTTCAGGGTCTCGTGGGCCGGCCGCGGCTCGGCAACGGCCGGCGAGGCCAGCCACAGAGCGGGCAGCAACAGGCTGAGGGCAAAGAGGCTCTTGAGAGACACGGGTCTTCTCCGACGATGGTATGGACCACCCATGGTAGTCCACTAATGGAGTCCTGACCACTCGGTCCGGGGGTGGCTCCTACGTTTCGGGGGGAGGCATTCCCGTATCTTAAGGTGGCAGGGGGGCAAGTAATGGGACCACTTACTCGCCATTAGGCCAGCAGCCCCTCCAGCGATATGCGATCATTTCTATCAATGAATCGGTGCCGGCATTGGAAAAAGAGGTGTGCCTAACTCGAGGTAGAGGCCGTACAATGGCTCTGAAGAAGACCCATTTCAGCCCTTTTCACCTAAGGCAGGGCCAAAGCAAACTGTCTATGTATTCCTCGTTGCTTGGTTTTTCGGCTCCGGTGGTATGTTGCCGACGCAAATTAACGGAAGGAAGACGAGGCAAGAGCGAGAGGTGTAGGCACAACATGTTGGCGGGGAAGACATGATTTTGGGGTTTGTCGGCCAACGACCCACCACATGTTGTGATTTGGGATTGACCGAAATAATGCCGATAGGCATCATGGCAAAATAAAATCCCGAGTCGGGGGCGACTCGGGATTGAAGAAGTCGAGGGGATCAGGGCTCGACCTCGGACTCCGTGCAGCAATCAGAAGAGTGACTGCCTGTAGCCTTTGTTAAGCGCCAAAACAGACTACGTTGGGCAAAACCTTCTGTCAATCTGCTGACGGTATCGCGACCCTGCACAGCGTAATGACAGGAGAGGCCTATGCCTAAGCTGAAAGCGAGCTTCAGCATGCTGTGGCGTCGGACACACCTTCGGGTGTTGGTCCAGCTTCAATTCGACGAAGAGACTTAAGACTCTTCTCGATTACAACTTGTAGCCTGAGTTGGCTCCGGAGGGAATCTCGATTGAGATTCCCTCTACTTTCTGACGCCAAGAACATACCCCTACGGTCGCCCTGTTTTTCTAGCATGGGCTGCTCCCTACATGTCATGTCCCCGACGATTGCATTGATTGCCGGCGGCTAGGTACTGCGTACTAGTTGCGCGGTGAAGCCGGACTTCTTGGAGGGGCTTTCCTCTACTCATGACAGAGGACTCTTGTACACGGGTACCGAGGGTGGATTACGGGCCGACAGCCCCTGCCCTGTCCCCCCTGACCGGCTAATGGCACCATGAAGGCCTATCCCTTGGTCACAAAGGCAGGATCCTGTAATGGAGACCGGACACGGTGAATTCCCCCTGGCGCGCGGCCGGCGGCTGCGGCGCGATGACTTCTCCCGGCGGCTGGTGCGCGAGAACCGGCTGACCAGCGATGACCTCATCTCCCCCGTCTTCGTCATCGAGGGCGAGGGCAAGCGGGAGCCGGTGCCCTCCATGCCGGGAGTGGAGCGGCTGACCCTGGACGAGCTCCGGCGCGAGGCCGCTGCCGCCGCCGAGCTGGGGATCCCGGCCATGGCGCTCTTTCCGGTGACGCCGCCGGAGCGCAAGAGCGCCGATGCCGCCGAGGCCTACAACCCCGAGGGGCTGGCCCAGCGGGCGGTGGCCGCCATCAAGGCGGAGGTGCCGGCCATGGGGGTCATCACCGATGTGGCCCTGGACCCCTTCACCAGCCACGGCCAGGACGGGCTGGTGGACGAGGACGGCTACGTGGTCAACGACGAGACGGTGGAGGTCCTGATCCGCCAGGCGCTCTCCCACGCCGAGGCCGGCGCCGACGTGGTCGCCCCCTCGGACATGATGGACGGCCGCGTGGGCGCCATCCGCGAGGAGCTGGAGGATGCCGGCCACGTGAACACCCGGATCCTTGCCTACGCCGCCAAGTACGCCTCCGCCTTCTACGGCCCCTTCCGGGATGCGGTGGGCTCGTCGGCCAATCTGGGCGGGGGCGACAAGCGCACCTACCAAATGGACCCGGCCAACGGCGACGAGGCCCTGCGCGAGGTCGCCATGGACCTCCAGGAGGGGGCGGACATGGTGATGATCAAGCCGGGGCTGCCCTACCTGGACGTGGTCCGGCGGGTGAAGGAGCAGTTCGGGGCGCCCACCTTCGTCTACCAGGTCAGCGGCGAGTACGCGATGTTCAAGGCGGCCGGCGCCAACGGCTGGCTGGACGAGCGGGCGGTGGTGCTGGAGGCGCTCACCGGCTGCAAGCGCGCCGGCGCGGACGGGATCCTCACCTACCACGCCATGGATGTGGCGCGGTGGCT
>JBNJED010000019.1:0-17323 GCA_051745535.1 Pseudomonadota bacterium | reverse complement strand
TAGCCCGGCGGGCTGTTACCCTCTCCCCATGGTGCCCGAACCCCTTCCCGCTTTTGCCGAAGCCCTCTACGCCCGCCACGGGGTCCGGGAGGCGTGCCTCCAGCTCCAGGACGAGGGCGGTTGCGATGTCACCCTGCTGCTGGCCGCCGCCTGGCTGGGTCGCCAGGGGCGTGTCGCCAGCCCCGCCGACTGGGCCGCAGTGGCCGCCGAGCTGACCCCCTGGCGGGAGGGGGTGGTGGCGCCCCTGCGCGGGGTGCGCCGCCATCTCAAGTTGTGGGCCGTCGACGCCCAATCCGAACCCGGGGTCGAGGCCATCCGCGAGCAGGTCCGGGCGGCGGAGCTGGCGGCGGAGTTCCGCGCCCTGGCGTGGCTGGAGGGGCGGCTGGCCGATGCAGTGCCGGGCCATGGCGATGCCGTGGCCGCCAACCTCGCGGCCGTGGTGGGCGACGGGGCGCCCACGGCGGCGCTGGCGGCCCTGCGGGGGGCGGCCCGGGAAGCGGTATAAGAAGCGGGCGAGGGTTACTCCCGCCGCGCCTCCAGCTCCTCCCAGCGCTCGTAGACGGTGGCCAGCTCCGACTGGACCGCCGCCAGCCGCTCCTGGGCCTGGCGGATGGCCTCGGCCTCCTGCTGATAGAACGCGGGGTCGGCCATCTGCTGTTCCAGCGCCCCCTGCTCCGCCTCCAGCTCCTCGATCCGGGCCGGTAGCGCCTCGAGTTCGCGCTGCTCGTGGTAGGAGAGGCGTTTGGGCGCCGCCTTTCCCGTCTCGGCCTCCGCGGCCGGCGCCTTCGGTTGCGGTGCCGCCTCGGCGGCCGGGGGCGTCGCCTCGGCCCGGGCCGGCTCCGGCCGCTGGCGCAGCCAGTCGGAGTAGCCGCCCACGTACTCCCGAAATATTCCGTCATGGTCGTAGGCGATGCTGGAGGTGACCACGTTGTCCAGGAAGGCGCGGTCGTGGCTCACCAGCAGCACCGTACCGCCGAACTCCACCACCCGCGCCTCGAGCATCTCCAGGGTGTCGGCGTCCAGGTCGTTGGTGGGCTCGTCCAGGACCAGGATGTTGGCCGGCTGGGTAAAGAGCCGCGCCAGCAGCAGGCGGTTGCGCTCGCCGCCGGAGAGGCTGCGCACCGGCTGGCGGGCGCGCTCCGGGGCGAAGAGGAAGTCCTGGAGGTAGCTGATGACGTGGCGATCGGCGCCGTTGATGGTCACCTTCTCCCGGCCGCCGGCGACGTTGTCCTGGACCGTGGCGTCGGGGTCCAGGGCGGCGCGGTGCTGGTCGAAGTAGGCGATCTCCAGGTTGGTGCCGCGGCGGATGCGCCCCTCGGTGGGCTCCAGTTCGCCCAGGAGCAGGCGCAGCAGGGTGGTCTTGCCCACGCCGTTGGGGCCGATGATGCCGACCTTGTCGCCGCGCATGATGGTGGCCTCCAGGTCCCGGATGACCCGGGTGCCGTCGGGGTAGGCGAAGCCCACGCCCTCGGCCTCCACCACCAGCTTGCCGGTACGCGCCGCCTCCTGGACGGTGACCTTCGCCGTGCCGCTCTGCTTGCGGCGCTCGGCGCGCTCGGCGCGCATGCGCTGGAGCTCCCTCACCCGGCCCTGGTTGCGGGTGCGGCGGGCCTTGATCCCGGTCCGGATCCAGGCCTCCTCCTTGGCCAGGCGCTTGTCGAACTCCGCCTGGGCCTTCTCCTCGGCCGCCAGCTCCTGCTCGCGGCGCTCCAGGTAGGTGTCGTAGTCGCCGGGATAGTCGCGGATCCTGCCGCGATCCAGCTCCACGATGCGGGTAGCGAGGGCGCGCAGGAAGGCGCGGTCGTGGGTAATGAAGACCAGCGCCCCGGACCACTCCTTGAGGTAGGACTCCAGCCAGTCGATGGCGTCGATGTCCAGGTGGTTGGTGGGCTCGTCCAGCAGCAGCAGGTCGGGCTGCTGGACCAGTGCCTGGCCGAGCAGCACGCGGCGCTTGAGGCCGCCGGAGAGGCTGGTGATCTCCGCCTCCGCCGGCAGGTCCAGGTGGGTGATGACGCTCTCCACCCGCTGCTGGAGGTTCCAGCCGTCGGCGGCGTCGATGCCCTGCTGGACCCGCTGGAGCTCGTCGAAGTCGATCTCGCCGCCGTCGGCCATGACCTCGGTGAGGGCGTGGTAGCGCTCCACCAGCGCCCCCGTCTCGCCGAGGCCCTCGGCGACCACGTGGTAGACCGAGCCCTCGGTCCCCTCGGGGACGTCCTGGGGCAGCGTGGCCACCCGGCCGCCGTCCAGCCGGACCTGGCCCTCGTCCGCCTCCACCTCGCCGGCGATGATCTTGAGCAGGGTCGACTTGCCGGCCCCGTTGCGGCCCACCAGGCAGAGGCGCTCGCCCCGTTCCACGGTGAGGCTGATGTCGTCGATGAGGGGCGGTTTACCCAGGTTGAGGGTGATGTGGTCGAGGGTCAGCAGGGGCACGATGGCTTCCGGTCGGCTGGGGCCGCCCGGGTGGGCGGCCTGGATGATCCGGGCAGTCTACATGGCGCCGCCGTGGGCGGGGAAGGTCACGCCGCGGCCCGTTCCGCGCGCCGGCGCAGGGCGACGATGGACTCGGCGTCGGCTTCCGGGGGGAGTTCGGCGGTCGCCGCCCGCAGGGTGATGGCCGCGGTGGTGGTCTCGCCGGCGGCCGCCTGGAGATCGGCCAGCGCCGCGGCGCAACGCGCGACCTGGAGGGGGTGCCGGTTGGCCCGGGCCTGTTCGAGGCCGGCGTGCAGGGCCCGCCGCGCGGGCCGAGGGTGGCCGTGGCTCGCCAGGCTCAGGCCGAGCTGCAGGGCCACCAGGGGGTGGGCGCTGGTGGGGACGTGGGGGCGCTCGGGGCCGCGACAGAGGTGCCCGGCGAGCCCGATGGCGGCGCCATCCCGGCCCTGGGCCCCCAGGGCGGCCAGCACGTAGGTGCTCCGGGCGAAGGTGGCGGCATTGCCCCCCTCGGCGGCCAGGGCGCGGTCCAGGCAGTCCACCGCCGCCGGCTGGCCGAGCCGGGCGCGGGCCCATCGGGCGCAGGCCCCGGCAATGAGGCGGGGGGTGCGCAGGCCCTCCTCGCGGCTGAGGCCGACGGCCTCCTCGGCCAGCGCCAGCGCCTCCTCCGGCGCGAGGTCGTGGCGGGCGCGGGCGGCCATGAGGAGCAGGGTGTGGGCCAGAAGGTTGCTACTACCGTAGGCGCGGGCCGCCGCCAGGGCCTCGTCCCGGTGCCGACGGGAGCGCTCGGCCTGCCCCTGGCCCAGCTCCAGCAGGGCGATGTAGGCGATCTCCACCGGGCGGGGCGGGCCGTTGTAGGCCTGGACCAGGGTCTCGGGGGGATCGGTCGCCTCGTCCCTGTCCACCAGTGTCCGGAACTGCTCCAGTGCCAGGGGGAAGTGGCCGGTGTAGTTGGCGATGAAGCCCAGCAGGTGGCGGGCGGTATGCAGTCGCCCGGCCTCGCCGCGTTCCCGGGCGATGGCGACCAGCTCCTCCGTCCGGGGGAGGAGGGCCTCCCAGGGCGTGGCGTGGATGCCGCCGATGATGCGGGCGAGGGCCGCGTCGAAGTCGGCCTCCGGGTCCACCGGCGCCAGCCGCTCCAGGGCGGTGCGGGTGGTGGCGTGGCCGGCGACCACCAGCCCCTGGAGGGCGGTGAGCTGCTCCAGCTCGTGGACCAGGCCCTCGCGCTCGCTTCCCACCGGTAGCTCGGCGATGGTGGACCGGGCCTGCTCCCGGGCGCCGGCCGCCGCCTCGTGGGCACCGAAGCGGCCGGCCTGGCGGGTGGCGTCCAGATAGCGGCGGGCCGCGGCGGCAGGCTGGCCGGCCCGGCGGTGATGATCGGCCAGCCAGGCCGGGCGGGCATCGGCCTCGGTGGGGGATTCGGCCTCGATGCCCTGGGCCAGACGGCGGTGGAGTCGGGCCGCCTCCCCGGGGGGTAGGGACCGGTAGAAGGCCTGCTCCAGGAGGGCGTGCCGGACCCGGTAGAAGACCCCCTCGCGCCGGGGCCGGCGCAGGACCAGGTTGTCCGCCTCCAGCCACTGGAGATCGGCGGTGGTCTCGTCCATGGGCCGCTCGTCCAGCCAGGCCAGGAAGCCGGCGGTGGCCTCGCGCCCCACCAGGGCCAGCAGACGCGCCGTGCGCGCGGCGCGGCCGGCGGCGTCCAGCCGGGCGGTGGCGAGCTGCTCCAGGCTCGGCGGGGAGCCGGCCTCCCCGTCGGCCGCGCCGGTTCGGGCCAGCTCCTCGGCGAAGAGCGGGACCCCCTCGCTCATCCGGGCCAGTGCCTGGCGGCCCTCCGGGTCCAGCGGCGCCGGGGCCGTGCCGGCGATGATGGCCTCGAGTTCCGCCGTCCCCAGCGGGGCGAGGTCCAGTGGATGTAGCCCCGCCACGGGGGCGGTCTCCGGGCGGCCGGTGGTGATGAGCAGGAGGGGATGGTCCGGCGCATGGCGCGCCAGTTCCGCGAGGACCCGTCGGCTGGCGGTATCGGCGACGTGGATGTCCTCCACGACCAGCATCAGGGGCTGGGCCGACGAGCGCGCGAGGATGAGCCGGGCCAGGGCGTGGTGGACCTCGCCGGGAAGTTCGTCGTCGGCCCGGGGCGGCTCCAGCAGCAGTCGCAGCACCACCTCGCCCTCGGCCGCCCCCACGTCGACCTCCGCCAGCGCTTCTTCCAGCCGTCGGCGGCGCTCCGCCAGTGGCTGGTCGGGGTGGAGGGCGGCGAGCTGTTCCACGAACTGCAGGAAGGGCTCCAGGGGTCGATCGGTCTCCGGGCCCTCGCTGCCCACGGTGGCGGCGGTGAGCCGCTGGCCGGTGCGGTCGCGGACGGCGGCGGCCAGCCGGCTCTTGCCGATACCGGCCTCCCCGCGCAGCAGGCAGGCATCGCCCCGGCCCTGGCGCAGCCGTCGGGCGGCGGCGAACAGGCGTGCGCGCTCCCGGCGCCGGCCCACCAGCGGGGTGCGGCGGGCCTCGGAGAATGTCGGGGCGGTGGTGGTGAAGAGGGGGCCGGCCGGGTCGGATTCGGGGCAGGGGTGGGACGGCCAGCCGGCCGGGAGCGCGGTCGCGGCCGCCCGGGTGAGGCGGAGTTCCCCTACCGGGGCCGCCGTGGCCGCCAGCCGCGCCCGGCGGACCACGCTGCCCAGGAAGTCCGGATGGCCGCTGCCGGCGGTCAGGGCGTGCCCGGTATGGAGACCGACGCGCACCGGCGGCGCCTCGCCGTCGGCAGCGAGGAGGGTGGTCGTGGCGGTGAGGGCATCGGTGACGGCGCAGCCGGCCCGGGGCGGCAGGCCGAAGTAGCCGAAGACGACGCCGTCCGGACCCACCTCCACCCGGGCGCCTCGCGCCTCGAGGTTGCTCCGGCAGAGCTGGCGCAGCCGGGTGATGGTCGCCACCAGCGCCTCCTCCGTGGCTGAATCGGGTGGGCAGGGGTCGCAGCAGACCACGACCAGGTGGCGCTGCTGCAGGCCGGCCGAGCCGGCCTCCGGGGCCATGTCATCGGCGCGGTCGGCGGTGCGGTCGCTGGCGTGGAGGATCTCATCGAGCTGGCGGCGGCCCACGGCGTCGTCGGGCTCGCGGCTGATGAAGGCCGCCGCGGTGCGCACGGCCGCCTCCCGGTCGCCCTCGGCCAGCTCCCGGTGCGCCAGGCGCAGGTGGAGCAGGCGCGCCTGCTCCCGGAACCAGCCCCGCCGGGCTCGCAGCCACTCCTCGAAGGGGCCGTGGGGGCCGGCCTCAAGGCCGGTCAGGAGGGGGCCGCCGTAGGCCTCCACGCCGCGGCGCAGGGTCTCCGGGTCCGCCTCGCGCCCGGCGCGGACGGCGGTGAGGAAGGTGGCGACGTCGCTGGCCAGGGGGTAGTCCGGGTCGAGCTGCAGCCGATTGCGGTCGGCCAGGACGGGATCCACCCCGGCCTCCGGCAGGGCGTGGCGGAGGCGGTGCAGGGCCTGGCGCAGGTCGGCGCGGGGCTGGCGGCTCTCCGGCCAGAGGAGGGTGGCGGCGCCCTCGCGGGTGACCTCGCCATCCACGGTCAGCAGCGCCAGCAGCGCCAGGGGATGGCCCTGCCCCAGCACCGCCGGACGCAGGCGCGGCGGGCCCAGCAGATTAACCTCCAGGGCAACGCTCATCCCCGGCCTCCCCCGAAAGTGAGGCCGGCGCCGGGTCCCAGGGGCCAGCCCAGGGCGATCCAGCCCAACAGCAGGGCCAGCCAGACGGCGCCGAAGGCGAGGCTGTAGGGGAGCTGCAGTGCCACCAGGGTGCCCAGGCCGGCATCCGGCCGGTAGCGGCGGAGGTAGGTGAGGATGACCACCAGGTAGGGGTTCAGCGGCGAGATGGCGTTGGTCACCGAATCCCCTACGCGGTAGGCGGCCTGGGTGAGCTCCGGGCTGATCCCGGCCTGCATGAACATGGGGACGAAGACCGGGGCGAGCAGGGCGTACTTGGCCGAGGCGGAGCCGATGAAGAGGTTGAGCAGGGCGGCCACCCCGGCGAGGCCGACCATGAGCAGCGCCGCCGGCAGCCCGATGCTCGCCAGCAGGTCGCCGCCGGCGATGGCCAGAAGGGTCCCCAGCCGGGAGTGGTCGAAGGCGGCGATCATCTGGGCGGCGAAGAAGGCGAGGACGATGTAGGGGGCCATGATGGCCATGGTCTCGTGGAGCATGCGCGCCACGTCGCGATCCGAGCGGATGGTCCCCGCCCCCAGGCCGTAGGCGAGCCCCGGCAGGGCGAAGACCAGCAGCATCAGGGGGACCAGCGCCTCCATCCAGCGCGGACCCGCCTCGCCGGTGCCGGCCAGCGGGGCCCCGGGCAGGGTGCTGGCGGCGACCACGGCGGCGATGGTCGCCGCCAGCGTCCAGCGGGCCCAGCGCAGGCCGCGCGCGGGGTGGTCCCCCTCGTCGGCGGTGTCCGGCTCCTCCCCGGTACCGCCCTCGCTGGGCCCCTCCAGCCGCGGCTCCACCCAGCGGTGGGTCACCCACCAGCCGACCAGGGGCAGGATCACGGCGGAGACGGCCATGAAGTACCAGTTGGCAGTGATGAAGACGGTGTAGTCCGGCGCGATGAGGTGGGCCGCCGTCTCGGTGAGGCCGGCGAGCATGGCGTCCAGGAAGGTGACGATGTAGTTGGCGCTGAAGCCGGCGGCGACTCCGGCGGCGGCTGCCGCCAGGCCCGCCAGCGGGGGGCGCCCGGCGGCGGCGAAGAGCAGGGCGGCCAGGGGCGGGAGGATGATGTAGCCCGGATCGGCGGCCATGAGGACGCCCAGGACCAGGACGCCGGGGGTGAGCAGCCCCGCCGGCAGGCGGCGCATGGCGCGGCGAAAGGCGGCGGCGAAGAGGCCGCTGCGCTCGGCCAGCCCCATCCCGAGCATGGCGACGAGGACAAGCCCCAGGGGGCGGAAGTCCACGAAATTCTCCACCAGGTGGCTGGCCAGCCACCAGATGCCGTCGCTGTCCAGGAGGCTGCGGGCCTGGATGGTGCCCTCTTCCCGGGGATGGGGGAGGGCGAGGCCGGCCAGCTCGGCCAGGTGGCTGACCACGAGGATCACGCCCAGGCCGATGGCGAAGAGGGTCATGGGCTCGGGCAGGCGGTTGCCGGCCCGCTCCAGGCGATCCAGCCAGCCGGGGGCGGCGGCCATTATCCGCGCCCCTTCGCCGCGGTGGCGCGGCCGATCCGGTTACCGGCCGCGGGGGCCGGGGCTTGGCTCATTCGCTGGGTTCGTTCCATGGCACCCGTTGCCCGAGGGGTAGTGGCACGCCTTTGTTCGATCTTTGGTCACTACCGTACCGGAAGGGAGGGAATACATTCCAGTGCTGACGGGCCGGCTCAGGCCTTGTCGGCGAAGTCCTGATTGTGGCGCTTGAGGCTCGGGTCGGTGCCGAAGAGGAAGTGCTTGTCCATCTCGGGACTGTAGCGCGAGGCCGGCGGGGTCCGGCCCACCGCCTCCGCCAGGGCGCGCATGAAGTGGGGGGCGTTGCCGCAGCACAGGCCCAGGTAGTCGACGCCGATGGCCCGGGCGCGGCGGGCGTAGTCGGCCACCTCGTGGCGGTTGCAGAGGAAGGGTTCCAGGTCGGTGGGGAAGGTCCGGCCCTCCTCAAGGTGCACGGAGCAGCAGTGGTCGTGCATGTTGAAGAAGGTCGGCTCGTTGGGGCTGGTGCGGTAGGGCACCGCCAGGCCGGCCACCGGGGTGGAGACGGCGGCGCGGATGGCCTCCAGGTAGGGGAACATGGTAGCCGGCCCGCGGAAGCAGTTGAGCCCCACCACGTCGGCCCCGGCGGCCTCCAGGGCAGCGGCCGCGGTGGCCGGGTCGTCGCCGTCGCGCAGGCGGCCGTCGGCGAAGACGCCGAAGGTGATCACCGCCGGCAGGTCGGCGTCGCGGATCACCTCCATGGCGATCTCCGCCTCGCCGCGGTAGTAGAGGGTCTCGGCGAGGATGAAGTCGGCCCCCTCTTCCCTCGCCCAGCCCACCATCTCGGTGTACATGGCACGGACCTGGTCGGCGGTGGCGGGGTCTTCGGGGTCGTAGATGTTGGTGTTGGAGATGTTGCCGGCCACCAGCGGGGGGCGGTCCCAGCCCTCGGCGGCGACCTCCCGGGCGGTGCGCAGGGCGCTGCGGTTCAGCGGCTCCAGCAGCTCCTCCTTGCCGATGAGCCGCATCTTCTCCCGGTGGGCGTTGTAGGTGAAGGCCTCGATGACGTCGGAGCCGGCGCGGACGAATTCGCGGTAGACCTGCTTGAGGACCTCCGGGTGGTCCAGGGCGACCTCGGGGACGAAGGAGCCGGCGGTGAGGTAGCCGCGGCGTTCCAGTTCGAAGAGGTAGCCGCCGGCGCAGAGGACCGGGTCATCCGGGTTGGCGAGCCGGGTGCGGAGATCATCGGTCATGGGGCTTTCTCCGGGGTCGGTTCACGAGGCTGAATGCGAAGAGGCGGAGTGGCTCCGGTCCGGTGGCGCAGTTCGTCCAGGGGAGGGTCGGGGCGGTGCTCTCCGGGAGACGGCGTACATACGTCCCTGTAGCCTCCACGGCGACATCCCTGTCGCCGAGGCTCCCGGAAAGCACCACCCCGACCCTCCTTGGTCCCCTTCTGGTCCCACCTATCGCCCCGCTTGCTGTCGCGGCCGTTTCTGCCGCGTTGGCGGAAACCCGATTCGCACCGGGGAGGGGGCGCGGGCGGGAGGTCCTAGGCCAGCTCCGCCAGGGTGGCGTCGGCCGCCTCCAGGGTCTCCCGGATCTCGGCATCGCCGTGGGCGCTGGAGAGGAAGCAGGCCTCGAAGGGCGCCGGGGCGAGGTAGATGCCGCGGTTGAGCATGCCGTGGAAGAAGAGCCGGAAGCGGTCGAGGTTGGAGTTCACCACCTGGTGGTAGCGGGTGACCTGTTCGTCCTCGGTGAAGAAGATCCCCAGCATGCCGCCGACCACGTTGGTGGTCATGGCGATGCCGTGGGCCCGGGCGCGCTCTTCCAGGCCCTCGGCCAGCTCCCGGGCGCGGTTCTCCAGCCGCTCGTGGAAGCCGGGCTCCTCGATCTGCTCCAGGGTGGCCAGGCCGGCGGCCATGGTCACCGGGTTACCGGCCAGCGTCCCGGCCTGGTAGACCGGGCCCAGCGGGGAGAGCTGCTCCATGATCGCCCGGCGGCCGCCGAAGGCGCCCACCGGCATGCCGCCGCCGACGACCTTGCCCAGGCAGGTGAGGTCCGGGGTGATGCCGAAGCGCTGCTGGGCGCCGCCCAGGGCGACGCGGAAGCCGGTCATCACCTCGTCGAAGATGAGGACCGAGCCGTGGGCATCGCAGACCTCGCGCAGGGCCTCCAGGAAGCCGGGCTCCGGCGGCACGCAGTTCATGTTGCCGGCCACCGGCTCGACGATGATGGCGGCGATCTGGCCGCCCATGTGCTCGAAGAGCTCGCGCACGCCGTCGGCGTCGTTGTAGGTGAGGGTCAGGGTGTGCTCGGCCAGGCTGGCGGGGACGCCGGGGGAGCTGGGGCTGCCGAAGGTCAGCGCCCCGGAGCCGGCCTTCACCAGCAGGCTGTCCACGTGGCCGTGGAAGTTGCCCTCGAACTTCACGATCTTGTCCCGGCCGGTGTAGCCGCGGGCCAGGCGGATGGCGGACATGGTCGCCTCGGTGCCGGAGTTGACCATGCGGACCATATCCATGGAGGGGACCAGTTCGCAGACCTTGTCGGCCATGCGGGTCTCCAGCACCGTCGGGGTGCCGAAGGAGAGCCCCTGGGCGGCGGTCTCCTGCACGGCGCGGATCACCTTGGGGTCGGCGTGGCCGAGGATGAGGGGGCCCCAGGAGCCGACGTAGTCGATGTAGGACCGGTCGCTCTCGCTGATCATGCGGGCGCCCTCGCCGCGCTTGAAGAACATGGGCTCCCCGCCCACGCCCTTGAAGGCGCGGACCGGGGAGTTCACGCCCCCGGGGATGTGACGGCTGGCGGCCTCGAAGAGTTCGTGGGTGTGCGGCATGACGCGGGCCTCGATGGTTCGTGGTCGGTTTCGGTTCGGTGTTCGGGATCGCTAGTCGGCGTCGAAGAGGGCGGCGTAGCGCCGCGCGGCGGCGGCGATGTCCGCCGCGCCGAAGACGCCGTGGATCACCGCCAGGGCGTCGGCCCCGGCGGCGACCAGTTCGCCGCCATTCTCCGGCGTGATCCCGCCGATGGCAACGGCGGGCACCCCCAGCTCCGCCCGGGCCCGGCCGAGGAGGGCGGGGTCGGCGGGCGGGTTGTCCGGCTTGGTGGTCGAGGGGAAGTAGCGGCCGAAGGCGACGTAGTCGGCCCCGGCGGCCACCGCCGCCCGGGCGCGCTCCGGGTCGTTGTAGCAGGAGGCGCCCAGGGGGCCGCTGATCCGGGCGCGGGCGGCGGTGAGGTCCGGGTCGTCGGCGCCCAGGTGGAGGCCGGCGCCCAGTGCCGCGGCCAGGTCGGGATCGTCGTTGACGATGAAGGTCGCCCCGCGGGAGCGGCAGAGGTCGGCCAGGGCGCCGGCCTCGGCGCGGCGTCGCTCGGTATCGCCCGACTTGTCCCGGTACTGGATCGCCCGGGCGCCGCCGTCCAGGGCTGCGGCCACGCGCTCGCTCAGGGCGTCGGGCCCCTCGCGGCGGTCGTCGGTGATGGCGTAGAGGCCGCTGATGGCTGTGGCGGTCGGCCTATTCGTCATCGTCGCCGTCGGCCCAGAAGAGTCGGTTGGGGACGTGCTGCCCCATGCCGATGCGGTAGCCGTGGGCCAGCGCCTCCTGGACGTAGGCCTGGGCCTCGTGGACCGCCGAGCGCGGCTCGCTGGCCTGGGCCAGGAGGCCGGCAATCGCCGAGGCCAGGGTGCAGCCGGAGCCGTGGTAGGTATGCGGCAGCCGGTCCCAGGTGAAGCGTTCCAGCAGGCGCTCGTTGCCGAAGAGGCTGTTGGTCACCTGCTCGGAGGGCTCGTCGGCGCCGGTGACCAGGACGAACTCGCAGCCGTCGCTCATGAGCTGGTGGGCGCAGGCGTCCAGGGTGTCGGCGGCCGGGGACAGGGCGCGTGCCTCCGGGGCATTGGGCGTGAGCAGGGTGGTCTGGGGGAAGATCAGGCTGCGCAGGGCGTCGGGGACGTCGCGCTCGGCCAGGTCGCCGCCGCCGCCGGCGAAGAGGACCGGGTCGGTGACCACCGGGATGTCGGGGTAGTCACGCAGGATGGTGTGGACCGCCTCGATGTTCTCCACGCTGCCGAGCATGCCGAGCTTGAAGCAGGCCACCGGCATGTCCTCCAGGACCGCCCGCGCCTGGGAGACTACCCAGTCGGCGCCCACCGCCTGGAAGTCCTGGACGTTGCTGGTGTCCTGGACGGTGATGGCGGTGACCACCGGGGCGGTGTGGCAGCCCATGGAGGCGATGGCCTCGGTATCCGCGGCCAGGCCGGCGCCGCCGGCCGGGTCGTTCCCGGCGAAGACCATCACGACGGGGACGGCTTCGGGGTCGTAGGCCATGGTTACCTCCTGGATCTGGCATCGTGCCGCACAATTGGGAGATGATGGGCGCTCCGGATGGGAACTTCAATCGGCTGGACGGGTCGATGCGCCGTACAGGGATGGACCACCGGCCAGGGAAGGCCCGGGAGGGGGAGAGACAATGCGACTACGGGGAGGGGGCAGTGCCCTGGCGCTGGTCGTGGCGCTGTCAGGCTGCGCGGCCTGGGAACGCTCGCCGGAGCCGGTGACCGCCGAGGCCTTCGAGGCGCGCATGGCCGAGCTGGAGCGTCGCCTGGATGCCCTGGCGGAGGCGGACGAGGGCCGCGCCGCAGGGCTGTCCACGCTCCAGGGCGAGCTGGGCGGCCTGCCGGAGGAGGTGGCGGCGGCCTGTCGGCGCGAGGCGGCGGAGTCGCCCCCGCTCGCCCCCGCCTGCCCCCCCGTGGAGGACGGCCCCCTCACGGATCGATACCTCCTGGGCCGCCGGGAGTGGGTCCGCTTCCCCTCGCTGGAGGTCGCTCTGGAGGCGCGCGTGGACACCGGCGCCAACACCTCCTCCCTCTCCGCCACCGATATCACCCCCTTCGAGCGCGACGGCGAGGACTGGGTCCGCTTCCGGATTGCCCGGGGCGAGGACCACGCCGTGCACCCGGATACCGAGCCCGGGGAGATCGAGCGGCCGGTTGCGCGGACCGTGACCATTATTCAGGCCTCCGGCGAGGAGGAGCGCTACGTGGTCACCCTCCCCATGGAGCTGGGCCCCATCAGCGAGCGGGTGGAGTTCACCCTCAACGACCGCACCGACCTGTCCACCCCGCTGCTGCTGGGGCGGCGCTTCTTCATGGACATCGCCCTGGTGGACGTGGGCCGCAAGCACATCCACGGCAGTCCGGAGGAGGAGCCGGAGGCCGCGGATGACGGCGGCGAGGAGGACTGACGTGGCCGCTCGCGGGCCCTTCTTCTTCGTGGTGGCGCTGCTGCTGATCGCTGGCCTGGGGGCCATGGCCTGGCGCGCCCTGGAGCTGGGGGTGCCCCTCCAGCCCGGGGAGCAGCGCGCCATCTGGGAGGTGGAGGCGCAGGTACGCTTTACCGCCACCGGTGGACCGGTGCGCGCCTCCCTGGCGCTACCGGAGCAGCAGGCCGGCTTCCGTCGGATCTCCGAGCATACCGCCTCTTCCGGCTACGGCCTGGACCGGACCGGCGACGGCGGTCGCCGGGCCCTGTGGACGGTGCGCGATGCCCGGGGGGAGCAGCACCTCTACTACTCCGTCCAGCTCATGGAGGCGCCGGGGGCGGTGGACCCGCCGGTGGAGCCGGTGGAGGCGGAGCCGGTCCTCTGGGAGCCGCCCAACGAGGAGGCGGCGCGGGCCATCGTGGAACGCGCCCGGGAGCGTTCCGCCGACGCCGCGAGCCTGGCGCGTCGGCTCATCGCTACCTTTGGCGAGGAGGATGGCGAGAGCCAGCGGCTGCTGGAGACCAGCTACTCCCGCCCCGAGCTGCTGGTGCGGCTGCTCGCCGATGCCGGGATCGGGGCGCGGGTGGTCCACGGCCTGGAGCTGGACGACGGTCGGCGCCGCCAGAGCCTGGAGCCGTGGCTGGAGGTCCATGCCGATGACGGCGTCATCCTCTTCGACCCGGCCACCGGCGAACGGGGCCGTCCGGACAACCTCCTGCTCTGGGAGCGCGGGGGCGAGGCGGTGCTCACCGTGGAGGGGGGCGAGAACTCCCGGGTCCACTTCTCCATGTTGCGCCACCAGGAGCCGGCGGCGCTGGCGGTGCGTAACCACCTGGGGGATACCGGGGTGCTGGATCTCACCATCCACGCCCTACCCCTGGAGGAGCAGGCGCTGTTCAAGACGCTGCTGCTGATCCCGGTGGGGGCGCTGGTGGTGGTGCTGCTCCGGATCCTGGTGGGGGTGCGCACCTCCGGGACCTTCATGCCGGTCCTCATCGCCCTGGCCTTCATGCGCATGTCCCTGACCACCGGCCTCATCGCCTTCACCCTGGTGGTGGCCACGGGGCTGCTCATCCGCGGCTGGCTGTCGCGGCTCAATCTCCTGCTGGTGGCCCGCGTCTCGGCGGTAATCATCACCGTCATCGCCATCATGGCCCTCTTCTCGGTGCTCGCCTGGCGCCTGGGGCTGAATCAGGCCATGACCATCACCTTCTTCCCCATCATCATCCTGGCCTGGACCATCGAGCGTATGTCGGTCCTCTGGGAGGAGGAGGGCGGTCGCGAGGTTCTGGCCCAGGGCGGCGGGAGCCTGCTCACCGCCGTGCTGGCCTACCTGGCCATGGACAACGCCTGGGTACGCCACCTGACCTTCAACTTCCCGGAGCTGCAGCTCGCCCTCCTGGGGCTTATCCTGCTGCTGGGCAGCTACACCGGCTACCGCCTGCTGGAGCTGCGCCGCTTCCGCCCCATGACGGAGGACTGAGGGCGTGTTCCTGGGGCGGTGGCGGAAGCTGGCGAGCCGGGGCGTGGTGGGCATGAACCGGCGCAACATCCGCTACGTGGGCGCCTACAACGACCGCCGCCTCTACCCCCTGGTGGACGACAAGCGCCGGACCAAGGAGCTGGCGGCGGCCCACGGCGTGGCCACGCCGCCCCTGCTGGCCACGGTGGAGACCCAGTTCCAGGTCCGCGGGCTGGCGGCCTTCCTGGCCCGGCAGTCCGGCTTCGCCATGAAGCCGGCCCGGGGTAGCGGCGGCAAGGGGATCCTGGTGGTCACCGATACCACCGACGGCGTCTTCCGCCAGGGGGGGGAGGCGCTGCCCCCCGGCGAGGTGGAGCGCCACGCCTCCAACATCCTCTCCGGCCTCTACAGCCTCGGCGGGGCGCCGGATGTCGCCGTGGTGGAGGGGCTGGTGGACTGCGACCCCGTGCTGGCGGAGTGGGCCGGCGGCGGCGTCCCCGATATCCGGGTGGTGGTCTTCCGCGGCTATCCGGTGATGGCCATGGTCCGCCTTGGGACCCGCGCCTCCGGCGGCAAGGCCAACCTCCACCAGGGGGCGGTGGGGGTGGGGCTGGACCTGGCCACCGGGCGGGCGGTGCAGGGGGTCCAGTTCGACCGGCCCTGCCGCCAGCACCCGGACAGCGGGGCCGACTTCGCCCACCTCGCCGTCCCCGGCTGGGACGCGCTGCTGGCCGAGGCCGCCGCCTGCTACGACATGACCGGCCTGGGCTACCTCGGTGTCGACCTGGTCCTCGACCGCGACCACGGGCCGCTGCTGCTGGAACTCAATGCCCGCCCGGGGCTCGCCATCCAGATGACCAACGGTGAGGGGCTCCGCCCCCGGCTGGACCGGGTGGAGGCCGAGCCCGAGGGCCGGCCGGCGGCGGAGCGCGCCGCCTGGGCGCAGGCGGCCTTCCCCCGAATCCCCCTCTGAAGGTTGGCTAGAGCGTCCCCGCCTGCCGGGCCAGCCACGTGGTGTGCGCCGACTGCTCCAGGGAGCCCACCCACTTGTAGGCGCGATCCAGGGTGGGAGCGGCGGCGTAGACGCCGTGGCCGCGGACCACTGTGATGGGATACTCCGCCAGGGTCGCCGCCACCGCCTCCGGGGCCCGTTCCAGGTAATCGCCGTAGGGGATGTCGATGACCGGCACCCGGGGGAAGTAGTACTGCCCCTCGAAGTCCGGCGGATGGAAGTCGCTGCCGCCCAGGGTCAGGGCCACGGTATGGGGGTTGTGGGCGTGGAGGACCGCGCCGGCCGCCGGGTTGTGGTGGTAGACGGCCAGGTGGAGGGCGCCGTCCAGGGAGGCGCCGGGTCCGGGGCCGTTGCCCGGGGAGCAGGCCACCAGCTGGAAGGGGCGCAGGGTGTCGGCGCAGGCGCCGGTGGGGGTGACCCAGACGGTGTCGCCGTCGCGTACCGAGGCGTTGCCGCTGTGGGCGTCGTTGAGGCCGTAGCGGTGGAGCCAGTGGTAGTAGCGGATGAGTTCGGCGCGCGGGTCCATGGGCGGATCGTCGCACGGGGGTCGGACAAAAAGAAGGGGCACGCCAGCGGTGCCGGGGTGCCCCAAAGGGTGGCGCGGAGAGAGAGGAGATGGCCGCCCGGTTAATGGACGGCCGAGGGCCGGTCAGAATTCCATCTTCCAGCCGACCTTGGCGGTGCGCGGCATCCCGGGGCGGGCGCCGGCGGGGCGACGGGCGGCGACGTATTCCTCGTCGGTAAGGTTCTCGACGTTCACGTAGACGCGGCCGTTGTCGGTGACCCGGTACTCGCCGGCCAGATCGAAGACCGTGTGGGCGTCGGTGGCCTCGCCGCTCGGGATGGAGCCGGAGCCCGGGGAGGTGCGCATCTCGTCCATGTACTTGGCGGAGAGCTGGGCCTTCCAGTCGGAGCGCACCACGCCGGCGCTGGCGAAGAGCTGGTGCTCGGCCAGGTAGGGGATCTCGTCGCCCGGCTCCACCTCGCCCCAGGTGCCGGTGTCCGAGGCGCTGCCGAACTCCGTGTCGGTCCAGGTGTAGGCGACCTTGAAGGGCCACTGGCTGCCGGCGGCCTCCACGGCGTAGTCGAGACTGGCCTCCAGGCCCTGGACCTCCGCGGCGCCGGCGTTCTCGGTATCGCCGATGGTGCAGGCGTCACTGCCGCGGGAGGCGGTGCACTCGGCCAGCAGGTTATCGTAGTCGTTGTAGAAGCCGATGACGCTGGCGGTGTAGTTCTTGCCGAACAGCCGGGTGCCAGCCTCGTAGTTGATGGCCTCCTCGGGATCGGCGTCGCTACCCACGCCGGCCGGGGCGAATCCCTTGTGGACGCCGGCCAGCAGCTGCCAGCCGTCGGTGACGTTGTAGGTGGCGCCCACGCCGGGGACCACCATGCTCTGGTCGGAGTTGGCGGTCGCGGGGCTGTCGGTGCGGCCCGGGTCGTCGGAGCCGTAGTCCTTCTCGTCGCCCTGGATGTCCTCGTAGCGGACGCCACCCTGGATGCGCCAGTCGCCCATGGTGACGGTGTCGTGGGCGTAGAGGGCCAGCGCCTCGGTCTTGCGGATGCGGTTGGACTCGGTGCCGGGGACCCCGGCGTTGGCCGGATCCAGGGTGATGCTGCCGTCGGCGCCCATGTCGTAGGTGTCCACCCACTGGAAACGGTCGACCTCGTCCTCGTGGTAGCGGGCGCCCAGGGTCAGGTCGTGCTCCGCGCCGCCGGTGGTGAAGTCCAGGCCCAGGGCGGTCTGGATCCCCTGGCTGACGTAATTGCGGTTATTGGCCTTGACGGCTACCGAGCCATCGCTTTCCCCTTTCAGGACTTCGCGGTGATTATCGCTTCCGAGGGCGTCGCTAAGCCCTTCAAAATCGCCACTCTCTTCGTAGTACTCGGTAAGTCCATCGCTGGCATTGGGTGAGGCCGCATCCGACTTGTACCAGTTGCGGAAGTACTCGTTGTAGTAGGCGGTGGTATCCAGCTCCATGCCGCGGTCGAGCTCGATGTAGTGGCCCACCTGGAGCTGCTTGTG
>JBNJED010000018.1:0-17915 GCA_051745535.1 Pseudomonadota bacterium | reverse complement strand
ATCCACTTCGTCCGCAGCCACGAGGGCGAGCTCACCGAGACGGAGCTGGCCCGTCGGCTGGGCGTGAGCCGCAAGACCCTGTGGGAGCGGCGCCAGCGCCTGGGGATCCCGCGGCGGCCCAACGCGTAGGGGCTATTCCAGGGGCTGGAACAGGGCCTCCACATCCTCCATGGCCAGGGAGGGGGCGCTACCGCCCTCGCCCCCGAGCAGCCACGCCCCCAGCTCCGCCTTGCGCGCCTGGAGATCGGTGATCCGCTCCTCCACCGTATCCCGGGTCAGCAGATGGTAGACGAAGACCGGCTTGTCCTGCCCGATCCGGTGGGCGCGGTCGGTCGCCTGCTGCATCACCGCCGGATTCCACCAGGGATCGTAATGGATCACGGCGTCGGCGGCGGTGAGGTTCAGGCCGGTTCCGCCGGCCTTGAGGCTGATGAGAAAGACCGGGACCTCGCCGGCCTGGAAGCGCGCCACCCGCTCCTCGCGTTTGCGCGTGCGGCCGGTGAGCTTGACGTAGTCGATGCCCAGGGCCGGTAGCTCCGCCTCGATGAGATCGAGCATGCCGGTGAACTGTGAGAAGAGCAGGATCCGCCGTCCCTCGGCGTGGAGTTCGGCGAGCAGCTCCTTGAGCTGCGCCAGCTTGGCGGACTGCTGCACCGACTGGGCCGACTCCATCTTGAGAAGGCGCGGATCGCAGCAGACCTGGCGCAGTTTCAGCAGGGCATCCAGGACCACCAGCTGGCTGCGGGCGAGCCCCCGCCGGGCGACCTCCTGCTGGACCCGTTCGTGCATGGCCACCCGGACCGTTTCATAGAGATCGCGCTGGGCCCCGGTCAGTTCGGCGTGGTAGTGGACCTCTGTACAGGCCGGCAATTCCGGGGCAATGGCCTCCTTGGTACGGCGCAGCAAAAAGGGCCGGATCCGCTGCTGCAGGGCTGCCTGTCGGCCACTGTCCCCGGCGCGTTCGATGGGACGACGAAAGAGCCGGTTGAAGGTATCGCGATCGCCTAAAAGCCCCGGCATGAGGAAGTCGAAGAGGGACCAGAACTCCCCCAGGTGGTTTTCCAGCGGCGTCCCGGTGAGTGCCAGGCGCTGATGGGCCTGCAGCTGCCGCACCGCCTGGGCCGAGCGGGATCGATCGTTCTTGACCGCCTGAGCCTCGTCCAGCACGGCCAGGTGGAAGGGTTGCTGCGCCAGCACTTCCACATCCCGCGTGACGGTACTGTAGGTGCTCAGCACCAGATCCTGCTCCGGCAGGGAGGTCAGCTCCTGATGCCGGCCGCTGCCGTGGAAACGCAGCACGTTCAGTTCCGGCGCGAAGCGCGCCGCCTCCTGTTCCCAGTTAAAGAGCAGGCTGCGCGGGGCGACCACCAGGCTCGGCCCGGTGGTGCGACCGGCCGCCTTCTCGTGCAGAAGGTGGGCCAGTACCTGGATGGTCTTGCCCAGCCCCATGTCATCGGCCAGGACTCCGCCCAGGCCCTGCGAGGCCAGGGCCTGGAGCCAACCGACCCCGGCCCGCTGATAATCGCGCAGGGTCGCCTGCAGCCCCTCCGGCTCGGCGACCGCCTCGGTCCGTTCCAGCCGGGTCAGGCGACCGGCGAGATCCCGCAGGCCGGTCTCCCCCTCCCAGCGCAGGGGGGCCTCCTCGCCCTCCAGATCGGCGAGAACGCCGGCGCGTGCCAGCGGTAGCCGAAGGCGCTCCGCCCCCGCCGGCGCCGCCTGGTCGTGGAGTTCCACCAGGGTCCGCAGGAAGGGGGCCACTCGCTGCACCGGCACCGGCAGCATCCGGCCGTCACCGATGTGGAGGAGCAGCTTCGCCTCCGGATCCACCGCCTCCTGCTGGACCTCGCCGACCAGCTCGGGGGCCTCGCGGATGAGTTCGACCAGCATCGGCCCCAGGGGGTAGCGCTCCCCCTCCACGTCGACGCCGAGTTCCAGGCCGAACCAGTCCTCCCCCTCCGCCTCGATATCGGCGTACCAGTCCTCCGCCGCCACCATGCGAAACGGGAAGTCCGGGGCCTGCTCCACGCGCCATCCCGCGGCCTGAAGGTCCGGAACGACCCAATAGAGAAAACCGGGCCAGTCTCTCCCCTCGCCCGGCAGGACGACCAGTTCGCCGCCGGTCTTGAAGCGGGCGACCCCCTGTTCTTCCAGCACCGCCAGCGCGGCCCGCTCCTTCGTCGGATCGCGCCGGATGGCGTACGCGATGCCGTCCCGAACCTGGTGCGTCTCGGACTCATCCGCGAGGGCGGATACGGGGACCCCAGCGTAGTCGAACCGGACCCGGCCCAGCGACAGGGGCTCCCCACCGCCCGGTTCACCGAGTTCGGCAGGGCTGACCGACTCCAGGGAAAGCACGGGAGTCGGGGGCTCTCCCTCGATCCGGCGCTGCTCCAGCCCGACCGGACGGGGAAGTGACGGGGCCACCTTCGCCAGCCGGCTGGCCGTCTCCGCCGCCACGGCCGGCCTGACCGGCGGCGCATCCAGCAATTCTCGGGCCTGCAGATCCGGCAGATCCACGGTCAACGGGCCGGTCCGGCCGGTCTGCGGCTCCACGTACCAGAGGGGATCGCACCCGATGGCGATCACGTCGTCCGGGGTCTCCACCCCCACGGCCGGTACCTGCTCCCCGGAGGCCCGGCTCACCCACGCCAGGTTCCCCTCCAGTGCCGCCCCCGGTTTCAGCACCGGCCCGGCCGTCGTCTCCAGATGCGCCCGGCCGGTTTCGGCCAGCTCCCGCAGGACCGCCGGGAGATAGACCTGCTTCTCGGCCGGGGTGGTCATCCGCATCAGGGGCAGGGCCCGACGGTCGGCGCCGGTGAGGAATCGGGCGCCGGAGCGGCCGTCACTGGTATACAGCTCCAGGCGGCCGTACTGGCCATCCTTGCGCACACGCCCTTTCCAGGCCTCCACCTCCAGGCGTCCCCGACCCGGGCAGTGGATCACGTAGACGAGCTGCTGGTTCGAGGACGACTCGGTGACTTCGCGGCTGACCCGCTCCAGCCAGAACTGGACGGGCAGATCGGTCTGCCCGGAAGCCGTCAGCCCCTGATTGCCCGGAGGTGGCTCCGGGTACACGGGGTCCTGCTCGGCCAGCGCCTCCAGTAACACCGCGACCCCGTGCTTGCAGTTCATGCCCACCGGGCAACTGCACAGGCTGGTGATGGCGGTTCCCTCCTCGGGGGACGGAATCGTCACCCGGACCTGATAGCGCTTGCCACCGCTACCGAGGACCGAGCCACGAAGCCCCTGCGCCGTGATGTGCAGAGCGTCCACAAGCCCGCGATCGGCATACTCGAAACCGCGATCGAAGGTTCGATCGTCGAAGGCCTCCCAGATCGGCTCTTCCCCCGGTCCGTCCAGCCATGCCTGCAGATTCGGTTGCACCCGCCCCTCCTGCTCTGCTGTCTCGTTTCCCGTGCCCCCGTCATTGTGCCATCGATTTCCCCGTTCCCGGAGAACCGCCCACTGTTCATGGGCGGCCAACTTCGATAAATTAACGGGCTTTATCGATTGACAAGAATAGCGGGACCATGTCCGACTCTGCGTCCGAATCCACCGACAATGCACCCAAGGGTCGCCAGGCCGTCCGTCTCATCGGACTGAATGCCTATAGCGATTATCTGGTTCGATCCCCGGTGGAGGTGACCTCCATCCTTCGGAGCCTGCAGAAGGCGGCCCGGCAGATCACCGCCTATTTCGACGATTCCGAACGCGGCTTCCTGGCTACCACCATCGTTCACGTGGACCCCAAGAAGGACATGGTGCTGCTCGAGCGCGGCGGGGGCTCGGTGGAAGAAAAGATGCTCGAGACCCGCGAGGTCCTCTTCGACACCAAGCACAACAACGTCACCGTCCAGTTCACGGCCGAGTCGGTCCAGCCGGCGCGCATGCAGGGGGAGCCGGTCTTCCTCGTGCCCATGCCCAAGGAGCTGCTCCGCCTGCAGCGCCGCCAGGCCTTCCGCGCCCCGGTTCCGCGGGCCGCCGACGACCCCGTGACCTGCTCCTTTTCCGACCACCAGGGCGAGATCCGCACGCTCACCGTGGCCGATCTCTCCATTGGCGGCCTCGGCCTGATCGATGAGCAGTGCGAGGTCGAGCTCGACAAATACACGACGCTGCCCGGCTCCATCATTCACCTCCAGGACATGGGTGAGATCAGCGTAGAGCTCGAGGTCCGCAACCTCTTTGATACCACCCTGCCCAATGGCCGCCAGATCCGGCGCATCGGCTGTCGCTTTACCGGGCTCAACAACGCCACCGAGGCCATCCTCCAGCGCTTCATCCACCGGCTGGAGACCGAGGGCCGCGCCTGAGGCCACCCCCTCCATCGTTACCCTGCGTAACACCTCCCCGTTACCACCGGTAACGCAGAATCCCACGCCCGTCCTTTACCCCCGGCACAGCGCCCTCCCGCGCCTGGCACGCCATCTGCTTGATACGGTGCGATCCGGCGGCACGGGGCCGCCACGGGACCCCACGGGAAACCGGGATGAGTGACACCGACGCCCTCCAGCCCACTCTCGACTTCCTGCGCCGCCACGCCCCCTTCGCGGAGATGGGGACGGCGGAGCTGCAGAGCCTGGCCGCGCGGGCCAAGCTGGCCTTCTTCGCCCGGGGCGAGGTGATCACGGCCCCGGAGCAGGGGCCGGCGGAGTACTTCTACATCATCAAGCAGGGCCGGGTCCGCGGCGAGACCGGCGGCGACGGCGAGGCGTGGGAGCTGGTCACCGGCGAGAGCTTCCCCATCGGCGCCCTGCTGGGCCACCGGCCGGTGCGCACCCGCCACCGGGCAGTGGAGGACACCTTCTGTTTCGAGCTGCCGCGCTCGGAGTTCGACCGGCTGCGCGAGGCGAGCCCGGTCTTCGGTGACTTCTGCGCCCGCCGCCTGGCCAGCCTGCTGGACCAGGCCCTGCGCCGCGGCGCCCCCGCCTCCGGCACCCCGGCCTCGTCGCCCCTGGCCACCCCCCTGGGCGAGCTGACCCCGTCCCCGACCGTCATCGCCCCCGCCGGGACGGCCCTGCGCGACGCCCTCACCGAGCTGGATCGCGACGAGGGCGAGGCCATCGCGGTCACCGACGCCGCCGGTCGCCCGGCGGGGATCATCACCCTGCGGGACATCGCCACCCGGATCACCCTCGCCGGCCGGGACCTGGCCACCCCCGTGGGCGAACTGGCCGACACCGAGGTCCCCGCCCTGGATGCCACCGCCCCCGCCTGGGCAGCGGCCCGCGCCCTGGCCGAATCCGGCCGCCGCCACCTCCTGCTCACTCGGGACGGGGCGGTCACCGGGGTGGTGAGCGAGGCCGCCGTGGTGGGCGGCGACGCCGGCCTGGTCGCCCTCGCCCGCGCCATCGCCGACGCCCCGGACATCGCCGCCCTGGCCGCCCTGCAGGCCGACGTCCACGCCTTCATCGGCCGCCTCCTGGCCCAGGGCGCCGGGGCCGACGCCATCACCCGCGTGGTGGCGACCCTCAACGACCGCCTCACCCGGGCGGTGATCCACCACATCCTCGCCGAGCACGGCCGGCCGCGGACCGCCTTCACCTGGCTCGCCTTCGGCAGCGAGGGCCGCGGCGAGCAGACCCTCAAGACCGACCAGGACAACGGCATCCTCTTCGAGCCGGCCGACGGCGACGTCGAGGCCGCCCGCGCCGAGCTGCTCCCCCTGGCCGGGGCCATCAACGACGGGCTGGCCCGGGTGGGCTTCCCGCTGTGCCCCGGCAACATCATGGCCAGCAACCCCGAGTGCTGCCTCACCGCCGGAGAGTGGCGCGAGCGCTTCGCCCGCTGGATCGACCAGGGCACGCCCCAGCACCTGCTGAACGCCACGGTCTTCTTCGACTTCCGCCCCCTCTGGGGGGATCCGGAGCCGGCGGCGGCCCTGCGCGGCTGGCTGGGCGAGGCGGTGGCGGCCAACTCGCGCTTTCGCCGCCAGATGGCGGAGAACGCCCTGCGCAACCGGCCGCCCCTGGGGCTCTTCGGCGAGATCAAGCGCTCCGCCGGCGACGACGGCCGCCCCGGGGTCGACCTCAAGGTCCAGGGCCTCGCCCCCTTCGTGGATGCCGGCCGGCTGCTGGCCCTGGCCCACGGCGTGGAGGCCACCCACACCCTGGACCGGCTGGACGCCGTGGTCGCCGCCGGCGGCCTGGATGCCGACGACGCCGCCGCCTGGCGCGACGCCTACGAATTCATCCAGTGGCTGCGCATGGAGCAGCACCGGCGGCAGGCGGCCACCGGCGAGCCGCTGGACAACCGCGTGGATCCGGACGGGCTCAACGAGCTCCACCGCCGGATCCTCAAGGAGGCCTTCCGCCAGGCCCGCAAGCTCCAGGCGCGCCTGGCGCTGGACTATCAGCTGTAACAACCAAGGTGTGACAACCAACTGGGGAGGAAGCATGAACGACGAGCAACGTGCAGATAACTACTGGAAGGCGAATCTCCGGATCCTGGCCGGCTGCCTGGCGGTCTGGTTCATCGTCTCCTTCGGCTTCGGGATCCTGCTGGTGGAGCCGCTCAACCAGATCCAGCTCGGCGGCTACAAGCTGGGCTTCTGGTTCGCCCAGCAGGGCTCCATCTACACCTTCCTGCTCATCATCTTCTACTACGCCTGGCGCATGAACCGGCTGGACCGGGAGCACGACTTCCACGAGGAGTAGCGCCGTCCGAACGCGGAATACCGCCCATTCGACCGACGACAACGATAACGGGGAATCGACCTCATGGACCTGCAGACACTGATCTACCTGGTGGTGGGCGCGACCTTTGCCCTCTACCTCGGCATCGCCTTCTGGGCGAAGGCCGGCAGCACCGGCGAGTTCTACATCGCCGGCAAGGGCGTCCACCCGGTGGCCAACGGCGCCGCCACCGCCGCCGACTGGATGTCCGCCGCCTCCTTCATCTCCATGGCCGGCCTCATCGCCTTCCTGGGCTATGACGGCTCGGTCTACCTCATGGGCTGGACCGGCGGCTACGTGCTGCTCGCCCTGCTGCTGGCGCCCTACCTGCGCAAGTTCGGGAAGTTCACGGTGCCGGAGTTCATCGGCGACCGGTACTACTCCGATACCGCCCGCGTGGTGGCGGTGATCTGCCTGATCTTCATCTCCTTCACCTACGTGGCGGGGCAGATGCGGGGGGTCGGCATCGTCTTCTCCCGCTTCCTGGAGGTGGAGCTGCTCACCGGCCTCATCATCGGCATGGGCGTGGTCTTCGTCTACGCCGTCCTCGGCGGGATGAAGGGCATCACCTACACCCAGGTGGCCCAGTATGTGGTGATGATCTTCGCCTACACCGTCCCGGCGGTCTTCATCGCCCTGCAGGTGACCGGCAACCCCGTCCCCCAGCTCGCCCTGGGGGACCAGCTGGCCGGCACCAGCACCGACCTGCTCGCCAAGCTGGACCAGACCCTGGTGGACCTGGGCTTCGGCCCCTACACCGAGGGCAGCAAGCCCACGGTGGACGTCTTCTTCATCACCCTGGCGCTGATGGTCGGCACCGCCGGCCTGCCGCACGTCATCGTGCGCTTCTTCACCGTGCCCAAGGTGCGCGATGCCCGCCGCTCCGCCGGCTGGGCGCTGCTCTTCATCGCCCTGCTCTACACCACCGCGCCGGCGGTGGGGGCGCTCTCCCACTGGAACTTCATAAACACGGTCAACGGCCCCGAGGAGCAGGGCACCGAGTACGAGGAGATGCCCGAGTGGTTCTCCACCTGGGAGCACTCCGGCCTCATTGCCTGGCACGACCACAACGGCGACGGCAAGCTGCAGTACGCCGCGGGCGACGCCCTGGACGGCAAGCCGGAGTTCACCGACGAGACCGGCGAGCTAGGCCAGCGCCTGGTCGCCAACCCGGGTGAGGGCGAGCCGGCGGAGGGGGCGCCCTTCGCCAACGAGGTCTACGTGGACCGCGACATCATGGTCCTGGCCAACCCCGAGATCGCCGACCTGCCCAACTGGGTCATCGCCCTGGTGGCCGCCGGCGGCGTGGCCGCGGCGCTGTCCACGGCGGCCGGCCTGCTGCTGGTGATCTCCTCGGCCATCTCCCACGATCTGCTCAAGCGGACCTTCCGCCCGCAGATCAGCGAGCGGGGCGAGCTGGCCGCCGGCCGGATCTCTGCCGCCCTGGCCATCCTCGTCGCCGGCTACCTGGGGGCCAATCCCCCCGCCTTCGTGGCCCAGGTGGTGGCCTTCGCCTTCGGCCTGGCGGCGGCGAGCCTCTTCCCGGTGATCATCATGGGCATCTTCAACAAGCGCATGAACCGGGAGGGGGCCATCGCCGGCATGGTGGTGGGCCTGCTCTTCACGCTGGCCTACATCATCTACTTCAAGGGCGTCTTCGTGGAGCCCTTCGCCGCGGACAAGCCGGAGAACTGGCTGTTCGGGATCTCCCCCGAGGGGATCGGCGGCGTGGCCATGCTGCTCAACTTCGCCGTGGCCTGGGCCGTCTCCAAGGTGACCGCCGCCCCGCCGCAGTCCATCCAGGAGCTGGTCGCCAGCATCCGGGTGCCCCGCGGCGCCGGCGAGGCCACCGGCCACTAGGCGGGGACCGAGGAACCCCATGGAAACGGCCGACGTCCGTGCCTTCCTGGCCACCGTCCCCGCCCTGGCCGACCTCCCCGAGGCGGCCCGAGCGGCGGTGGCGGGCCGGCTCCACGCCCGCTACCTGCGGACGGGAGAGGCCTTCCCCCCGGCCGAGCCGGAGGGGGAGACGCTCTACCTGCTCCGCACCGGGGCCGTGGAGCTCACGGACGATCACGGTCGACTCCTCGACCGCCTGGACGAGGGGGCCCTGGCCGGCGCCTGTGACGGCGTCGGCCTCCAGGGCCGGGTGGTCGAGGATGCCCTCGTCTACGGCATCCCGTGCGTGGAGGTCCAACGCCTCGCCACGGACCATACCGAACTCGCCGGCGCCATCGCCGCCGGCGAGCGCGATCGCCTACGGGCCGCCCTGAGTGCGGCCCGCAACCGGCCCGGCCCCGGCGGCGACCTCGCCGGCCTGGCGGTGGGCGATCTCCTCAAGCGCCCGGCGGCGACCATCGCCGCCGACGCCCCCATCCGGGAGGCCGCCGCGGCCATGGCGCGGGAGGGGGTCTCCTCCCTGCTGCTCACCGCGACCGACGGCCGCCTCGCCGGCATCGTCACCGATCGCGACCTGCGCAACCGCTGCCTGGCGGCCGGCCGCGATCCGGGCGAACCGGTGGCGATCATCGCCACCACCGACCCGGTCACGGTCACGCCGCGCGAAAGCGCGCTGGAGGCGCTGATGGCCATGACCCGCCTGGGCGTCCACCACCTGCCGGTGGTCCGGGACGGCCAGCCCGCCGGGGTCATCTCCAGCGGCGATCTGCTGCGCCTGCGCGCCGGGGATGCCCTCTACCTGGTGGGCGACGTCCGCCGCGCCGAGGACCGGACCGCCCTGACGGGCGTCGGCGCGCGCCTGCGCGAGCTCCAGCCCCAGATGGTCGCCGCCGGCGCCGACGCCGGCCACGTCACCCGGGCGGTGACCGCCGTCGCCGAGGCCGTGACCCGGCGCCTCACCGAGCTGGCCGAGACGGAACTGACCGCCGAGCGCGGCCCCGCCCCGGTGGACTGGGCCTGGATCACCTGCGGCTCCGTGGCCCGGGGCGAGGCCACCGCCGGCTCGGATCAGGACAACGGCCTGGTCCTCCTGGAAGAGCCGGATGCCGACGGGTGGGAATGGTTCGCCGAGTTCGCCCGGCGGGTCTCCGACGGCCTCGATGCCGCCGGTTTCCCCTACTGCCCCGGCAACATCATGGCTACCAATCCCGACTGGTGCCAGCCATTGAGCACCTGGCGGGCGTACTTCCACCGCTGGACCCACGAGCCCGAGCCGCGGGCGCTGATGCATGCGAGCATCTTCTTCGACCTCGCGGTGACCGCCGGCACGCCGACGGCGCAGGCCGCGGTGGAGGAACTCCGGACCGAGGTCCTGGCCTGGACCGCGGACCACTCCGCCTTCCGGGCGGCGCTGGCCGGCAATGCCCTGACGCGGCGCCCGCCCCTGGGCTTCTTCCGCCAGTTCGTGGTGGACCGTTCCGGGGCGCACGCCAACACCCTGGATCTCAAGCGCGACGGCCTCATCCCCATCGTGGATCTCGCCCGGATCCACGCCCTGGCCGCCGGGATCCCGGCCAACGCCACGGTGGACCGGCTCCGGGAGCTGGGCCGGGTGGGCGCCATGAACACCGATGACGCCGCCGAGCTCGCCGACGCCTTCGCCCTGCTCGGCGACCTGCGCATCCACCACCAGGCCGAGGCGCTGCGCGCCGGCGGCGAGCCGGACAACCACCTGGACCCGGCGGGGCTATCCCGGCTGGAGCGCCACCACCTCAAGGACGCCTTCCGGATCATCCAGACCCATCAATCCGCGCTGGCCCAGCGCTACGAGGCGGGGCGATTCGGATGACCGGGAGCGGGCAGTGGCGCCGCCGCTGGCTGGCCCGGCGGGCGCCGCCGGGGCCGCTGGCCGACTACCTGGCCACCCCCTTCCCGGCGCCGGGAAGCGATTGCCGGGAGGTGGAGTTCCTCGCCCTGGATCTGGAGACCACCGGCCTGGACCCGGCGCGGGATGAGATCATCAGCATGGGGCTGGTACCCTTGCGCCAGGGGCGGTTGGAGCTGGGCCAGGGGCTCGGCCTGCAGGTCCGACCCGAGGGGCGTGTGGGGGCGGCCAGCGTCGCCATCCACGGCCTCACCGACACCGCCGTCGCCGGGGGGGAATCCCTGGCCTCGGCGATGGGACAGCTCCTGGAGCGGCTGGCCGGACGGGTCCTGCTGGCCCACTACGCCCCCTTCGAACTGGCCTTTCTGGATCGGGCCTGCCGGGCGGTGTACGGTGGCCGTTTCGCCGCGTCAGTGGTGGATACCCAGTGGCTGGAGCACCGCCACTGGCAGCGCCGGGGACAGCCCGTGCGCGCCGCCGATCTCCGCCTGGACGCGGTGCGCGGGGCCTGGGGCCTGCCGCCCCATCGCGCCCACGACGCCCTGGCGGACGCGGTGGCCGCCGGCGAACTCTTTCTGGCCCAGTGGGCCGACCGCGCCGGTGGCGGCCGACTGCCGCTCAAGGCGGTGCTGTCACCGACCCGAGCGGCCAGACGCTGACAATCAGGGTGGCCCGGGCATGGTCCCCGGGCTGCCGACAACCCCAATCAGGCAAACCCAAGCGGGAGAGAAGAGGCATGTCGGAGCACAAGGTCTATCCGGTTCCGGAATCCGTCGCCGCCCGGGCGCACGTCACCCAGGCCGAATACGAGGCGATGTATCGCCGCTCCGTGGAGGATCCCGAGGGCTTCTGGGCCGAGCAGGCCGAGCGCTTCCTGGACTGGTTCGAGAAGTGGGATACCACCCTGGACTGGAGCTTCGAGGGCGACGTCCACGTGGAGTGGTTCAAGGGGGGCAAGCTCAACGTCGCCCACAACTGCATCGACCGCCACCTGGCCGAGCATGCCGACAAGACCGCCCTGATCTGGGAGGGTGATGAGCCCGACCAGGACCAGCACATCACCTTCCGCGAGCTCCACGAGCAGGTGAGCCGGCTGGGCAACGTCCTCAAGGAGCGCGGCGTCTCCAAGGGGGACCGGGTCTGCCTCTACATGCCCATGATCCCCGAGGCGGTCTACGCCATGCTCGCCTGCGCCCGGATCGGCGCCGTCCACTCCGTGGTCTTCGGCGGCTTCTCCCCGGAGGCGCTCAAGGACCGCATCCAGGATGCCGAGGCCTGCGTGGTCATTACCGCCGATGAGGGCGTACGCGGCGGCCGCAAGGTGGGCCTGAAGGCCAACACCGACAAGGCCGTGGACCAGTGCCCCTCGGTCCACACCGTGCTCACCGTCCGCCGCACCGGCGGCGACATCGGCTGGAACGACAGCCGCGACGTCTGGTACCACGAGGCGGTGGAAGCGGCCAGCGCCGACTGCCCCGCCGAGCCCATGGACGCCGAGGACCCGCTGTTCATCCTCTACACCTCCGGCTCCACCGGCAAGCCCAAGGGCGTACTCCATACTACCGGCGGCTACCTCCTCTATGCCGCCATCACCACCTGGTACACCTTCGATCTGCAGCCCGACGACGTCTACTGGTGCACCGCCGACGTCGGCTGGATCACCGGCCACAGCTACCTGGTCTACGGCCCCCTGGCCAACGCCACCACCAGCGTGGTCTTCGAGGGCGTGCCCAGCTACCCGGACGCCTCGCGCTTCTGGGAGGTGGTGGACAAGCACCAGGTCAGCGTCTTCTACACCGCCCCCACCGCCATCCGCGCCCTCATGCGCGAGGGTGACGACCCGGTGACCAGGACCGACCGCTCCAGCCTGCGCATCCTCGGCACCGTGGGCGAGCCCATCAATCCCGAGGCGTGGGAGTGGTACTACCACGTGGTGGGCAAGGAGCAGTGCCCCATCGTGGACACCTGGTGGCAGACCGAGACCGGCGGCCACATGATCACCCCCCTGCCCGGCGCCACCGAGCTCAAGCCCGGCTCCGCCACCCGGCCCTTCTTCGGCATCGTCCCGGCGCTCATGGACACCGACGGCCACCTGGTCGAGGGCGAGGGCGAAGGCGCCCTGGTCATCACCCGCCCGTGGCCCGGCCAGATGCGGACCATCTACGGCAACCACCAGCGCTTCGTGGAGACCTACTTCAGCGCCTTCAAGGGCTGCTACTTCTCCGGTGACGGCGCCCGGCGGGATGCCGACGGCGACTACTGGATCACCGGTCGCATGGACGACGTCCTCAACGTCTCCGGCCACCGCATGGGCACCGCCGAGATCGAGTCGGCCCTGGTGCTCCACGATGCCGTGGCCGAGGCCGCCGTGGTGGGCTTCCCCCACGACGTAAAGGGCCAGGGGATCTACGCCTACGTGATCCTGGTGAAGGACGCCGAGCCCTCCGATGAGCTACGCAAGGAGCTGGTGAATCTGGTCCGCTCGGAGATCGGCCCCATCGCCAGCCCGGATGCCATCCAGTGGGCCCCGGGCCTGCCCAAGACCCGCTCGGGCAAGATCATGCGCCGGATCCTGCGCAAGATCGCCGCCAACGAGCTGGACAGCCTGGGCGACACCTCCACCCTCGCCGATCCGGCCGTGGTGGACGAGCTCATCAGCAACCGCGTCACCGGCTGACCGCCGACGAACGCGCCCGGGCTCGGGCCGGCCTGCGGGCCGGCTCGACCGGTAGGCCAATACCGGTCAGGTCTTGGATTTGTGATATCGGTATACAGAAAAGTCTCGACCCCGGATCTGTACTCCACCCAGAATCACAGCCTCAAACCCGTCACCAAGGTTCCCGAGCCCTACCGCACCAGGACGATCCGCTCGCGGCGTCGCGCTCATCAAGAAGTTCCTGAACGAGGTTCACGTCCTCGGGGATGGAGCGGAAGCGGTCCTGGAGGCGCTGCTCGGCGGGAATCACCACACGCCCCTGCGCACCCAGCTGAACCTCGTTCCCCGAATGTTGATCGGCCATCACCCCTCTCCTGTGCCACTTCCCCAGAGAGCATGGCACGAGCACCAAATACGTGCCAGCCGGAGAAGCGCCACCGTGGACCGCTATCCGCGGCCCATCAGTCCCCGCAGGGTGGCCGCATCCAGCTCCCGGGTGGCGTCTTCCGGCATCCCCTCGCCCGCCTCCAGTACGCGGACCAGCTCGGCCACGCCCGGAACGGTCGGCGGGGCGGCGGGGTGATTGGCCGCCGCGGCCACCAGCGCCTCCCCCGGCTCCTCACCGGCCTCCAGGCGGGCCAGGAGTTCGGGGATCCAGCCGGCCGGCTCGGCATCGGCGAGGACGTCCGGCAGCCGTTCCACCCGCAGCCGTTCCCCGTCGGCCATGGCTACCAGGCCCAGGGTGGCCAGGGCATCCCCGTGGCGGGGCCAGAGGGGCGAGACGCGGTGATCGGCGAGGTCCAGGGGGACCAGTAGGCGCCGGGCGGCCACCTCGCCGGGAGCGGCCAGACGCCGTCGGTAGAGGGCGGTGCGGGCGGCGTGGAGATCCAGCAGGCGCGGCGGGTCGCCGGCCAGGAGGGCGTAGCCCTCCGGCCAGACGGCCAGGACACGGCCCGCCCCGCCCTCCAGGGAAGCCGGACTGGTCACGGCGCCGGCGGCGGCCGGCTCCGGGCGCCAGGCCGGCGCCGACTCGGCCACTGCGGCGGGGGAGTCGCCGGCATCGAGGGCCGAGGCCCCCGACAGCGCCTCGCCCACGGCGTGGACCAGGGCGTCGTGGACATCCCGCCCGCGCCGGAAGCGGACCTCCGCCTTGGCCGGGTGGACGTTGCAGTCCACCTCGTCGGGCGGCAGAGTCAGGTGGAGAACCGCCGCCGGCGCCCCCTCCAGGCCGAGGTCCTCCCCGGCCCGACGCAGGGCCGTCTGCAACAGCCGGTCCCGCACGGCGCGGCCGTTGACGAAGGTATGCAGCTCCCCCGCCTCGGCCCGGGCCCAGCCGTGGATGGCCAGCCCCTCGGCCTCCAGCGCCACCGGCTGCGCCGCCTCACCGAAGTCGCGGCCGAGGACGTCCCGCAGGCGACGGTCGCGGTCCTCCGTGGCCGGGAAGTGCAGGCGCTGCCGGCCGTTGTGGCGCAGGCCCAGGGTGAGATCGGGGCGGGCCAGGGCGAGCCGGCGGAGCACCGTCTCCACGTGGGCCAGCTCGGTGCGCTCGGCGCGCAGGAACTTGCGCCGGCCGGGGGTGTTGAAGAAGAGGTCCCGGACCTCGACCGTGGTGCCGAAGGGGTGGGCGGCCGGCTCCGGCGCCCCGGGCTCGCCCCCCTCCGCGGCCACCGCCCAGCCCTCCTCGGCCCCGGCCTGGCGCGAGGTCAGCCGGACCCGGGCCACGGAGGCGATGCTCGCCAGCGCCTCGCCCCGGAACCCCAGGCTGGCGACGGTCTCCAGCTCGGCCAGGGTAGCCACCTTGCTGGTGGCATGGCGCTGTAGAGCCAGGGCGAGATCGTCCGGGTGGACCCCGACGCCGTCGTCGGTGATCCGGATGGAACGGACCCCGCCCTCCTCACAGGCGACATCCACGCGCCCGGCCCCGGCGTCCAGGGCGTTCTCCAGCAGCTCCTTGACCACGGAGGCCGGGCGCTCGACCACCTCGCCGGCGGCGATCTGGTTGGCCAGGGCCGCCGAAAGGGGTCGGATCCGGGCGGATTCATTCATGGG
This sequence comes from Pseudomonadota bacterium, assembly GCA_051745535.1. Lineage (GTDB taxonomy): Bacteria > Pseudomonadota > Gammaproteobacteria > Thiohalospirales > Thiohalospiraceae > Thiohalospira. The sequence goes on along the minus strand of JBNJED010000018.1, from coordinate 2,752 downwards.
GGCATTGTACGCCCCGACGCGGGGCTCACGTCACGCCCGGGCGCGCTCCCGCTCAGGAGCCGTCGGCGGGGATGTCCAGAGTGACGCCGGCACGGACCATGTCGCCGTTGAGGCCGTTGGCCGTACGCAGGCGCTGGGGGCTGACCCGGTACTCCTGGGCAATGGAGGAGAGGGTCTCGCCGCGGGTGACCACGTGCTCGGACGGGCCGAAGTCGCGCTCGGCCCAGACCGTGCCGGGCGGGGCATTCTCCCGGAAGTAGCTGCGGATCCCCTCCATCATGGAGTCGGCGAGCTTTTCCTGATGACCGGTCGTATTCAGGCGCTGCTCCTCGGAGGGATTGGAGATGAAGGCGGTCTCCACCAGGATCGAGGGGATATCCGGGGACTTGAGGACGACGAAGGCGGCCTGCTCCACATGGGACTTGTGTAGATCGTTCACCCGCCCCATGCGCCCGAGCACTTCCTCACCCACGGCCAGGCTCGCCTCGATGGCCCCGGTCTGTGAGAGATCCATGAGGACGGAGGCCAGGGTGTCGTCCTTGTCGTCGAGTCGCACCCCGCCCACCATGTCGGCCTCGTTCTCGGAGCGGGCCAGTCGGCGAGCGGCCTCGGAGGTCGCGCCGTTCTGCGAGAGGGCGTAGACCGAGGAGCCGTGGGCCCCGGCATCGTGGAAGGCATCGGCGTGGATGGAGACGAAGAGATCCGCCTCGCCCTCGCGTGCCTTCCGCAGGCGATCCCGCAGGGCGACATAGTAGTCGCCATCGCGGATCATCAGCGGTGTCATCCCTTCCTCGGCCTCGATCCGTTTGGCCAGCCGACGGGCAACCTCGAGGACCACCTCCTTTTCCTGGGTCCCCGACGCCCCCTGGGCACCCGGATCCTCGCCACCATGGCCGGCATCGATGGCGATGATGAGGTCGCGGAGATCTCCCTCCTGGTTGCTTTCCGCCTCACGGACCACATCCATGAGGGAGTCCTGTTCCTCCTGGCGGGCCGATTCGCTGGAAAGATCCACCACCAGGCGGTGGCCGTACTTCTCATTGGGCTCGAGGAGAAAGGTCTTGCTGGAGACGGAGCGCTCCATGTCGAGCACGACGCGTAGCCTGCCATCACTGTGCTCGCCACTGCGAACCTCGCTCACCCAGGTATCCTCGGTCCCCGCCTGCAGATCCTCTTCGAGCTCCGCGCCATCGAGGTCGAGTACGACCCGCTCGGGATCGTCGAGCTGGAAGAGTTCGTGTTCCACCGGACCGCTGAGGTCGAAGACCAGACGCAGGCTGTCCGGCGCCTGCCACAGGCGAAGCCCCTCAACATTCGCCGCCATCGCCTGCCCGGTGGAGGCGAGAAGTAGCAGCATTAGTACCAGCCAGCGTCTCACGGACCGCTCGACCCCTAGATGTTGATTTGCGATACGGCCTAAAAATGAACGAGATACGGCCACGAGTTAGAGCTTCTTGTAATTATTAGGCCGTAACTGGTCCGCGATCAAGTCTCGCCAGCCACTGTCGGCCCGCCTCGCTACCGGCCACAAGGCGCGCCCGGCGCCCCGCCCCTCGATGATCCAGCGCCAGGTGGAGGTCCGCCGACGGCAGGACCCCCTCTCCCCGTTCCGGCCACTCCACCAGGGCCAGGGCGCCGCCATCCAGCTCCTCCCGCGCCCCCAGCATCTCCAGCTCCTCGGGATCGCCCAGGCGATAGAGGTCGAAGTGGACCAGGCGCCGGCCGCCAGCCTCGTAGGGCTCCATGAGGGTGTAGGTAGGGCTGGTCACGGCCCCGCTGTAACCCAATCCCTGTAACAGCCCGCGCACCAGGGTCGTCTTGCCGGCCCCGAGCTCTCCCTGCAGGGCGACCAGGGCCGTCTCCGGCGCCGTGGCCGCCAGCAGGGCCCCGAGCTCCAGGGTCGCCGCCTCGTCGGGCAGGTCCCGCACGCGCTCATCTCCCCCGCCGGTCATTCCGCCGCCCCCGGATTGGCCCATCGCCGCAGCCAGGGGAGGAGATCGGTGGGCGTCAGGCCGCGCTCGCCCCCCTCCGCCGCCGCGGCATCCCCGGCGGCGGCGTGCAGGGCCACGCCGGCCCGGGCGGCGGCCTCGGCTGCCAGCCCCTGCCCCCGCAGGGCGGCGATGGCGCCGGTGAGCAGGTCCCCCATGCCGCCGGTGGCCATGCCGGGATTGCCGTCCACGGCGATGGCGGGGGGCTCGTCCTCGCCCCGGATCACGGTACCCGCCCCCTTGAGGATGCAGACCCCCTTGTAGCGGCGCTGGATCTCCGCCGCCGCGGCCAGCCGGTCCGCCTGCACCGCCGCGGTCTCCGTCCCCAGCAGCCGCGCCGCCTCCCCCGGATGCGGGGTGAGGACCCAGTCGTTCCGGGTCTGGGGCGCCTCCGCCAGGAGATTGAGGGCGTCGGCATCCACCACCAGGGGGCGCCCGGCGGCCAGGGCAGCCTCCAGCAGCGTCCGCCCCCACAGCTCCTGCCCCAGGCCGGGACCCACCGCGATGACATCCGCGCGCGCGGCCAGCGGCGCCAGGTCCTCGCCGCGCTCCACCCCGTGGGCCATGAGGAAGGGGCAGGCGGCGGCGATGAGGGGGGCGTGGGTGTGGCGGGTGGCCAGGCTCACCAGGCCGGCGCCGCTGCGCGCGGCCGCCTCGCCGGCCAGGCGCACCGCCCCGAGCATCCCGGTATCGCCCCCGATGACCAGCACGTGGCCGGCACCCCCCTTGTGCAGCGTCCGCGGCCGGCGCGGCAGGTGGCCGGG
>JBNJED010000017.1:0-19903 GCA_051745535.1 Pseudomonadota bacterium | reverse complement strand
GCCTGACGGTCGCCCCGGCCAGCAGGGCCCAGCCCGCCAGCCAGGCGGAGCCGCCCAGCGGCGTCACTGCCCCCAGCCAGCCCTGCTCGGTGAGCGCCATGAGGTAGAGGCTGCCGCTGAACAGGAGCACCCCCAGACCCAGAAGCCAGCCCGCGGCCCGCGCCATCCCCGGCCGGGGGAGTTGAGTCGCCGCCAGGCCGGCTGCCACCACCGCCAGGGCGTGGGGCAGGTGGTAGGTCACCGCCGTATCCCACCAGGCCCGCCCCTGGACCCCCATGGTTCCCTCCAGGGCGTGGGCGCCAAAGGCGCCGATGGCGACGCCGGCCAGTCCCAGCAGGGCGCCGGTAAAGACGAGTCGGTTCATGTTTCCTCCCACCATTCGATGATGTTCCAGGATGCCACCTCACCCTCCGGGCGCGCCACGTGGCGCACCGATACCCCCGCGGCGTGGACGGCCTCCGGGTCGCCGCCGACCAGCGGGTGCCAGTCGGGCAGGGGGCGGCCGGCGGCGATGCGCCGGTAGCCGCAGGTATCCGGCAGCCAGTGGGCGGCGCGGACCCCCTCCGGGGTCAGCGTCTGGCACTCCGGAACCCGCTGGTGGCGGTGCGCGTAGTCGGTGCAGCGCACTGTCGGGATATCCAGCAACTCGCAGGCGGCGTCGGTCTCGAAGACCTCCCCCGTCTCCTCGTCGGCGAGGTGGACCAGGCAGCAGCGACCGCAGCCGTCACAGAGCGCCTCCCATTCCGCCTCGTCGAGCTCCTCGAGGGATTTCTCCTGCCAGAAGGGGCGCGATTGGTCGATGGGGGGCATGGGACGGGCCGGGAATTGTGGGGCTGGACGCAAAAGACCGGACCCACCCAGAGCGGGCCCGGTCATCCGGGGATGCGGCTATCCGAAATCCGACCGGGATCAGGCGTAGGCGTCCACCACGGAGCCGGTGGCCGCGCCGGAGTCCGCCTCCTGTCGCTGGTTACCGGTGGCTGCCGTCCCCTCGCTCTCGGTGGTCACCGAGGTGGCGTCGGCCTCCGAGTCCACCGAGGCGCCGCTGCGAACCTGCGCCTCGTTGGGCGCCTGAATGGCCGGACCGGCCACCGAGGAGCCGCCGGCCACCTGATTGCCGGAGCCGGGGCTGTTCACCTCGGAGCCGGGCTGCGAGGGGGACATGTACTGCCGGGCGCTGGCGCTGCCGTCGATGGGATTCATGGTTCTCTCCTGCGGGTTCCGCCCTCGGGGCGGACCATTGCCTGTGTCATTGACAGTATGGTAACGGCACCCGGACTGGTCAAGCTCGGACCGGTCAGGCCCCGGCGCCGTGGACCAGCAGCCGCTCCAGCAGCGCCTTCTGGGCGTGGAGGCGGTTCTCCGCCTCGTCCCAGACGGCGCTCTGCGGGCCGTCGATGACCTCGGCGGTGACCTCCTCGCCGCGGTGGGCGGGGAGGCAGTGCATGAACAGCGCCTCCGGGCCGGCGGCGGCCATGACCGCGCTGTCCACCTGGTAGGCGGCGAAGGCGCCCACCCGGTCCCCCTGCTCCGACTCCTGACCCATGCTGGCCCAGACATCGGTGACCACGAGATCGGCGCCGGCGGCGGCCTCCCGCGGCTCGCGCACGATGGCCGCGCGCGGGGCCGAGGCCAGGATATCGGCGTCCGGCTCGTAGCCCTCGGGGCAGGCGATGCGCAGGTCGAAATCGAGGATCCGCGAGGCCTCGATGTAGGAGTGGCACATGTTGTTGCCGTCCCCCACCCAGGTCACGGTGCGGTCCTGGAGCGGTCCGCGCAGCTCCCGGAAGGTCTGCAGGTCGGCCAGGAGCTGGCAGGGGTGGTGGAGGTCGGTGAGGGCGTTGATCACCGGGACCCGGGAGTACTCGGCGAAGCGCTCCACCGTCTCGTGGCCGTAGGTGCGGATGGTGACCACGTCCGCCATGCGCGAGAGCACCCGGGCGCTGTCCTCCACGGGCTCCCCCCGGCCCAGCTGGGTATCCCGGTGGGAGAGGAAGATGGCGTGGCCGCCGAACTGCGCCATGGCCGCCTCGAAGGAGACCCGGGTCCGGGTGGACGATTTCTCGAAGATCATCGCCATGACGCGGCCGGTGAGCGGCTCGTAGTGGCGGCCGCGCTGGTGCAGGTCCTTGAGCTCGATGGCCCGGTCCAGCAGGCCGCGCAGCTCGTTGGCGGAGAGATCGGCCAGGGTGAGGAAGTGGCGCAGGGTGCTCATGTCGGTTCCCCCGGAGGCGCGAAGGCCTCGATGAGGTCGGCTACGGTCGTGGTGATGGTATCGGCCTCGGCGTCGCTGATGACCAGCGGCGGCAGCAGGCGGACCACCCGTTCGGCGGTGACGTTGATGAGCAGGCCGCGGTCCAGGGCCCGGCGGACGAGCTCCTTGCAGGGGCGGTCCAGCTCCACGCCGATCATCAGGCCGCGGTGGCGGATATCGGCCACGGCGGGGTGGTCCCCCAGCCGGGCGCGCAGGCCGTCGGCGATGCGATCGCCGAGTTCGGCCGCCCGCGCCGGCAGCGCCTCGGCCTCCATGGTATCGAGCACGGCCAGTGCGGTGGCGCTCACCAGGGGGCTGCCGCCGAAGGTGGTCCCGTGGCTGCCGGGCCCCAGGATCCCCGCCGCGGCGCCCCGGGCCAGGCAGGCCCCGATGGGCACACCGTTGCCCAGCCCCTTGGCCAGGGTCAGGACATCGGGAGTGACGCCGGCGCCGAGGCTGGCGAAGAGGTCGCCGGTGCGGCCGATTCCGGTCTGGATCTCGTCGACCATGAGGAGCCAGTCGGCGTCGTCGCAGATGGCGCGCAGCCGTGGCAGGTAGTCGGCCGGCGCCACGCCCACGCCGCCCTCGCCGGTAACCGGCTCCACCAGGACGGCGACGATGTCCTCGCGCCCGGCCAGCGCGGCCACGGCATCGGCGTCGCCCCAGGGGACGCGCTCGAAGCCGGCCACCAGGGGCTCGAAGCCGCTCTGGATGGCCGGGTTGCCGGTGGCGGAGAGGGTGGCCAGGGTGCGGCCGTGGAAGCTCCCCTCCATGACCACCACCCTGGGCTCGGCGATACCGCGCTCGTGGCCCAGGCGCCGGGCGATCTTGAGCGCCGCCTCGTTGGCCTCCGCGCCGGAGTTGCAGAAGAAGGCGCGCTCCATCCCGGCGGCGCTGGTCAGCCGCTCGGCCAGCCGCTCCTGCAGCGGGATGCGGTAGAGGTTGGAGGTATGGACCAGCCGGCCGGCCTGGTCGCACAGGGCGGCGGTCACCGCGGGGTGGGCGTGGCCCAGCCCGCAGACGGCGATGCCGGCGATGGCGTCCAGGTACTCCCGGCCCTCGGTATCCCACAGGCGGGCGCCGCGCCCCTCCTCGAAGGCCACGGGCAGACGGGCATAGGTGTTCATCAAGGCATCCGTCATGGAAGGCTCCCGAAAAACAAAAATGGCAGTCCCCCGGGGGACTGCCATTGGGCAGAGGATGGATTCTATCCCCTGGTCGGGCGGGGTGCAAACCCCGCCCGGCGGGCGCGGTCAGCCGCCGAAGTTGGAGGCGACGAAGTCCCAGTTGACCAGGTTCCAGAAGTTCTCCACGTACTTCGGCCGCGCGTTGCGGTAGTCGATGTAGTAGGCGTGCTCCCAGATGTCGATGGTCAGCAGCGGGGTGTCACCGTCGCGCAGCGGGTTGCCGGCGTTGGAGGTGTTGACGATCTCGACGCTGCCGTCGGCCTTCTTCACCAGCCAGGTCCAGCCGGAGCCGAAGTTGCCCACGGCCATCTCGGCGAACTTCTCCTTGAAGTCGGCGAAGGAGCCGAACTTGGCGTTGATGGCGTCGGCCAGGGCGCCGGAGGGCTCGCCGCCGCCGTTGGGGCTCATGCAGTTCCAGTAGAAGGTGTGGTTCCAGACCTGGGCGGCGTTGTTGAAGATCCCGCCGGCCGGCGCCTTCTGGATGATCTCCTCCAGGGAGGCGTTCTCGAACTCGGTCCCCGGGATGAGCCCGTTGAGCTTGGTCACGTAGGTGTTGTGGTGCTTGCCGTGGTGGTACTCCAGGGTCTCCGCGGAGATGTGGGGTTCCAGGGCGTCCTTGGCATAGGGGAGATCGGGAAGCTGGTGCTCCATGGTGTGAGGCTCCTCGTTTCTTGTTGCGGTGGATGTTCGGGTTGCGGCCCCTGCCGGATGGGGGCGGGGGCCGCCGGTTTCAAGCCGGAATCCTGATTATAGGAGTAGAGAATAGGGTGAGGGTAGGGGCCGGCGGCGTGGCGGGATGATCCCGGCCGGTCGGCGGTGTAGCCTGGCGTCCTCACGTCGGAGGGGAATCATGGACGCAGTGGAGCTGGGACTCTTCGCCGGCCGGATCGGGGCGGTGTGCGACGAGATGGGGGCGGTGCTGCGCCGCGCCGCCTTCTCGCCCAACATCCGCGACCGGCTGGACTTCTCCTGCGCCGTCTTCGATGCCGAGGGCGAGCTGGCCGCCCAGGCGGCCCACATCCCGGTCCACCTGGGGAGCATGGCCTACGCCATGCGCGACCTGGTGGGGCGCATGGGCTGGGCGCCGGGGGACCAGGTGGTGGTCAACGACCCCTTCCTGGGCGGCACCCACCTCCCCGATGTCACCCTCATCGCCCCGGTCTTCGCCCAGGGGAGGCTGGTGGCCTTCGTCGCCAGCCGCGCCCACCACGCCAATATCGGCGCCGATGCCCCCGGCTCCATGCCCCTCTCCCGGACCCTGGAGGAGGAGGGGGTGATCCTGCCCCCGGCCCACCTCTGGCGGGGCCGTGAGCGCGAGGCCGCCCCCTGGGAGGCCATCGTCGCCGCCACCGGCGGCGGCCCGGAGGTGGAGGGGGACTTCGCCGCCCAGGCCAGCGCCAACCGCGCCGGCGTCGCCCGGATGGAGGCGCTGGTGGCGGAGCTCGGCGTCGACGGTCTGGCGCGCTCCCTGGCGGCCCTCCAGGACTACGGCGAGCGCATGAGCCGGGCCGCCCTGGCCGACCTCCCGACGGGGGAGTATGCCTTCACCGACTACCTGGACGATGATGGCGCCGGCCAGGTGGATCTCCCGGTCCGGGTCGCCCTGAACATCACCGAAGAGGGGGTGGCCGTGGACTTCGCCGGCACCGCCGGCCAGACCCCGGGGAACGTCAACTGCCCCCTGGCGGTGGCCGCGGCGGCGGTCTTCTACGCCTTCCGCTGCCTCATGCCGGCGGGGACCCCGGCCTGCGCCGGCGCCTTCCGGCCCATCCGCCTGACCGCCCCTGAGGGCTGCCTGGTCAACGCCCGCCGGCCGGCGGCGGTGGCCGCCGGCAACGTGGAGACCAGCTCCCGGGTGGTGGACGCCGTCCTGGGCGCCCTGGCGCAGGCCGTTCCCGGGCGCATCCCCGCCGCCAGCCAGGGGACCATGAACAACGTCGCCATGGGCGGGGTCGGAGGCAGCACGGGGGGCGACTGGCACTACTACGAGACCCTCGGGGGCGGCACCGGGGCCGGGCGCGACGGCGGCGGCCTCTCCGGGGTCCACAGCCACATGACCAACACCCTGAACACCCCGGTGGAGGCGCTGGAGATGGCCTATCCCCTGCGGGTGGCGGCCTACCGCCTGCGCCGCGGCTCCGGCGGGGCCGGGGCCCGGCGCGGCGGCGACGGCCTGGAGCGCAGCTACGAACTCCTGGCGCCGGCCCGGATCACCCTGCTCACCGAGCGCCGCCGCCACGCCCCCTGGGGGCTGGCCGGCGGGGCCGACGGCGCCCCCGGGGAGAATCGCCTGAACGGCGATCCCCTGCCGGGCAAGACCACCTTCACCGCCGCCGCCGGCGACCGCCTGACCATCGCCACGCCCGGGGGCGGCGGCTGGGGGCGGCCCGCGGCGACCAACGAGGAGCCCTGAAACGATGTGCGGAATCGCCGGAGAGCTGCGCCTGGACGGGACCCTGCCCGACCTGGGCCGGATGGACGCCATGCTCGCCCGCCTGGAGCGGCGCGGGCCGGATCATGTCGGGAGCTGGTCCGACGGGCCGCTGATGTTCGGCCACCGGCGGCTGTCCATCATCGACCTCTCCGCCCGCGCCCACCAGCCCATGGTGGACGCCGGCCTGGGGCTCGCCCTGGTCTTCAACGGCGCCATCTACAACTACCGCGACCTGCGCCACGAGCTGGCCGGCCGCGGCTATCACTTCTTCACTGAGGGCGACTCCGAGGTCATCCTCAAGGCCTACGCCGAGTGGGGGGAGCGCTGCCCGGAGCGGCTGGACGGGATGTTCGCCTTCGCCATCCGCGAGCTGGGCACCGGCCGGCTCTTCCTGGCGCGGGATCGCATGGGCATCAAGCCCCTCTACCACGCCGACGGCGACGGCTTCTTCCGCTTCGCCTCCAACACCCAGGCGCTGCTGGCCGGTGGCGGCATCGACACCCGCCCGGACCCGGTGGCGCTGCACCACCAGTTCACCCTCCACGGGGTGGTGCCGGCCCCGCGCACGGTGATGAGCGGGGTGCGCAAGCTGCCGCCGGCCACCAGCCTCACCATCGGCCCGGACGGCGAACGTCGTGAGCGGACCTACTGGCGGCTGCGCGACCGCCCGCGGCTGGAATTCGGCAGCGAGGCGGAGGCGGTGGAGGCTACCCACGAGGCGCTGCGCTCGGCGGTGGCCCGGCGGCGGACGGTAGCCGACGTGCCGGTGGGGGTCCTGCTCTCCGGCGGCCTGGACTCCAGCCTGCTGGTGGGGCTCCTCCACGAGGCCGGGGAGGAGGACCTGCGCACCTTCTCCATCGGCTTCGAGGATGTGGGCGAGGAGGCCGGTTCGGAGTTCGAGTACTCCGACGCCGTGGCCGAGCGCTTCGGCACCCGCCACCGTCGGATCCACATCCCCAACGAGGAGGTCCTGCCGCGCCTCCCGGAGGCGGTGGACGCCATGTCCGAGCCCATGTTCGGCCAGGATGCGGTGGCCTTCTACCTCCTGGCCGAGCGGGTGAGCCGGGAGGTGAAGGTGGTCCTCTCCGGCCAGGGGGCGGACGAGGTCTTCGGCGGCTACTTCTGGTATCCGCAGATCGCCGGGGACACCGAGGGCACGGCCGCCGACCGGCTGGCGCGCTACTACTTCGACCGGGAACACGACGAGTACCTGACCATGGTGGCCGAGGGCCTGAGCGGCCCCGACCACACCCGCGCCTGGGTGGAGCGGGAGCTGGCGGAGACCGGCGAGGACGACCCGGTGGCCGCCGTGCTCGCCCTGGATGCCACCCGGCTGGTGGTGGACGATCCCGTCAAGCGGGTGGACAACATGACCATGGCCTGGGGGCTGGAGGCGCGCGTCCCCTTCCTGGACCACCGGCTGGTGGAGACCGCCGCCGAGTTGCCGGCGGAGCTGCGCCTGCGCGGGGACGGCGGCAAGTATCCGCTCAAGGCGATGGCCCGGGGGCTGGTGCCGGACTCGGTCATCGACCGGCCCAAGGGCTACTTCCCCATGCCGGCGCTGAAGTACGTGCGCGGCGGCTTCCTGGAGTACATGCGCGACACCCTCAACAGCGCCGCCGCCTACCGCCGCGGGGTCTTCCGGCGGGACTACATCGACATGCTGCTGGATGCGCCGGAGTCCCACCACACCCGGATTCAGGGCTCCAAGCTCTGGCACGCCGCGCTCTTCGAGGCGTGGTTCCAGCGGAATGTAGACGGGAGCCAAGGTCGGAGCTAGCCATCCCACCCGAACCGGCGCCCATCCGATCGGTACCCAGGTCAATCCCTAGCGCGGTACTTGGTATTTTTGCCCCGGTGCCCTATCCTGTGCCGCGACGATCGCCGGCCGGCGATACAACCGGAAACGCAATGCGAGCGAGGTAACCGATGGAAGCACTGGACCGGATCAAGGAGCAGGTGGAGACCCACCCCGTCATCATCTACATGAAGGGCACCCCCAAGCTGCCGCAGTGCGGCTTCTCCATGCGGGCGGCCCAGGCCCTGCAGTCCACCGGCCAGGAGTTCGCCTACGTGAACATCCTGGAGGACCCGGAGATCATGCAGGCCCTGCCCCAGTTCGCCGACTGGCCGACCTTCCCCCAGATCTACATCAACGGCGAACTCATCGGCGGCTGCGATATTACCGTGGAGATGGCCGGCAACGGCGAGCTGACCCAGATGGTGGAGCAGGCGGTGTCCGCCAGCCAGTAGCCGGGGTTGAAGTCGAGGGCAGAGGTCCTAGATTGGGGGTCAGGTGTCCAGCCGGCCCCCGATTTTTTGACGGGCGTTTAGAACTTGTCTAAATTGGACCCGTAAGCATTAATGCTTTCCAACCGAGAAGAGCCAACAGGGGAGTTGCCATGAAGCGTATTACCTCCATCCTCGTCGCCGGAGCCCTCAGCGGCTTCGCCAGCGCCGCCGCCGCCCAGGACTGGCCGGCCCTGCCGGACGAGCCGCCGACGCCGGAGGACAATCCGACCACCGAGGCGAAGGTGGAGCTGGGCAAGAAGCTCTATTTCGACCCGCGGATATCCGAGACCGGCACGGTCTCCTGCAATACCTGCCACAACGTCATGGAGGGGGGCGACGACGGCCGCCGGACCTCCATGGGTGTGCACGGGGAGACCGGCCCGCGGAACGCCCCCACCGTCTGGAACGCCGCCTTCCTGTCGGTCCAGTTCTGGGACGGCCGCGCCGATACCCTCGAGGACCAGGCCGCCGGCCCCATCATCAACCCCGTCGAGATGGGTATGCCGGACCACGAGTTCACCGCCGAGCGGATCAGCGGCATCGAGGGCTATCGCGAGGAGTTCAAGGAGGTCTTCGGGGACGAGGAGATCGACATCGACCGCATCACCAAGGCCATCGGCGCCTACGAGCGTACCCTCATCACCCCGGATACGCCGTACAACAACTACGTAAACGGCGACGAGGACGCCATGTCCGAGCAGCAGCTGCGCGGCATGGAGACCTTCAAGGAGGTCGGCTGCACCAGCTGCCACAGCGGCCCGGCCTTCGCCGGCCCGCAGATGCCGCTGGGTACCGGCTTCTTCCAGGAGTTCCCGACCTTCGAGGACAACCAGTACGTCGAGAAGTACGACTTCATGGAGGATACGGGTCGTCACGAGGACACCGGTAACGAGGACCACAAGCACATGTGGCGCGTGCCGACCCTCTACAACGTCGAGCTCACCGCCCCCTACTTCCATAACGGCGCGGTGGACAGCCTCGACGAGGCGGTCCGGGTCATGGGCAAGACCCAGCTCGACAAGGAGCTGAGCGACCAGCAGGTGGACGACATCGTCGCCTTCCTGGGCGCGCTCACCGCCAACAGCTTCCCCGAGCAGGAGCTGCCGCGGCTGCCCTCCATGTCCGGCAAGAGCTCGGTCATCGAGCACCGGCCGTAAGAGACTCGGGGGCGGTCCGACCGCCCCCGCTACCGAGCCTCGCTATGGCGCCTGCCCATCACGGATGGGGGCGCCTTTTTTGGTTCTAGAGCCCGTCGGGGATGCCGATGTAGTGGTCCCAGGTGTTCACGATGGTCGCGAACAGGGCGGCGGTGCGCTCGGCGTCGTAGGCGGCGGAGTGGGCGCGGGCCTCGTCCCAATCCAGTCCGGCGCGCTCCATGGCCCGGGCGAGGACGGTGTGGCCGTAGGCCAGGCCGGCCAGGGTCGCGGTATCGAAGCTGGAGAAGGGGTGGAAGGGGTTGCGCTTGAAGCCGGTGCGGTTCACCGCCGCATTCAGGAAGGCGTGGTCGAAGGCGGCGTTGTGGCCCACCAGGATGGCGCGCTTGCAGTCGTGGTCGGCCACCGCCCGGCGGACGGGATTCAGCACCTCGGTGAGCGCCTCCATCTCCGGCAGGGCGCCGCGCAGCGGGTCCTCCGGATCGATCCCGGTGAACTTCAGGGCCGATTCCTCCAGGTTGGCGCCGGGGAAGGGCGCCACCGCCACCTCGTGGATGGCCCCGGGGTGCCAGCCGTCCTCGCCGGGGACCACGGGGACGGCCGCCAGCTCCAGCAGGGCATCGCCCTGGGGGTTGAAGCCGGCGGTCTCCACGTCCACCACGACGGGGAGGTAGCCACGGAAGCGGGTGGTCGGGTCCATCACTGGACGAACAGGCGGTAGAGCTGGAGGGCGACGAGCACGGCGATGACCGCCAGCGGTGCGTTGTACTCGGCGTTGTGGCGCCACTGGGCCGCGTTCCAGCCGCCCCGGGCGAGCCGTCCGATGCGGTCGATGCGGGGCAGGACCCGGGGGGTGGAGTCGCGGTAGCCGGGCCACGCCTCGGGGAAGCGGTGGGCCATCTTGGCCTCCTCGCTGGCGATGGTGGGGAGGTAGGTGATCACCATGACCACCACCAGCGCCACGGCCACCAGCGGGTCGCGGATGACCAGCATCAGCCCCAGGGCGATGAGGCTGGAGCCCAGGTAGAGGGGGTGGCGGGCCAGAGCGTAGATGCCGTCGGTGGCCAGCTCCTGGTTCTTGTGCAGATAGCCGGCGGCCAGACCGCGAATCAGAACGCCGATCACCGCCAGGCCGATGCCCGCCAGGCTGAGCGCGGAGGTCAGCGGCGGCACCTCGATGCGCTGCCAGACGAAGCTGTAGAGCACCACGGCCACGATGAATACCCGCGCGACGGGTACCCGCGCGCTCTTCCAGAATTCCCGGTCCAGCATGTCTCGCCCCAAGGTTGGTAAAACGCGTATTCTAGCAGCCCTCCGGCGCCCCGAAAGGCCACCCTCGAGGTTATTCATGCCCCGCTGCAGCCTGGCCTTCCTCCTCTTCCTGCTCCCCGCACTGGCGGTGGCACGGCCGGGGCTGCTCTTCACCGTGGCGGACCCGGCGGGGGAGACCGCTGGCTGGGTCTACGCCAGCCTGCCGTCGGCCGATCCCCGGGACCGGCGGACCCCTGCGCGGGTGGAGGCGGCCCTGGGCCGGGCCGACGCCCTGGTGGTCGGGGTCCGGCCGGACGGGACCGCCCACCGCCGGGTGGCCGCCGAGCGCCGGCAGCCGCCCGGCTCGGACCTGCGTGACCAGCTGGGCCTGGAGCTCTTTGCGCGAACGGCCCGCGCCCTGGAGGGGGGCGGCCTCTCCCGGGAAGAGCTGGCGCAGCTGCGCCCCTGGGCGGTGATCCTGGCCCTGGCCACGCCCGCCGGGGCCGAGCCGGCCGGGCCGGTCCTGCCCCTGGTCCAGCGTGCCCGCCGCGACCGTCTGCCGGTGCGCGGCCTGGAGAGCGCCGCCGAACGCATCGTCGCACTCTCCGACCTGCCCGTCGCCGACCAGGTCGGCCTCATCGCCCACCTGGCTGATTTCCGCCCCCGGCTGGCCGAATGGCAGGCGCGCCAGGAGGCGGCGTGGCGGGCGGGGGATCTCGAGGCCGTGGCCCGGGAGTACGGGGCGCTGGTGGCCGGGGCGGATGCGGAGGTGGCGGACGCCTTCCGGGAGCGGGTCATGGCCGCGCGGGGGCAGCGCATGGCGGCGCGGCTGGCCTCTCGACTGGGGGCAGGCGGGCGTCCCCTGGCGGTCCTGCACGCCGCCCACGTCCCCGTTGTGCTGGAGCGCCTGGAGGCGGCGGGCTACACCGTCACCCGCGCCGATTGAGGCCGGCCCGTTCAGCGTTCCCCGGCCGGATCCTCGAGCCGCCAGTTCAGGCCCTCGCCGGCGCGCAGGGGGACGATGGTCTCCTCCCCGGCGGGGTAGGCCGCCGGCGCCGTCCACGGCTCCCGGACCAGCTCCACCGTCTCCCGGTTCCGGGGCAGGCGGTAGAAGTCGGCCCCGAATCCCCCCACGAAGTTCCCCAGGCGGTCCAGGGCGCCGGCGGCCTCGAAGGCCTCGGCGTAGAGGGATAGCGCCAGCGGGGCGGAGTAGATCCCGGCGCAGCCGCAGGCGCTCTCCTTGGCCCCGCGCGGATGCGGCGCGCTGTCGGTGCCGGCGAAGAACCGCGGCGAGCCGGAGGTGGCGGCGGCGACCACGGCCCGGCGGTGCTCCTCGCGCTTGAGGATGGGCAGGCAGTAGCGGTGGGGCCGGATCCCGCCCACCAGCAGGTCGTTGCGGTTGTGGAGCAGGTGCTGGGGCGTGATGGTGGCGGCCACGCCGTCGTCGGCCGCCCGCACCCACTCCGCCGCCTGCCGGGTGGTGATGTGCTCCAGCACGATGCGCAGTGCCGGCACTCGCGCCCGTAGCGGGATGAGGACCCGCTCGATGAAGACCGCCTCGCGGTCGAAGATGTCCACCTCCGGGTCGGTGACCTCGCCGTGGATGAGCAGCGGCAGGCCGCGCTCGGCCATGCGCTCCAGCGTCGGCGTCAGGGCGGCCAGGTCGGTGACGCCGGCATCCGAGTGGGTGGTCGCCCCCGCGGGATAGAGTTTGACGCCGAAGACCAGCCCGCTGTCCACGGCGCGGTCGATCTCCGCCGGCTCGGTGTTGTCGGTGAGGTAGAGCGTCATCAGCGGCTGGAAGTCGCTGCCCGCCGGCAGGGCGGCGAGGATCCGCTCCCGGTACTCCGCCGCCAGGGCGGTGGTGGTCACCGGCGGTTGGAGGTTGGGCATGATGATGGCCCGGGCGAAGGTGGCGGCCGTGTGGCCGGCCACCGCCTTGAGGATGGCGCCGTCGCGCAGGTGGAGGTGCCAGTCGTCGGGGCGGGGCAGGGTGAGGCGCTGCGGACTCGTCTCCATGGTTCCCCCTACACCGGCGCCTGGTCGGGGTCGTGGCCGGTGAGGCCCGCCGGGTCCAGCAGCCGGCGCAGCTCGGCCTCGTCCAGGTCGGTCTCCTCCCGTGCCACCTCCAGCACCGAGCGGCCCTCGGCCTGGGCCCGCTTGGCGATGAGCGCGCCCTTCTCGTAGCCGATGACCGGGTTGAGCGCGGTGACCAGGACGGGATTGCGCGCCAGCGCCTGCTCCAGGTTCTGGCGGTTCACGTGGAAGCCGGCCACCGCCTTGTCGGCCAGGGCGTTGCTGGCGCCGGCCAGCAGGCTCGCCGATTCCACCAGGTTGCGGCCGATGAGCGGCAGCATGACGTTGAGCTGGAAGTTGCCCGACTGGACGGCGGTGGTCACGGCGGCGTCGTTGCCGATGACCTGGGCGCAGACCTGGGCGGCGGCCTCCGGGATCACCGGGTTCACCTTGCCCGGCATGATGGAGGAGCCGGGCTGCAGGGCCGGCAGGGTGATCTCCGCCAGGCCGGCCAGGGGGCCGGAGTTCATCCAGCGCAGGTCGTTGGCGACCTTCATGATCCCGGTGGCGGCGGCCTTCATCTGGCCGCTGACCTCGGCGGCGACGTCCGGGGCGCTGATCCCCACGAAGGGGTGGTCCTGGGCGGTGAAGTCGTGGCCGGTTTCCGCGCTCAGGGCGGCGGCGGTGCGCGCACCGAAGCCGGCCGGGGCATTCACGCCGGTGCCCACCGCGGTGCCCCCCAGGGGGAGGTCAGCCAGGCGCGGGGCGGACTCGGTCAGGCGCTGGCGGGCGGTCTCCACCTGCCGGGCCCAGGTGGTGATCTCCTGGCCCAGGGTCACCGGCATGGCGTCCATGAGATGGGTCCGCCCGGTCTTGACCACGTCGGCCAGCTCCGCCGCGCGCGCCTCCAGCGCCCCGGCCAGGTGGACCAGGGCGGGCTCGAGCTCGCCGGCGATGGTCAGTGCCGCCGCCACCTGGACGGCAGAGGGGAAGACGTCGTTGGAGGACTGGCCGACATTGACGTGGTCATTGGGGTGGATGGTGAGGCCGCTGGCCTCGCTGGCCACCCGGGCGATGACCTCGTTGGCGTTCATGTTGGAGCTGGTGCCGGAGCCGGTCTGGAAGGTATCCACCGGGAAGTGGTCGTCGAATTCGCCGACGGCCACGCGGCGGGCGGCGGCGATGATGGCCTCGGCCCGCGGGGTGTCCAGTGCCCCCAGCTCGGCGGCGGCGGTGGCGCAGGCGGCCTTGATGTGGCCCAGGGCGTGGATGAGGGCCGGCGGCAGGGGCTGGCCGCTGATGGGGAAGTTCTCCACCGCCCGCTGGGTGGAGGCGCCCCAGAGCGCCCGGGCAGGGACCGGGACCTCGCCCATGCTGTCGTGTTCGATGCGGTAGCCGTCGTCGCTCGCCATCTTCGCCTCCTTCGTTTACTGGTGGCCATTCTACGTGGCGGGAGTATCCCCGGGGAGGGTCCGGAACGCTCCTCGCGTCCCCGTGTACCCCCTACCTCTCCCCGACAGGGCCCTTCAAGATCAGAACGGAGGGAACGCGAACTTGTTCTCGCCCCGAAAAGTGCATCCGCGGGAATTCTTGACCTTGGTGGTGAAAATGCCGATGATCCGCGGCTTGCATCTTCCCGGGGTCCGGCCTGCGATGGCCCTGCGTGTCCCGGGTCCGGTTTGCCAGAATGAGGGGTGCCCCCATGGACACCGCGGACAAGAAACGCCTGCTGCGCTCCATGCTCCTGGCGCGGCGCTTCGAGGAGCGCTGCTACGAGGCCTATGTGGAGCGGCGCATCGGAGGATTCCTCCATCTCTACCCCGGCCAGGAGGCCTGCGCCCACGGCGTGATGGAGGCGGCCCGGCCGGGTCAGGACTACGTCATCACCGGCTATCGCGACCACGTGCACGCCATCCTCGCCGGGGCCGACCCCAAGGAGATCATGGCGGAGCTCTTCGGCAAGGAGGGCGGCTCCAGCAAGGGTCGCGGCGGCTCCATGCACATCTTCGATGTGGAGAACCGCTTCATGGGTGGTTACGCCCTGGTCGGCGGCCCCTTCCCGCTGGCCGCCGGCATGGCCAAGACCGTCAAGCTCAAGGGCGGTGACGACGTGGTCCTCTGCTTCCTGGGCGATGCCGCCAACAACCAGGGCACCTTCCACGAGTCCATGAACATGGCTGCCCTGTGGAAGCTGCCGGTGATCTACGTCTGCGAGAACAACCTCTACGGCATCGGGACCCGTATCGATCGCTCCACCGCCGTCATCGACCAGTACAAGCGGGTCTGCGGCTACGGTATCGAGGCCGACCAGGTGGACGGCCAGGATGTGGAGACGGTCCACGCGGCCGCCCAGAAGGCCGTGGATCACGTCCGCGGCGGCAACGGGCCGTATTTCCTGGAGTTGCTGACCTACCGCTATCGCGGCCACTCCATGTCCGACTCCAACGCCTATCGCGAGAAGGAGGAGGAGCGCCGCTGGAGCACGCGGGACCCGATCATCACCCTGCGGGACCGCCTCATCGAGGCCGGTGAACTCACCGAGGACGACTACAAGGCCATGGACACCGAGATCCTGGATTACCTGGAGAACGAGGTGGTGCCCTACGCCGAGCAGTCGCCGGAGCCGGACCCGGCGGAGGTGGAGCGCTACGTGTTCGCCGAGAACGACCCGTACGTGAAGGGAGGGGCCCGCTGATGAGCGAGATGATGATGTGGGACGCGCTGCGCCGCGCCCACGACGAAGAGATGAGCCGCGATCCCCTGGTCTTCTGCATGGGCGAGGACGTGGGCGTGATGGGCGGGACCTACAAGGCCACCCAGGGGCTCTACGACAAGTACGGCGCCGATCGGGTCATCGACACCCCGATCTCCGAGAACGGCTATACCGGCCTCGGCATCGGCGCCTCCTTCATCGGCGCCCGGCCCATCATCGAGATCATGTCGGTGAACTTCGCCTGGCTGGCCATGGACCAGATGTTCAACTCCGCCGCCAAGGTGCGCTACATGTCCGGCGGGCAGCTCACCGCCCCCTGCGTCATCCGCTCCCCGGGCGGCGTGGCCCACCAGCTGGCCGGCCAGCACTCGGCGCGCATGGAGAAGGTCTTCATGGGCATCGCCGGGATGCGTGTGGTCACCCCCTCCAATCCGCGCCAGGCCTACGGGCTGCTGAAGTCGGCGGTGCGCTGTGACGACCCCGTCTTCATCAACGAGCACGAGCTCATGTACAACCTCAAGGGCGAGGTCTCGGACGACGAGTTCTTCACCCCCCTGGAGGGCTCCGAGGTGGCGCGCCAGGGTCGCGACGTGACCCTGTTCGGCTACAACATCTCCGTCCACTGGGCCCTGGAGGCCGCCGAGGTCCTCTCCCGCGAGGACGGTATCGAGGCGGAGGTGGTCGACCTCTACGCCCTCTCCCCGCTGGACCGCCAGGGGATCCGCGAGTCCGTCTCGCGGACCCACAAGGCGGTGGTGGTGGAGGAGGCCGAGCCCGCCTGCGGCGTCGGCTCCGAGGTGGCCGCCGTGATCAACGAGGAGTGCTTCTTCGAGCTCGACGGCCCGCCCCGGCGCGTATCGGCGCGCAACGTCCCCATGCCCTACAGCCGCACCCTGGAGAAGGCCGTGGTGCCGGGTGCGGCGGATGTGGTGACCGCCGTCCGCCAGCTCTTCGGCAAGGGCTGATCGCGACCCCTCGGGCGCGGGGGCGCGCGCCCCGGAAACGGCCGCCGCCCGGCGGCCCTCGGAACCTCCAACGTAGCGGGACTAGCCATGGCCGAACCCTATACCGTGAAGATGCCCCAGCTCTCGGATACCATGACCGAGGGCACCGTGGTCAGCTGGGAAAAGAATGTCGGGGATCCCATCACCCGGGGTGACGTGGTCGCCACGGTGGAGACCGACAAGGCGATCATGGACGTGGAGGTCTTCCGGGAGGGCTACCTCTCCGGCCCCGTCGCGCCGGTGGACGCCACCGTCGCCGTGGGCGAGGCCATCGCCTACATCGTCGCCAGTGCCGAGGAAGTCGCCGGTGCCGACGCCGAGGCGCCGGCCGCCGGTGGTGGCGAGGAGGCGGCCCCCGCCGCGGCGGAGCCGGCCCCGGCCGCCCCGGCCGATGCCTCCCACACCATCAAGATGCCGCAGCTCTCGGACACCATGACCGAGGGCACCGTGGTCAGCTGGGAGAAGGAGCTGGGCGAGCCCATCGAGCGCGGTACCGTGGTCGCCACGGTGGAGACCGACAAGGCGATCATGGACGTGGAGGTCTTCCGGGAGGGCTACCTCTCCGGCCCCCGGGCCGAGGTGGACTCGGTGATCCCGGTGGGCGAGCCCATCGCCTTCCTGGTGGATAGCGCCGACCAGGTGATCTACGAGGGCGTGGCCGTCTCCGGCGGTGGTGCCTCGACCGGGGGCAGCGAGGCCCACGGCGGCGGCGACACCCGGCCGGCCGCCCCCGCCGCCCCGGCGGCCGCGCCCGCGGCCGGTTCCGGCGACGAGGCCGATGTCACCCCGGCCCCGCGCCCCGAGAACAAGCAGGCGACCCCCTACGCGCGGAAGATCGCCGCCTCCCAGGGCGTGAACCTGAACAACCTCAAGGGGACCGGCCCCGACGGCGTCATCACCGCCGAGGACGTGCGCAACGCCCAGCCGGTGGCGCGGCCCACCGAGACCGCCGAGCAGGTACCGGCCCACGTCATGCCGGAGATCCAGGTCCCCGGGGACGGTCGCAACATGACGGCCATGGAGAAGGCGGTGAGCCACTCCATGACCGCCTCCCTGACCATGCCGACCTTCGAGGTCACCCTCCGCGCCAGGCCGGACGCCCTCATCAAGGCGGCCAAGGCCCACGGCGTCTCGGTCACCGTGGCCATCGCCAAGGCGTGCGCCCTGGCCATGCAGAAGCACCCGGCCATGAACTGGGCCTACCAGCCGGTGGACAAGCTGGTGGAGCGGGACCAGGTGGATATCGGCATGGCCGTCTCCGCCGACGGCGGCGGCCTGGTGGTCCCGGTCCTGCGCGGCTGCGAGTCGCGCTCCCTGGAGGAGCTCAACGAGTCCTGGGGGGATCTGGTCAACCGCGCCCGCAAGCGCCGGCTCGCCCCGGAGGAGTACGCCAACCCCACCTTCATGGTCTCCAACATGGGCATGCTCGGGGTGGAGTGGTTCACCGCCATCCCCACCCCGGGGACCGCCGGGATCCTGGCCATCGCCGCCGCCGGCGACGAGGGCATGCCGCTGACCATCACCGCCGACCACCGCGTCATCAACGGCGCCCAGGTGGCGGAGTACCTCGGCGAGCTCAAGGGGATCATCGAGAACCCCACGGAGTGGATGGGCCCCACCGGCCCCGCCATCCCCGAGGGGGACTGGGATTACGACGTCGTGGTCATCGGCGGCGGCCCCGGCGGCGAGGACTGCGCCCGCGACCTGGCCGGCCACGGTCTCAAGGTCGCCATGGTTAACGACGCCCCCTACCCGGGCGGCGAGTGCCTGTGGCGCGGCTGCATCCCCTCCAAGGCCTGGCGTGCGGCGGCGGATCGCATGCGCGACCGCGCCCACGATGGCCTGCTGGGGATCCGCGGCACCGACAACGCCAGCCTGGACTGGGAGCAGCTCGAGTCCCACCGCCGTAACGTCCTGGAGGAGCGCGGCGGCATGGCGCTCAAGACCGACAAGGGCGTGAAGGTCGACGTCATCCAGGGGCTGGGCAGCTTCGAGACCGACCACCGGCTCTTCATCGATACCTCCGGCAACAGTACTGATCCTCACAACCGGTCCCCCGCCGGCGATGCCTCCGACGGTCGCACGGTGACCTTCGGCGCGGCGGTCGTCGCCACCGGGGCGCCGCCCTTCGTGCCGCCCATCCCGGGCGCCCACGAGGGGTTGGAGTCCGGCGGTGTGCGCACCTCGGACACCGTCTGGTCCCTGCCCGAGCCGCCCAAGCGGCTGGGGGTGGTCGGTGGCGGCGCCATCGGCATGGAGATGGCGCAGATCTTCGCCGACTTCGGTGCCGAGGTGACCCTGGTGGAGGGCCAGGACCGGGTCCTGGCCGAGGTGGAGGCCGAGGTGGCCAAGCAGCTCACCGCCGCCCTCAATGACGAGCCCAATCTCACCCTGCAGACCTCGGTGAAGGTCACCGGGATCCAGGGCGAGCCCGGCAACATGACCCTGACCTGGGCCGATGCCGAGGGTAACGAGTCCTCCACGGCCTGCGACTACGTCATCCTGGCCACCGGCAAGCGGCCCGACCTGGAGCCGCTGGCGCTGGACAACGCCGGCGTGCAGGTGGAGGAGGGCGTCATCAAGGCCGATGCCCGCTGCCGTACCAGCGTCGACCACATCTTCGCCGTGGGCGATGTCATCGGCGGCCTCATGCTCGCCCACACCGCCGGCCAGCAGGGCCGCGTGGCGGCGCACAACCTCGTTGGCGAGGATGCCCGCTACGACCAGGCCATGGATTCCGGGGTGATCTTCACCCGGCCGGAGGCCGGCTTCGTCGGCCTCTCGGCGGAGCAGGCCAAGGCCGCCGGCATCGACGCGGTGGAGGTGAAGACCCCCATCAACATCGACGCCAAGGCGATGATTACCGGCGAGGAGGTCGGCCTCATCAAGCTGGTGGCCGACAAGGCGACCCACCGCATCGTCGGCGTCCACCTCCTGGCCGACCACACCGATACCCTCATCGGCGAGGCGGTGATGATGGTCAGCGGTCGCATGACCCTGGAGCAGGTGGCCGAGGCCATCCATCCCCACCCGACCCAGACCGAGCTCTTCGGCGAGCTGGCCCGGCGGCTGCTCTCCCGCCTGCGGCGGTCCAAGAAGAAGGGCAAGTAGGGGAAGCCCGCCGGCGACGGAGGGGTTCCCCTCAAGTTCGCCGGCGGCCGGCCGCTAATCAGACCGGAAGGGTCACCGGTGCGGCCCGGGTATCGTCTATGCGTCCGATCATCACATCGCTGCTCAGCCTGGCCGTCCTCCTGGCGGCCACCGCGGCCCCTGCCGAGGGGGTACGGGACTTCCGTGCCTCCCTGCACGAGGCGCGCTGGTCGGTGAGCGGCGATCGCATGGCCTGCCGGCTGACCCAGCGGATCCCCGAGTTCGGCCGCGCCGTCTTCACGGCCGGGGCCGGCAACCGCGTCCACCTCACCTTCGAGATGGACCGGGACCCCTCGCCCCGCGCCGTCCGGGCCCGACTGCAGGTGGTGGCGCCGCCGTGGCGCAACGAGCGCGACCGGCGCCTGGAACGGGCGACCATCCGGGCCAACGACCGCACCCTGGTGGTCTTCTCCGGTGAATCCGCCCGGCGGGCCCTCCACGCCCTGGA
>JBNJED010000016.1:0-20025 GCA_051745535.1 Pseudomonadota bacterium | reverse complement strand
GGACGAGCGGGCGGTGGTGCTGGAGGCGCTCACCGGCTGCAAGCGCGCCGGCGCGGACGGGATCCTCACCTACCACGCCATGGATGTGGCGCGGTGGCTTTCGGAAGAGGGCTGAGGGGATAGTACCCCTGTCATTCCCGCGAAGGCGGGAATCTCGAGAACGGAGCTGCCTGGGGACTGGCCGTACGGGCCTTTTCTCGAGGTTCCGGGTCCGTGCTGTGCACGGCCCGGAACGACGGAGGCAGGGTAAGGGGAGCCGCTCAGCCGGCCTGGGACTGGAGGTAGTTCTCCTTGCCCATCTTCTTGAGGAGGTCCAGCTGGGTCTCCAGCCAGTCGATGTGCTCCTCCTCGCTCTCCAGGATGGAGGTGAGGATGTCGCGGCTGACGTAGTCCTCCACGGACTCGCAATGGGCGATGGCGGCGCGGAGGTCGGGGACGGCCTTCTCCTCCAGGCGGAGGTCGCAGCGCAGCATCTCCTCGGTCTCCTCGCCGATCATGAGCTTGCCCAGGTCTTGGAGATTGGGCACGCCCTCCAGGAAGAGGATCCGCTCGATGAGCTGGTCGGCGTGCTTCATTTCGTCGATGGACTCGCCGTACTCCTTCTCGTCGAGCTTATCGAGCCCCCAGTTGCGGTACATCCGCGCGTGGAGGAAGTACTGGTTGATGGAAGTGAGCTCGTTGGTGAGGATGCGGTTGAGGTGTTCGAGAACCTTGCTGTCGCCCTTCATGCGGGACTCTCCTGACTGCCTGAGCGCCGGGGTGGCGCGGTACGGGGTTCAGGCTAGATGGCCAGAGGCAGGGTTGCAACCGCGTGCTTCTCGGCCACCGCCTCGCGGACGATGCCCTTGGCGCACTGACCGCAGCGGCCGCACTGCTTGGCCACCCCGAGGTTCTCGCGAACCTCCTTCCAGGTGTCGGCGCCACGCTCCACTTCGGCGTGGATCTGCTTGTCGGTGATTCCCTGGCAGAGGCAGACGTACATCGGCGCGCCCTCACGAATGACAACGATTTGCATTTAGTATTGCGCCACCCCGGCCCGGTGTCAACCTCCCTCACCGACCCGATTGGCCCCGCCGCCCGGCGGTGGCAGACTGGCCCCGTTCGCCCGCCCCGCGGGCCCCACGCAATCGCCGGATGACGCCATGAGCCAGGACCCCTTCGACTTTCGCCCCGACCCCGACCGTTACGCGGTCATGGGCGATCCGGTGGGCCATAGCCTCTCCCCCCGGATCCACACCCTCTTCGCCGAGCAGACCGGTCAGCCGCTGAGCTACGAGGCCATCCAGGTGGACCAGGGCGGGCTGGCCCAGGCGCTGGGGAACTTCCGCGCCTCGGGCGGGCGCGGCGCCAACATCACCGTGCCGCTGAAGGAGCGGGCCTTCGCCCTGGCCGACGAGCTGAGCGACCGGGCGCGCCTGGCCGGGGCGGTGAACACCCTC
Source organism: Pseudomonadota bacterium (assembly GCA_051745535.1). Lineage (GTDB taxonomy): Bacteria > Pseudomonadota > Gammaproteobacteria > Thiohalospirales > Thiohalospiraceae > Thiohalospira. The sequence goes on along the minus strand of JBNJED010000016.1, from coordinate 18,586 downwards.
TCCCTGGACGGCGACCGGCTGGCCGGCGACAACACCGATGGCGCCGGGCTGGTGGCCGACCTCACCGAGAACCTGGGCTGGCCCCTGACCGGCGCCTCAATCCTGCTGGTGGGCGCCGGGGGCGCGGCGCGCGGCGTCATCGCCCCCCTGCTGGAGGCGGGGCCGGCGCGGCTGCTGGTGGTCAACCGGACGCCGGACCGGGCCCGGGAGCTGGTGGACCACTTCCGCCACCTGGGGCCGGTGGAGGGGGGCGGTCTGCCGGCGGCGCAGGGGCCCTTCGACATCATCATCAACGCCACCGCCGCCAGCCTGGCCGCGGAGGTGCCGGACCTGCCGGATGCGGCCGTGGGCGAGGACACCCGGGTCTACGACATGATGTACGGCGCCGAGCCCACCGCCTTCCTGGGCTGGGCCGCTACGCGGGGAGCCGCCGAGCTGGCCGACGGGCTGGGGATGCTGGTGGGCCAGGCGGCGGAGTCCTTCCGGATCTGGCGCGGGGTGCGCCCGGACGCCGCCGCCGTGCTGGCCACCCTGCGCCAGGAGCTGCTCAGCGGAGGGTGACCAGCTCCTCGGCGCTGGTGGGGTGCAGCGCCACGGTGTCGTCGAAGTCGCGCTTGGTGGCGCCCATGCGGATGGCCACGGCGAAGCCCTGGAGCATCTCGTCCACCCCCTTGCCCAGCATGTGGCAGCCGACGATGCGCTCGTCGTTGCCCACGCAGACCAGCTTCATGGCGGTCTTCTCGTCGCGGTCGGTGAAGCTGTGGTAGAGGCTGGTGAAGCGGGTCTGGTAGATGTGCACGGCATCGCCGTGGATCTCCCGCGCCTGCCCCTCGGTGAGCCCCACCGTACCCGCCGGCGGATGGCTGAAGACCACCGTCGGGATGTTCTGGTAGTCCAGGTGGCGGTCGGGCTGGCCGCCGAAGAGGCGGTCCCCCAGCCGGCGGCCGGCGGCGATGGCCACCGGCGTCAGCGGGGCGCGGCCGGTGGCGTCGCCCACGGCGTAGATCCCGGGGACGCCGGTCTCCTGGTACTCGTCGGTGCGGATGAAGCCGGCGGGATCGGGCTTGAGGCCCGCCTTCTCCGGCTCCAGCCCGGCGGTGCGCGGGCGGCGGCCGGTGGCCCAGATCACGTGGTCCAGGCCGTGGAAGCAGAGGCCGTCGGCGCAGTCCAGGCGCAGGCGGCCCTCGTCGTCCTTCGCCAGGCCCTGCACCGGCGCCTGGGGGACCACGGTGATCCCGGCGTCGGCCATGGCCTCCATGAGCCCCTCGCGGACGAGGGAGTCGAAGGTGGGCAGCAGCCGGTCCTTGCGCAGGACCAGCCGGACGTGACAGCCCAGGGCGTTGAGGACGCCGGCCAGCTCCACGCCGATGTAGCCGCCGCCGACCACGGCGACGTTGTGGGGCAGGCTCTCCAGCTCGAAGAAGCCGTCGGAGGTGATGCCGAGTTCCGCGCCGGGGACGTCGGGGACCATGGGCTCGCCGCCGGGGCAGACGGCGATGTGGTCGGCGGTGTAGTGGGTGCCGCCGACGTCCACGGTCTTGGCGTCCACGAAGCGGGCGTGGCCCTGGAGGTGGTCGATGTGGTTGTCGGCCATCCAGTTGCCGTAGAAGCCGGTGATCCCCTCGATGAGCTTCTCCCGGGCGGCCTTCAGGGTGGCCCAGTCGAAGCGCCAGCCGTCCAGGCTGAAGCCGTAGCCGGGGGCGTCGTGGAGGGCGGTGGCGATCTCGGCGCCGTACCACATGACCTTCTTGGGGACGCAGCCGACGTTGACGCAGGTCCCGCCCAGGGCGCCCTCCTCGACGATGGCGACCCGGGCGCCGTGGGCGGCGGCGCGCTCGGCCACGGAGAGCCCGCCGCTGCCGGCGCCGATGGCGATGAGGTCGTAGTGGTCGGCCATGGTCCCTTCCCCTTGCGCGATTGGAACCGGCATTCTAGCAACGGGCGGTCGCTCGTGCAGGGCGCGTGACGGGTCCCGGACGGGACCGATTCGAATCATTCGGGGGGAGCCATGTTCCGCCGCTGGCGGCGCCGCCGACGCAATCGCAAGGCGGATGCCAACCTGACCATCGCCGGGGAGTGCAACCAGTGCGGGGCCTGCTGCGCGCAGGTGCTGCTGGTCAGTGGCGGGAGGCCGGTGAAGAGCCGCCGCGCCTTCCGGCGGCTGGTGCGCCGGGACCCGGACTACGCCATGTTCCGCCCGGTGGATCGCAACGGGCGCGGGGAGCTGCGCTTTACCTGCGACAACCTGGGGGAAGATGGCCGCTGCACCATCCACGACCGGCGGCCGCAGCTCTGCCGCGACTACCCGTCGGTGGCCATGGTGCGCGCCGGCGGGGATCTGCCGGCGGGGTGCAGCTATCAGGTGGTGCCGCTACAGGACTTCCGGGACCTGCTGGAGGCGGCCCGCCCGAAGGATTAGCCCTTGCCGAGGCCGTCCAGGGTCTGGGTGATGGCGGCGAAGATCTCGTCCACCTCGCCCACGCCGTTGACGGTGTGGAGCAGGCCCTTGCCGCGGTAGTAGTCCACCAGCGGGGCGGTCTCCTGCTCGTAGACCTCCAGGCGGTTGCGGACGGTCTCCTCGTTGTCGTCGCCGCGCTGGGTGAGCTCGCCGCCGCAGTAGTCGCAGACGCCCTCTTCCTTGGGCGGATGGGTGTAGACGTTGAAGACCGCGCCGCAGCCCGCGCAGGTGCGGCGGCCGAGGATCCGCTTCATGAGCAGGTCCATGTCGACATCGATCTGCACGGCGGCGTCCAGCGGCTGGCCCATCTTCTCCAGCATGGGATCCAGCGCCTCGGCCTGGGCCGGGTTGCGCGGGAAGCCGTCGAGGATGAAGCCGTTGGCTGCGTCGTCCTCCTGCAGCCGCTCCTGGATCATGCCCAGGACGATGTCGTCGGAGACCAGCTCGCCGGCGTCCATGGCCGCCTTGGCCTTCTGGCCCAGCGCAGTGCCGGCGGAGACGGCCGCGCGCAGCAGGTCGCCGGTGGAGACCTGGGGGATGCCGTAGTGGTCCATCAGCATCTTGGCCTGGGTCCCCTTGCCGGAACCGGGTGCACCGAGGAGGACGATACGCATGGCTTCTCTCACTCTGTCGCGGATGGAGGCCGCCGGGCGCGGCGGGGTCGGAGAAGGTAAAATCCTGTCGGTGCCGCGTCAATGCGATTGGCGTACCCCGCCCGCCCGGTCCCATACTCGGGGGACCATTCCCCGGCAACCCGAGGAGGCGACCATGCCCTTCGCACCCTGCGACATGACCCTGACCAGCCCCGCCTTCGGCAACGGCGATGTCATCCCCACCCGCCACAGCGGCGAGGGCGAGGACCGCTCCCCGGTCCTGAAGTGGTCGGATGCCCCGGCGGGGGCCGCCGGTTTCGCCGTGGTCTGCCACGACCCCGATGCCCCGCTGGTCTCCCCCAACGGGACCTACGGCTTCGTCCACTGGGCGCTCTACAACCTGCCCGCCGACGTCACCTCCCTGGAGGAGGCGACCACCCTCGGCACGGCCGGTATCAACGACGCCGGCAACATCGGCTACAACGGCCCCATGCCGCCGGCCGGCCACGGGCTGCACCGCTACTACTTCTGGGTCATCGCCCTGGACCGGGTTACCGACCTCCCCGAGGGGCTGAGCCTGTGGCAGCTACTGGCGGAGGTCGAGCCCCACATCCTGGGGATGAACCGGCTGGTGGGGACCTACCAGCGCTAGACCGCTCAGCGGTAGAGGGTCACCGACTGGCGCCGGCCCTCCACCCCGCGGTTGGCGCAGAACTCCACGGTGTGGCCGTCGGCGTACTTCACGGTGACGTTGAACCCCGCGCCGGGCTCGTGGTTGAGCACGGCGTGGCGGGTGGTCTGCGCCGGGATCTGGAGGAGCTGGATCCGCTCCTGGGTATTGGCGTTGCCGTGGTCGATGGTCAGCGACTGGACGGCGTGGTCGGTGGCGTTCTCGAAGTCCACCGAGAGCACGCCCTCCGGCGGCCCGGAGAAGGACCACGCGCCCAGCAGGAGGCCGGCGAGCAGTGCCAGGCCGACCATCAGGCCGTCGCGGCGGGGGTAGACGATCATCGCTGTGCCTCCCTGGGCTCTAGCGCACCGAGAAGCGCGCCTCCAGCGCCGGGATATCCACCCCGGTGTTGCGCAGGGTGAGCCGGTCGTTGAGGGCGGTCCCGGAGGGCAGCGGCAGGACGGCCTCGTAGGCGAGATCGGGCAGGAAGACCCGGCCCTTGCGCTCGCCGGTCTCCACCACGATGCCCTCGCCCTCCCACTGGCCCTGCTGCTTGAGCCAGACCAGCTTCCAGTGCTGGTTGGAGAGCCGTTCGCTGCGGCGCAGCCCGCCCATGACGGCGTCCACCGCCGCCACCCGCTCCAGCAGCGCCTCCTGGTCCAGGGTCTCCATCCCGGCCAGGTGGGCGCGTAGCTGCTGGTGGGCGACCAGGTCGAGGTAGCGGCGCATGGGGCTGGTGACCTGGGTGTAGGCGGCCAGGCCGACGCCGGCGTGGTGGTCCGGGGCCGAGCGCAGCCGGGCCGGGCGCATCTGGCGGCGGAAGGCGAACTGGCTGGCCAGGTCCTCGCCCTCGGGCCGCTCCTCCGGCGGCGGCTGGGTGGAGTAGGGGAAGGCGATCCCCTCGTTGCCGGCGAAGCGGGCCGCCGCCTCGCCGGTGGCCAGCATGGCCTCGGTGACGATCTGGCGGCTGACGTGGTCCGGCAGGGGGCGCAGCTCCACCCGGCCGTCGCGCACCTTCACGCTCACCTCGGGGATGCGGATGATGGCCGCCCCCTCGGCGATGCGGCGGGCGCGGAAGGCGTCGGTCACCCGGCGGATGGAGGCCAGCGGCTCCTCGTCCAGGTGGTTCTCCGCCTGGGCGTAGGTCAGCCGCGTCACCCGGACCCGGCTGGGGGTGACCGTCACGTCCTCCAGGGTGCCGTCGGCGGTGATCTTCACGCCGAAGGAGAGCGCCGGGGATTCACTGGCGAGCCCCAGCCCCAGGTGGTCGATGGCCGCCTCCGGGAGCATGGGCCGGACGCCCTCGGGGAGGTAGAGGGTGGCCCCCCGCTCCCGGGCGGCCCGATCCAGCTCGCTGGCCGGCGCGGCCAGGGCGGCGGCGTCCGCGATGTGGACCCAGAGCCACTCGCCGTCGAAGCTGATGGCGTCGTCGGGGTCGCGGTTGCCCTCGTCGTCGATGGCCAGCGCCGTGAGGTGGGTGAGATCCCGGCGCTCGCTCTCCCCGGGCGGCGTCACGCCCACGGCCGGCTCGCCCTCGGGGGCGGAGAGCCGGCTGGGATGGGGATTGTGTTCGGGCTGCCAGTAGCCGATGCGCAGCAGCAGCCGGTGGGCCGGCTCCGGCTCCTCGGCCAGGTCCAGCTCCCGCAGCAGGGGGCTGTGGGCGGCGGTGCCCAGGGCCACCCGCTCGATCTCCGCCAGCGCCCCGGCATCCTCGGGGGCGTACTCCCCCTTCCTCAGCCGTTCCAGCAGCGCCTCGCGGGCGGCGGCGGCCTCGGCCTTCTCCTGCCGTCGCTGGCGCTCGGCGGCCACCGTCTCGCCATCGATGGCGGTCACGGCCTCCGGGGTGCCGGTAAAGAGGAGGCCGTCGGCCACCGCCTCCCAGGCCGCCCAGGCGGTGGCCGGGGTGTGGTCGCCGAAGGCGAGGTCGGCCACGTCGGCCAGGGTGGCGGTCTCCCCCTCCAGGACCTCGCGCGCGCCTTCCAGGTCCCCCTCCGGCGTGGCGAGCTTCGCGAGGTCGCCGGCCGGGCCGGGATGGAGGAGCTGGATGTCCTTGGGGCGGACCCGCTTGGTCTCGCCGTCGGGCAGGCGCAGGAGGATCTTCTCGCCGGGCTCGGCCACGGCGGCGGGGCGGCCCTTGTAGAGGACCAGGGCTTCAGCGGGGAAATCGGACATGGGCCCAGTGTATCAGATGCCGCCGCCGGCACCGGTCCGTGCGGTGGACCGCGCGGCCGGACCGGTTTGCGGGATCCGGGATCGGCCGCCATATTTGACGGGAGCCCGCGGCGGGCGAGTGCCGAATGCGTCATTCACGCGCCAAAAGACCGGGATTTTCGGGCCTGGAGAACCGCCACTGGTGGCGCACTACCCTCCGAACGTTGTCGGCACGGTCCCTGCAGGGAGGGTCGGCGCAACCCCATCGTCACGGTACGCCCACGGGTGGCCGAATCGCAGGAGGTCTCAATGGAGCTCGATCCGCTTCTGCTGTCGCGAATCCAGTTCGCCTTCGTGGTCTCATTCCACGCCATCTTCCCGGTCTTCACCATCGGCCTGGCCGCCTACATCGCCTATCTCGAGGGGCGGCTCTACCGGACCGGCAATCCCATCTACGAACAGATCTCCCTGTTCTGGACCAAGATCTTCGCCGTGGTCTTCGGCATGGGAGTGGTCTCCGGGCTGGTGATGTCCTTCCAGTTCGGCACCAACTGGAGCAACTTCTCCTATGCCACGGCCAACTTCCTCGGCCCGGTGCTCTCCTACGAGGTGATCACCGCCTTCTTCCTGGAGGCGGCCTTCCTCGGGGTGCTGCTCTTCGGCCGCGGCAAGGTGCCCCAGGGGGCGCATCTGTTCTCGGCGCTCATGGTCTCCCTGGGGACCTTCCTGTCGTCCTTCTGGATCCTGGTGGCCAACTCCTGGATGCAGACGCCGGCGGGCTTCGAGATCCAGGACGGCGTCTTTCACATCACCGACTGGGCCGCGGCCATCTTCAACCCCTCCTTCGTGCCGCGGTTCTTCCACATGGCCCTGGCCTCGCTGCTCACCGCCGGCTTCGTGGTGGCCGGGGTGAGTGCCTGGTACCTGGTCCGCGGTCGGGCCCTGGCGATGAACCGAAAGGCGCTCTCCATGGCCCTGTGGATGCTGCTCTTCGCCGCCCCGGCGCAGCTACTCATGGGCGACTACCACGGGCTGAACACCTTCGAGCACCAGCCCACCAAGGTCGCGGCGATGGAGGGCCACTGGGAGACCAAGCAGGGGGCGCCGCTGCTGCTCTTCGCCATCCCGGACAGCGAGAACGAGACCAACCACTTCGAGGTGGGGATCCCGCACCTGGCGAGCCTCATCCTTACCCACGAGTGGAACGGCACCGTCCACGGCGTCACCGAGGCGCCCCGCGCCGAGCGGCCGCCGGTGGGGATCACCTTCTGGGCCTTCCGCATCATGGTGGGCCTGGGGACGCTGATGATCCTCTTCGCCCTGTGGGGGCTGTGGACCCGGATGCGCGGCAATCTCGACCGCGACCGGACCTTCCTCCGCGGCCTCTCCTGGTTCATCCCGGCGCCCTTCATCGCCGTGGTGGCCGGCTGGTTCACCACCGAGACCGGGCGCGCCCCGTGGCTGGTCTACGGCGAGATGACCCAGGCCCAGGCGGTGACGCCCTCGCTCACCGGCGGCATGGCCCTGGCCACCCTCATCGGCTACATCGCGGTCTACGCCGTGGTCTTCACCGCCGGGGTCTACTACGTCACCCGCATCATCCGCTCCGGGCCCGATGCCGAGGAGCACGTGGAGGAGCCCCATCACGCCAAGCGGCCGCTGTCCGCCAGCGATACGCCCTTCGACAGCGACGCCGTGACCGGCGCGCAGAACTGAGGAGGTAACCACCGATGCTCGATCTGACGGTACTCTGGGCGGTGATCATCGCCATCGGGCTCTTCATGTACGTCCTGCTGGACGGCTTCGATCTCGGGGTAGGGATCCTCTTCCCCTTCGCCCCCGGCGAGACGGCCCGCGACTACATGATGAACTCCGTCGCCCCGGTCTGGGACGGCAACGAGACCTGGCTGGTGCTGGGGGGAACGGGCCTGCTGGGCGCCTTCCCGCTGGTCTACTCGGTCTACCTGCCGGCGCTCTATCTCGGGGTCTTCCTCATGCTCGCCGGGCTCATCTTCCGCGGCGTGGCCTTCGAGTTCCGCTTCAAGGCGGGGCGGTCGAAGGGGTTGTGGAACCGCGCCTTCTTCCTGGGCTCGGCGGTGGCCGCCTTCGCCCAGGGCGCGGTGGTGGGCGCCTACATCCAGGGCTTCGAGACCGAGGGGCTGGCCTACGCCGGCGGCGCCCTGGACTGGCTGACCCCCTTCACCGTCCTCACCGGCGTCGGCCTGGTGCTGGGCTACGCCCTGCTGGGCACCACCTGGCTCATCCTCAAGACCGAGGGCGAGACCCAGGCCTGGGCCTACCGCCTGGCGCCGCGGCTGCTGGCCGGGGTGGTGGCGGTCTTCGCCGCCGTGAGCCTGGTGACCCCGCTCATCGACCCGCGCGCCTATGAGCGCTGGTTTGAGATCTCCTGGCTGTGGCTGCTGCCGCTGGGGGCTGCGCTGGCCATCGGCAAGCTCTGGCAGGCCCTGCGGAAGGGCTACGAGGGCCAGCCCTTCCTGGCCACCATGGCCATCTTCGTCTTCACCTACGCCGGCCTGCTCATGAGCAAGTGGCCCTACGTGGTGCCGCCGGACCACACCATCTGGGACGCGGCCTCCTCGCCCAATGCCCAGCTCTTCCTCATCCTCGGGGTGCTCTTCGTCATCCCGGTGATCATCGCCTACTCCGCGTGGACCTACTGGGTCTTCCGCGGCAAGGTGAGCCTGGAAGAGGGCTACCACTAGGGTCCCCATGGCCGAACCGGTATCCGACCCGACCGCCTCTCCGGCGCCCACGCCCCGCCAGTGGCTGGACCGCCGGGAGGCCCCCGGCCGCCGCTGGCTGAGGCTGGCAGCGGCCGTCGGTCTCCTGGGCGGGGTGGCCACCCTGGTCCAGGCGGGGCTGCTGGCCCGGGTCATCACCGGGCTGGTGGTCGATGGCCAGGGGATCAACGAGCTCACCCCCTGGCTGCTGGCTCTGGTCGGCGTGGTGGCCCTGCGCACCCTCGCCGGCTGGGGCCGGGATGCCGCCGGCCTGGCCGGGGCCCACCGCATCACCGGCGCGGTCCGCGCGGAGCTCTTCGACCACCTCGCCCGGCTGGGGCCGGTACGGCTGGCGGAGTACCCGGCCGGGGCCCTGGCCGGGAGCTACGTGGAGCAGGTCCAGGCCCTGGAGGGGTACTACGCCCGCTTCCGGCCCCAGATGGTGCTGGCGGTGGGGGTCCCACTGCTCCTGCTGGCGGCGGTGGCGGTGCTGGACTGGCTGGCGGCGCTGTTGCTGGCCATCTCCGCCCCGCTCATCCCGGTCTTCATGGCCATCGTCGGCATGGGGGCGGAGGAGGTCAGCCGCCGTCAGCAGGCGGCCCTCGCCCGGGCCGGCGGCCACTTTCTGGACCGCCTCCGGGGGCTGACCACCCTGCGGCTCTTCAACCGGGCCGAGGCCACCGCCGACGAGGTCCACCGCGTGGCTGACGACTACCGCGCCCGGACCATGCAGACCCTGCGGGTGGCCTTCCTCTCCTCGGCGGTGCTGGAGTTCTTCGCCGCCGTGGCCATCGCCCTGGTGGCCATCTACATCGGCTTCGGCCTGCTGGGCTACATCGAGTACGGCCCGGCCCCGGAGCTGGATCTGTTCGCCGGCCTCTTCATCCTCCTGCTGGCGCCGGAGTTCTTCCAGCCCCTGCGGGACCTGGCCAGCCACTACCACGACCGGGCCGACGGCCTGGGGGCGGCGGCGGAGCTCATCCCGCTGCTGGAGACGCCGGCCCCGGCCCTGCCGCCGGCCCGCCGGACGCCCTCGGTGCCGGGGCTCTCGGTAGACCTCCAGCGGGTCCGGGTAACCTACCCCGATGGCCGTACCGGCCTGGAGGGCGCCGATCTCACCGTGGCGCCCGGCGACCGGGTGGTCCTCACCGGCCCCTCCGGCGGCGGCAAGTCCACCCTGCTGGCGCTGCTGGCCGGCTTCCTGGCGGCCGACGGCGGCCGGGTCCGCATCGGCGACGGCGAGCCGGAGCCGGTGAGCCAGGTGGCCTGGATGGGGCAGCGGACCCACCTCTTCGCCGATACCCTGCGGGAGAACATCCGGATGGGCCGGCCGGGGGCCGACGACGCCGATGTGGAGGCCGTCGCCCAACGGGCCGGCGTGGCCGAGTTCGCCCGGCTGCTGCCCGACGGGCTGGATACCGCGGTGGGCGAGGGGGGCGTCGGCCTCTCCGGGGGCCAGGCGCAGCGCGTCGCCCTGGCGCGGACCCTGCTCAAGGGGGCGCCCGTCCTGCTGCTGGACGAGCCCACCGCCGGCCTGGACCCCGAGGGCGAGGAGGCGCTGGTGGCCAGCCTGGAGCGGACCCTGGCCGGCGGCCCCACGGTGATCATCGCCACCCACCATCCCCGCCTCATGGCCCTGGGGCGCCAGTACCGGGTGGCCGATGGCAGGGTGGAGGAGGTCGGCCATGCGTGAGCTGCTGCCCTGGCTCCGGCTGCTCATCCGGCGCTACCCCCTGCGCCTGCTGGGCGGGATGCTGCTCATCCTGGCCACGGCGGTCTCCGCCACCGGGCTGTTGGCCACCTCCGGCTGGTTCATCACCGCCACCGGCCTGGCGGGGATCGCGGCGGCGGCCGGGGCGGTGATCACCCTGGACGTCTATGTCCCCTCCGGCTTCATCCGGCTCTTCGCCCTGACCCGGGTGGTGAGCCGCTACGGGGAACGGCTGGCCAACCACGCCGTGGTCCTGCGGCTGCTGGCCGACCTGCGGGCCTGGTTCTTCGCCCGGGTGGCGCCGCTGGAGCCGCGCTTTCTCGCCCGCTTTCGCTCCGGCGACCTGCTCAACCGCATCACCGCCGACATCGAGGCGCTGGACAACCTCTACCTCCGGGTCCTGGGGCCCACGGTGGCGGCGTTGCTGGGCTTGACCATCGCCGCGGTGGCCGGCACCTGGTACGCCCCCGGCGTGGTCTGGCCGGTGGTGGCGTGGATGGCGGCGGCCGGCCTGCTGCTACCGGCCCTGGCCGCCGCCCGCGGCCGCCGTCCCGGGGTCGCCCTGGCCGAGGCGCAGGCCCGCCTGCGGACCCGGGCCCTGGACGCCTTCGCCGGGCTGGCGGAGCTGCGGATCTTCGGCCGTACCGAGGCCACCGGGGCGGGGCTGGCCGAGGCGGACGCCGACTACCGGCGCTGGCGGCACCGGCTGGCGCTCGCGGAGGCGCTGGGCGCGGCGGCGGCGACCCTCACCGGCCAGCTGGCGGTGGTCGGGGCCGTCGCCCTCGCCGTGCCCGCCTTCACGGCGGGCGGGCTGTCCGGCCCCGGCGTCGGCCTGGTGGTCCTGGGGGCCCTGGGCCTGGCGGAGCTGCTCACCCCCCTGCCCGGGGCCTGGTTCCAGCTCGGCCGGACCCGGGCGGCGATACGGCGCCTGGACGAGGTGGCCCGTGCCCCCGTCCCCCGGGAGCCGGCGGAGCCGGCCACGCCCGCCGAGCACGGGCCGCTGGAGCTGCGCGGGGTCCGCTTCGGCTGGTCGCCGGCCGCGCAGACGGTGCTGGACGGGGCGGACCTCCACCTGCCGGCCGGGACCAGCGCTACCCTGGAGGGGCCCTCCGGCAGCGGCAAGTCCAGCGTCGCCGCCCTCATCGCCGGTCTGGCACGGCCCGACAGCGGCCGCATCCTCCTGGGCGGGTTGCCGCTGGCGTGGCTGCGCTCGAGCGACCTCCACGCCCGGCTGGGGGTGCTCACCCAGCGCACCGAGCTCTTCGCCGACACCGTGGCCGGCAACCTCCGCATCGCCCGGCCGGAGGCGGACGAGGCGGCGCTGTGGCAGGCCCTTACCATCGCCGCCCTGGCCGACGAGGTGCGGGCGCTGCCGCTGGGGGTGGATACCTGGGTGGGCGAGGGGGGCGTGCGCCTCTCCGGCGGCCAGGCCCGGCGCCTGGCCCTGGCGCGTGTCGTCCTCTACGACCCCGCCTGGGTGGTCCTGGACGAGCCCACCGCCGGCCTGGACGCCGATACCGCCGCCGCCCTGGCGGCGGGGCTGGGGCCGTGGCTGGCCGGGCGGACGGCGCTCGTCATCACCCACGAGCCGGAGCGGGCGCCGGCCGTGGACGCCCGCTACCGGCTCGCCGGCGGCCGTATCGAAGCCGCCTGAAGGGACCACCGCGCCCCTCCCTTCCCTTGTGCCGCTGGCTGGTCTATAGGAAGGGTAAGGGTGTGTGGTGTGCCGGCCGCCGCTGCCCCGAAGTCGATGCCGGCTCTCCAAAGGAGGTAAGAGGCATGGTTCGTCGCGACCGCAGCTTCGCAGCCCTGAACATGATCGGCCTGCCCCCGGAGGTCTCCTTCCGCCGCCCGGAGCGCCCGGTGATGAAACCGGTCACCCTGGAGGACGGCGCCACCAAGGTAATGACCGACCTCGATCGAGTAGCCGCCCTGACCACCTACCCCGACGCCTCGCTGCATGAGGCCGAGCAGCGGATGATCAGCGGCGGCGTCCGGCTCCTGCTGGTCACCGACGCCGAGGAGCAGGTGGTGGGCGTCATCACCGCCACCGACATCCTCGGCGAGAAGCCGGTGACCTTCCTCCAGCGCTACGGCGGCAAGCGGGAGGATCTGCGCGTGGCCGATGTCATGACGCCCCACGCCGAGCTCCAGGCCCTGCGCCTCCACGATGTCGAGCACGGCCGGGTGGGGGATGTCGTCGCCACCCTGCGCCAGGCCGGCCGCCAGCACGCCCTGGTGGTGGATGATTCCCAGGGGGCGCCGCGCATCCGCGGGATCCTCTCCTCCACCCAGATCGCCCGGCAGCTGGGCCATCCGGTGGAGGGCGACGGCCGGGCCCACAGCTTCGCCGAACTCGAGGCGGCCCTGGTGGCGGCCCCGGCCTGAGCGGCCCGGAACGGGGGATCAGCCGGCGAAGAGGGCGAAGAGGATCGCCCCCAGCACCAGCCGGTAGATCACGAAGGGCAGCATGCCGATGCGCTGGATGACGGCGAGGAAGGCGGCGATGCAGAGGTAGGCGCTCACCGCCGACATCGCCGTGCCCACGGCGATGACCGACCAGTCCACCGGCCGGGCGGCGGTGACCAGATCCACCCCCTTGAGTCCCCCGGCGAGGAGGATCACCGGGATGGAGAGGAGGAAGGAGAAGCGTGCCGCCGCCTCCCGGGAGAGCCCCACCAGCAGGCCGGCGGTCATGGTGATCCCGGACCGGGAGGTCCCGGGGATGAGGGCGATGGCCTGGGCGAGGCCGACGATGAGGACGTCGCGCCAGCGCAGGGCGTGCTCGTCCCGCTGGCGGCTCCCCCGAGCGTCGGCCCACCACAGCGCCAGGCCGAAGACCACCGTGGTGGTGGCGATGACCAGCGGTCCGCGCAGCTCCCCCTCGATGAAGCCCTTGAAGACCAGCCCCGCCAGGCCCACCGGCACCGTCCCCCACAGCACCGCCCAGGCCAGGCGGCTCTCGCCCACGGTCCGCCGCTGGACCACCGAGGCGAACCAGTCCCGGGCCATGGTCGCCAGCTCCCGCCGGAAGTAGGTGACCACGGCGGCCAGGGAGCCCACGTGGACGGCCACGTCGAAGGCCAGCCCCTGATCCTCCCACTCCGCCACCATCGGCAGCAGGATGAGATGGGCGGAGCTGGAGATGGGCAGGAATTCGGTGATGCCCTGCAGCAGGGCGAGAAGTGTGGCCTGGATCCAGTCCATGGGGTCCTCCGGGGGTGGGGTGGCCTAGAGCCGGCCGCGCATGTCGCGCAGGGCCAGGCCGGCGGGGACCGGGAGTTCGCCGCGGTCCAGGATCAGGACCTTGAACAGCTCGCCCATCTCCTCCGGCATGGTGAGGGTGCGCATGGCCCGGGCCGCCTCCAGCTGGGCGCGCTGGTCCACCGGATTGACCTGCTCCGCCGCCTCGGCCAGCCCCAGGCTCATGAGGTAGTGGGCCTGGGTGGCGAAGCCGGCCACCTGCAGGCCGGCGCCGTGGGCGGCCTCGGCCGCGGCGGTGAAGTCCACGTGGGCGGTGAGGTCCGAGAGCCCCGGGTAGAGGTACGGGTCGGCGTGGGCGTGGTGGCGGTAGTGGCCCATGAGGGTGCCGGTGGCGCGCTGGGGGTGGTAGAACTCGTGGCGCGGGAAGCCGTAGTCCACCAGGATGGCGCGCCCGCTCTCCAGCCGCTCCCCCAGGGTCGCCACCCAGTCGGCGGCCGCCAGCCCCACCTCGGACTCGTAGTCCACGGGCAGTTCACCGACGGCCGCCTCCGCCGCGGCGATGGCCGCCGCCAGTCGCTCCCCGGCCGGGCCCATCTCCGCCGTGACCAGCCCCTGGTCGGAGTCGGCCACCCCCAGCTCCACCGGCCCGTTCCCGGTGATCCGGAAGCGGTGGACCGGCATGGCGTCGAGGACCTCGTTGGCCAGGACGACCCCGCGGAAGCCCGCCGGGATGTCGTCCACCCAGGCCACCCGGTCGGCGAGGTGGGGCACCCGCTCGGCCAGGGTCCGCTGCTGGCGGTCGCGCAGCTCCGCGCTCACCTCCAGGATCCGGTAGGTCGCCGGCAGCGCGCCCAGCCGCTCCAGCTCGGTGAGGACGTCGGCGGCCATGCGCCCGGATCCGGCGCCGGGCTCCAGCACCTCGCCCCCCTCCAGGGTCTCCAGCACCGGCGCCGCCTCCCGGGCCAGGCAGTAGCCGAACCAGGGCGAGATCTCCGGGGCGGTGACGAAGTCGCCCCCGGCGCCCAGCTTGTGGCTGCCGCCGGCGTAGTAGCCCAGCCCCGGCTCGTAGAGCGCCATCTGCATGTAGCGGTGGAAGGGGAGGACCCCGCCGGCCTCGGCAATGGCGGCGCGGATCCGCTCCACCAGCTCGGCGCTGATGGCGGCGGCGTCGGCATCGGGTGCGGGCAGATCGGCGGACATTCCCCTCTCCACAACTGCGGGAGGGCGCGAGGATAGCACGGGCGGTGCAGGCGCCGTAGCGGCGTGGTAGATTGCGGACCAGTACAGACATTTTCGGGGAGAAGGCATGCCACGCCAGTTCCTGCGCACCCTGGGGATTCTCGCCCTGGCCCTGCCCATGGCGGCCACCGCCGCGGAGGGAGAGGACGGTGACGGCGGCGGGGATCCCGCCTACTTCGGCGGCAGCTATCTCGACTTCGCCGAGCGCGAGGCGCCGGACAACCAGTATTCCCCCAGTGGGCTAATGCTGCGCATCGGCCAGCGCTTCAACGAGAACGTCGCCGTGGACTTCCAGGCCGGCGCCTCGCAGACGGTGAGCGGCTTCCAGGTGTCGCGCTTCACCGGCCTCTTCCTGCAGCTCGGCGGCCAGTGGGAGCGCATCCACTTCTATACCCAGCTCGGCCCGGCGCGCACCGAGATCAAGATGGATGGTGCCACAGAGGTCAACGACGGCATCGCCTACGGCTTCGGCGCCCGGGTCAGCCCCTCCGACACCTTCGACATCGTCGTCGAGTGGATGGACTACACCGTGGGCGCCGAGGAGCGCCTGGACGCCATCGGCATCGGGTTTGTCCGCCCCTTCGGCCAGGAGTGACGCGGACCCGCCTCCCTTGCAATGGGGGCCGCCTGGCGCGATCGTCGGGGAATGGCCGCCCACCGCTTCCTCTGTGACGAGATGTACAAGGGGCTCGCCCGCTGGCTCCGGGCGGCGGGCTACGACACCGCCATCGCCGCCGACGGCGCCCCGGACCGGGATGTCGTCGCCCGCGCCTGTGCCGAGGGGCGCTGGCTGGTGACCCGGGACGCCGGCATCGCCGAGCATGCCGCCGCCCGGCCCTGCCTGATCCTGCTGGAACAGGAGCGGCCGGAGGCGGCCGCGGCGGCGCTGGCCGACCGCCTGGACCTCGACTGGTACCACGCCCCCTTCACCCGCTGCCTGATCTGCAACACCCCCCTGGAGACCCCGCCGGAGGCCGTGGCCGCCCGTGCACCGGCGGATGTCACCGGCCCCCTGCGCTGGTGCCCGACCTGCGACCGGCTCTACTGGGAGGGCAGCCATACCCGCCGCATGCGCCGCGGCCTGCAACGGCTGCGCGGGGAGGTGGACCGTGGCTGAGGAGGAGACCCTGGGCATCGGGGCGCTGGCCGACCGGCTGGAGACCACCCCGCGCACCCTGCGCTTCTACGAGGAGGAGGGCCTGCTGACCCCTGGCCGCTCTCCCGGCGGCACCCGGCGCTACGGGCCGGCGGCGCAGCGGCGGGCCGCCTTCCTGGTGCGGCTGACCCGGGCGGGGGTGGAGCTGGACCGGCTCCGGGCCCTGGCCGGTGCCCGCTCGGAGGCCGACACCGGGGCCGCCGCCACCGCCGCCGCGCGGGCCGAGCTGGACCGGCTGGCGGCGCGTCTGGACGAGGTGGAAGAGGTGGTGGCGCGTACCCGCAACGCCCTGGACGAGCTGGGCCCGGCGCTGGCTACCTGCGCGGAGTGCCGGCGACCCCCGACCCCCGAGGGCTGCCCCGACTGCCCCGTCCGCCGGCTCGCCCCCCGGGTGCCCCTGGCTGCCCTCCTCTGGGGCGAAGAGGGCAGTGGTTGAGGCCGGCGCTTGCGTAGGGGCGTTCTCTCGTCTAGATCTTACGTGAACGTAAGATAAACAGGAGAGACCGCCATGGCCACCGCCGACTGCCTCATCTTCCCCGAGAATACTGCTGGTGCCGCTCAGGAGGCGGCCCGAACGGCCCTGGGTCGCCTGGACGTGGAGGCTCGCCCCGCGCCGCCGGGCGGGCTCCATGCCTTCTATGCCGCCGAACGCTGGAGTCCGTCGGGCCTGGTCGCCGCCCTGGAGCGGGAGGGGGTGGCCAGCCGCGCGGTGGCGCTTTGACGGCCGAGGGCGCGGTCACCGCCGGCCTCCACTACCGGGCGCAGTGGGATGATGCCTTCGGCGCCCGGGGCTGGAAGCTCGACGGCACCGAGGCCGATCCCGAGGTCATCGCGGCCACCCCCTATCCCGGGGAGGTGATCCCCACCTCGGTGCTCATCCACGACTTCCTGGATCACCGCCTCTGCGGCCTCACCCTCTCCGACTACGTGGACGAGGCCATCGCCCTCATCCAGCTGGCCCGGCGCACCGGCTCGGACCCGACCCCCGACTATGTCCGCATGGTGGATGACGATCTCCTGAACGGCCTGGCCGGTGCGCGGACGCTGCGCCGCCTGTTGCCGGAGGATGCGGCGGCCTCCATCGCCGATGAGCCGTCCCCCAGGGAGGCGGTGACCCGCTTGCGGGACGAGCTGGGGCCGGGGGTGGTGCGGACGCTGTTACTGGCCGGTTTTGCCCGGGAGGGCTGGGCCGGCGACGAGGCCGCGCGGGCCGCCTTCCGGGCGAACACCGGGCGGGACCCCGCCGACCGGCCCGCCCTGGGGCGAGCCCTGCAGGAGGTCTTCGTGGAGGCGGATGATTACGTCCAGCAACGGGCGTGGGAGTCGGCCCGCGGCCATTTCGAGATCGCCCCCGAGGGGGTGGCGCTGATCATCGAGGCGCCGGAATCGGCCCGATTCCCCGCGACGCCGGTGGCATGAACCGGGTCGAGGCGAGGGCCGGCTCGCCGTCGAGGTAGATGGTTACCCGGTAGGGGTCGAAGGCGATCCGGTCCCCCAGGGCGGCCAGTGCCGGTGGGGGGTCCGGATGGAGCCAGGCGGCATGACAGGTGCCGTCGACGAGATCGAACCAGCAGGTCTCGCCCACCCACTGGATGTAGCTGCAGTGGTTCGCGGCGACCAGGAGACGGCCATCCACCTCCCCGGCCGGGACATACCAGCTCGGAGCGGCCGGAGGCTGCTCCACCCGCAGGGCGTGCTCACTCATCGCCAGGCCGCCGTCGACGACCACTCGTCGCGGCTCCGGGTGGATCTGGAAGCGGGGCGTCTCGCGCATGGCTCGCATCCCTGTGGGGCCGATCCGAAAGGTAGTGGTCCCCGCCGGCCGACGCCACCTCGACTTGTGGGGTCCGCCAGTGGCCGGTGATACTCCCCCGATGGAAGAGTTCGATACCGAACCGGATGTCCGAAACCTGGGAGCGCGCCTGGCGGGAGAGGCCCGGCGCGCCGGCCAGCGCCGCGCCCTGGTCCTGGCCGGCGGTGGCGACTGGGCCTGCCGGCAGGCCGGTGCGGTCCTCGCCGGGGCCGGGGTCGACAACCCCCTCTGGGTCGGGACCGCTGCACCGGCCGGCGCGGAGGTGGTGACCCCGGAGCGGGCCACCGACTACCTGGGTGGGGAGTGGCCCGCCGTGGTCTACGACCTGCGCGCCGGCGTGGATGCCGATGCCCTGGGGGCGGTGGCCGGGACCGTCGCCGCCGGCGGCCTCCTCCTGCTCCTGGGGCCGCCGCTGGCGGAATGGCCCACCTTCCCCGACCCCCAGCGCCAGCGGATCACCGTGGAACCCTGGCCGCCGGAGGCGGTGGGCGGGCGCTTCCTCCGGCGCCTGGCCGACCTCATCGCCGCCGATTCGGCCACGCCGGTCTGGACCGAGGGCGAGGCCCCCCCCCGACCACCCGAGCGCCCGGTGCCGCCGCCGGCCCCGGAGCCGGAGCCCCCCGATCCCGACTGCCGCACCGCCGACCAGGCCGCCGCCGTGGCCGCCCTGGAGAGGGTGGCCACCGGCCAGCGCCGCCGGCCGGTGGTGCTGGTCGCCGACCGCGGTCGCGGCAAGTCGGCGGCGCTGGGAATCGCCGCCGCCCGCCGCCTGGCGGCGGGGGCCCAGCGCGTGGTCCTGACCGCCCCGCGGCGGGCGGCGGTGGCGGCGGCCATGGAACGGGCCTCGGCG
>JBNJED010000015.1:0-20115 GCA_051745535.1 Pseudomonadota bacterium | reverse complement strand
TGGTGGCTACGCCCTGATTCGAACAGGGGACCCCATCATTATGAGTGATGTGCTCTAACCAGCTGAGCTACGTAGCCAGGGGGAAGTTCCCTTTGGAGCCGGGCATTTTCTTCGCCCGCCCCCGTACTGTCAAGGAACTAGACGTTGAAGAGGAAGTGGATGACGTCGCCGTCGGCGACCACGTAGTCCTTGCCCTCGGAGCGGAGCCGCCCGGCCTCCTTGGCCCCCTTCTCGCCGCCGTGCTCGACGAAGTCGTCGTAGCTGATGACCTCGGCCCGGATGAAGCCGCGCTGGAAGTCGGTGTGGATGGCCGCGGCCGCCTCCGGGGCCGTGGCGCCCTTGCGGGTGTTCCACGCCCGGACCTCCTTGGGGCCGGCGGTGAAGTAGGTCTGCAGGCCCAGCAGGTCGTAGCCGGCCCGGATCACGCGGTTGAGCCCCGGCTCGTCCTGGCCCAGCTCGTCCAGGAATTCGGCGCGCTCCTCGGCATCCAGCTCGGCGATCTCCGACTCGATGGCGGCACACACCGCCACCACCCCGGCGCCCTCGGCGGCGGCGTGGGCGCGCACCGACTCCAGGTGGGGATTGTCCTCGAAGCCGCCCTCGTCGACGTTGGCGATGTAGAGCGTCGGCTTGATGGTCAGCAGGTGGAGGTCCCGCAGGTGCTCGCGCTCCTCGTCGGTAAGCCCCAGGGCCCGCACGGGCTGCCCCTCGTCCAGGGCGGCCTGCACGCGCTCCAGCACCGCCAGCCGCGCCTGGGCCTCCTTGTCCCCGCTCTTGGCCGCCTTGGCGGTGCGCTCGCGGTTGCGGGTGACGGTATCGAGATCCGCCAGGGCCAGCTCGGTGTTGATGACCTCGATGTCCCCCACCGGGTCCACCTTGCCGCCCACGTGGACCACGTCACTGTCCTCGAAGCAGCGGACCACGTGGCCGATGGCGTCGGTCTCCCGGATGTTGGCGAGGAACTGGTTGCCCAGCCCCTCGCCCTGGGAGGCCCCGGCCACCAGGCCGGCGATATCGGTGAACTCCAGGGTGGTGGGGATCACCTTCTCCGGCTTCACCAGCTCCGCCAGCTTGTCCAGCCGCGGATCGGGGACCGGCACCACGCCGACGTTGGGCTCGATGGTGCAGAAGGGATAGTTCTCCGCCTGGATCCCGGCGCTGGTGAGTGCATTGAAGAGGGTGGACTTGCCCACGTTGGGCAGGCCCACGATGCCACAGGTAAACCCCATTGGAAGGACTCCGGTGGTGGTGTCAGGTGGTGTGGAGGCGGTTCATGGCGTTGGCGAAGTCGCCGGTCACCATGGCCTCGAGTTCGCCGACGGCGGCCTCCACCGCCTCGTCGATGGCCCGGCGCTCGGCCTTGCCGGGGCGGTCGAGGACGTAGCGCACCACGTCGCCGCCGGTTCCCGGGTGGCCGATACCCAGCCGCAGGCGATGGAAGTCCCGACTCCCCAGGGCCCCGATGATGTCGCGCAGACCGTTGTGCCCGCCGTGGCCGCCGCCGGTCTTCAGGCGGACGGCCCCGGCGGGCAGGTCCAGTTCATCGTGGGCGACCAGCACCGCCTCCGGCGGCAGGCGGTAGAAGCGCGCCAGCGCCCCCACCGCCTGGCCGGAGTGGTTCATGTAGGTCGTCGGCCTGGCGATCCGCAGGTCGTGGCCGGCCACCGAGATCCGGGCGACCTCGGCGCTGTGCTTCGCCTCCCGCTTGTAGGCGCCACCACAGGCGGCGACCACGGCGTCGGCGAACCAGTAGCCGGCGTTGTGCCGGGTGCCGGCGTACCGGTCACCCGGGTTGCCCAGACCGGCGATGAGACCCAGGGCCACGGCGCCGCCGGACTACTCTTCCTCGCCTTCCTGGTCGGACTCGGCCTCGCCACCCTCTTCGCCGGCGGCCTCGGCCTCCTCCTCCTCGACACCGCCCGCCGTGGCGGTGGCGCGGGTGGCCTCGATGGCGGCGACCTGGGTGTCGTGGTCGGCCCCCTGGGTCAGGGCGATGATCTCCACGCCCTTGGGGAGCTTCAGGTCGGAGAGGTGGACGGAGTCACCCACCTTGAGCTTGCTCATGTCCACGCGGATGGACTCGGGCAGGTCGCCGGGGAGGCAGCTGACCTCGACCTCGTTGAGGGCGTGGGTGGCCACGCCGCTCTGGAGCTTGATCCCCGGGGCCTCCTCCTCGCCCTCGAAGTCCAGCGGCACGCTCACGCGGATGGGCTCCTTGGCGCTGACGCGCTGGAAGTCGGCGTGGACGATCTTGGGCTTGGCCGGATGGCGCTGCAGATCCTTGATGATGGCCGGGATCTTCTCCCCGTCCAGCTCGATGCTGAGGATGCTGGAGGCGAAGGCCGGGTTGTGGAGCTGCTTCTCCAGGACATTGTGGTTCAGCGCGATGGCCACCGGCTCGGCATCCGCCCCGTAGAGGATGGCGGGCACCTGGCCGTTCCGACGCAGGCGGCGGCTCGCACCCTTGCCCTGCTCGGACCGCTTCTCGGCGCTGACGATGATGGTGTTCTTGCTCATTTCGAGTGACTCCGTGATTTCAACTGGAACGACCGCCCGAAGGCGGCCGCCGCCTCCCCCGCGACCAGGTTCGGCGTACCCGGGGCGCCGGCGGCGCCCCTGCAGGGATTCTTGGGATCAGTCCATGTAGAGGGAGCTGACCGACTCCTCGTGGCTGATACGGCGAATGGTCTCGGCCAGCATCTCGGCGATGGAGAGCACCCGGATCTTGCCGCTCTCGCGCCCCTCGCGGGAGAGCGGGATGGTGTCGGTGACCACCAGCTCGTCCAGCCGCGACTCGACGATGTTGTCGATGGCGGGGCCGGAGAGGACCGGGTGGGTACAGTAGGCGAGCACCCGGGCGGCGCCCTGGTCCTTGAGGGCGCCGGCGGCCTTGCACAGGGTGCCGGCAGTATCCACCAGGTCGTCCACCAGGATGCAGGTGCGGTCCCGGACGTCGCCGATGATGTTCATCACCTGGGACTCGTTGGCCCGGGGCCGGCGCTTGTCGATGATGGCCAGCTCGGCGTCATCCAGCCGCTTGGCCACGGCGCGGGCGCGGACCACGCCGCCCACGTCCGGGGAGACCACCATGAGGTTCTCGTACTTCCGCCGCCAGATGTCGCCCAGAAGGATGGGCGAGGCGTAGACGTTGTCCACCGGGATATCGAAGAAGCCCTGGATCTGGTCGGCGTGGAGGTCGACGGTGAGGACCCGGTCGCAGCCCACTGATTCAATCATGTTCGCCACGACCTTGGCGGAGATCGGAACCCGCGAGGAGCGCGGCCGCCGGTCCTGGCGGGCGTAGCCGAAGTAGGGCAGGACCGCGGTGACGCGCCCGGCGGAGGCCCGCCGCAGGGCGTCGATCATCACCAGCAATTCCATGAGGTTGTCGTTGGTGGGCTCGCAGGTCGGCTGGACCACGAAGACGTCGCGACCGCGGACGTTCTCCATGATCTCCGTCATGCTCTCGCCGTCGCTGAACTTGCCCACCACGGCCCGACCGAGGGGGATCTTCATGAAGCTGACGATGGCCTTCGCCAACTGCGGGTTGGCGTTGCCAGCAAAGACCATCATGTTCGTATCCGCCAAGGTCTGTCCCCGAATAAGCTGTAGCCGGAACGGGAAACGGCCCCCGCGGGGGCCGGATGAATGGCTGGGGCGGCAGGATTCGAACCTGCGCATGGCGGCACCAAAAGCCGCTGCCTTACCGCTTGGCTACGCCCCAGTAGTCGGTCCACTCGCCGTCCCGAAGTGGCGAGCGATTGCGCCCGCGGGCCACGAAGCCGGACCAGCGCGCCGGCAGCCGGGCGGCCACCGCCTCGGCCTCGTGCTGCTGGTCGAAGGCGGCAAACAGGCACGCCCCGGAGCCGGTCATCCGCGCCGGGGCGAAGGCGCCCAGCCACTCCAGCGCTGCGGCCACCTCCGGCTCCCGCGCGGCGACCACCGCCTCCAGGGCGTTGGCGCCGCGACCCGCGAGGAAGTCCTCCATTGTAATGGGCGCCATGTCCCGGTTCAATTCCGGATCGGCGAAGATGGCCGCGGTGCTCACCGCCACCGGCGGGACCACCACCAGGAACCACGGCTCGGGGAGCTCCACCGGGGTCAGCGCCTCTCCCACCTCCTCGGCCCAGGCCGCGCGGCCACGGACGAAGACGGGGACATCCGCGCCCAGGCCCAGCCCGAGGCCGGCCAGGGCCTCCTCGTCCAGCCCGGTCCCCCAGAGCCGGTTCAGCGCCACCAGGGTGGTGGCGGCGTCGGAGCTGCCCCCGCCCAGGCCGCCGCCGGCGGGCAGCCGCTTGGTCACCGTGAGATCGGCCCCGCCGGGGTGGCCGGTGGCCTCCTGCAGCCGCCGCGCGGCCCGGGCCACCAGGTCCTGTTCCGGGTCCAGCCCCGCCAGGCGGTGGTGGATCCGGATGGCGCCATCCTCGCGCGGCGTCACGGTCACGGTGTCGCCGTAATCCAGGAACTGGAAGACCGTCTGCAGGCGATGGTAGCCATCCGCCCGGCGGCCGACCACGTGGAGGAAGAGGTTGAGCTTGGCCGGGGCCGGCCAGTCAGTCTGCATCGCCGTCCCCCTCCGGGAACCGCCACTCGTGGATGGCCAGCCGCAACCGCACGGCACCGTCCCGGCGGGTGGCGGTGAGGGCCTCCGGCAGGGGCCGCCCGCCGTGCTCGCCATAGGCGGTATAGCGCACCTCCCAGCCGCGCTGGGCCAGCCGCGCCAGCCGCCCCTGGTCATCCAGCTCCCGCTCTCGCACCCGGCCCGGGGCGGGCAGGCCCCGGACCCAGTATTCCAGCGCCGGCACCGGGAGGATCAGACCCGTCCGCCGGTGGAGGAGGGCCTGGGCGTCGCGGTCGTGGTCGCTCCCCTCCGGTCCCTCCAGGACCGCTTCACCGTCGCCGCCGCGGAGGACGACCTCGCCGGCCCCGAAGGGCCCGTAGAGGGCGACCTGCCAACGCTCCCCATCCTGCTCCCAGTCCAGGGAGGCGCGGCTGCCCTCCTCGCCGGCACGAATGGCCACGCGCCCGTCCAGCGCCCACTGCTCCAGCCCTGCCACGACGGCCTGATGGTCGGCCCAGGCGGCCTCCCGATCGGCCACCGGATCCGGCGGCGCGGTGGCGCAACCGGCCAGCAGGAGGGCGACCAGCGCGACGACGGCAACCGGACGACACGGCACCGACCTACTCCAGGTAGCGGTGCATGGTCTCACGGAGGACCTCCGCATCCGGTTCCGCCTCCAGGCCCTCCTCCCAGATCTGGCGGGCCTCTTCCTCCTGCCCGCGCTCCCAGAGGACCTCCCCCAGATGGGCGGCGATCTCCGGCCCCGGGGCCGCCTCCCAGGCGCGGCGCAGCCACTCCTCGGCCTCGGCGAGGTTGCCCAGTTGGTACTCCACCCAGCCCATGCTGTCGAGGATGTTGGGGTCATCGGGCTCCAGCTCGAGAGCACGCTCGATGTAGTCGCGCGCCTCCGCGTAGCGATCGGTCTGTTCGGTGAGGGTATAGCCCAGGGCGTTGAGGGCATGGGCGTGTTCCGGATCCTGTTGCAACAGACGGCGCAGGTCGGTCTCCACCCGCTCCACCCGGCCGAGTTCAGCGGCGGCCATGGCGCGGCCGTAGAGGAGCTCCCCGTGGTCGGGGAATTCCTCCAGGGCGGCGTCATAGACCTCCATGGCCGCCTCGTGGTGGCCGTGGCGGACCAGCAGGCGCCCCTCGGCCAGAGCCAGCCGGATGGCCTCGCCGCGCTCCTCGGGCTTGGCCGCCTGGAGGTAGTGGCGGGCCGCCACCAGGTCGCCGCCCTCGGCCATGAGCCAGGCGGCCCGGATCCGGGCATCCAGGGCGTGCTGGCCGCCGCGTACCCGGCGGTAGGCCTTCAGGGCCTCTTCCGTCTCGTCCTGCTCCTCCAGTGCCATGCCGAGGTAGTAGGCGGCCTCCCCGGCCCGTTCGGTGTCCGTCAGCTGTTCGAAGTGGTCCTCGGCATCCGCCCAGTCGCCCTGTTCCAGGGCCAGCAGCCCCAGGGCGAAGCGCACCTCCGGGTCGTCAGGGTCGTCCTCGGCCAGGCGACCGAACTGCTCCCGGGCCGCCTCCACCTCGCCGCTGTCCACCAGATAGCGGGCGTAGGTCAGCCGCAGTCCGCGATGGTCCGGGTGGTCGGCCACGGCGGCCTCCAGATCCTCCAGCGCCGCCCGCGGATCGCCGGCCCGGGCCCGCTGGGCGGTGGCCCGCAGGAGCAGGGCCGCGCTCCAGTCGGGCCGCTCCTCGAGCACCCGTTCCACCGACTCCAGCGCCTGGTCGTGGGCGCCGAGACGGTGGGCCAGCCGGGCTCGAGCGAAGCGGATGGTGGCGTTGTCGGGATGGCGCTCCACCAGCTCGCCCATCACCGCCAGCGCCTCCTCGCGATGTCCCCGGCTCTGCAGCAGGCGGCCGATGGCGTCGAAGTCGACCTCTTCATCCCCCTGCTCCAGGAGCGCCTCGATCTGGACCACCGCCTCGTCGCGCTCGCCGGCCCGGATGAGGAGGCCGGCCAGGGTCTGGCGCGCCCGGGTATCCGTCGGCGCGGCCTCGACCCAGAGGCCCGCCGCCTCCCGGGCATCCGCCTCGTCCCCGGCAAAGAGCGCCACCGCCGTCGCTCGACCGGCTACCGCCGGATCGCCGCTGGTCCGGGCGGCCCGGAGGTAGTGGACGGAGGCCACCTCCAGCTGCCGGAACTGGCCGGCCAGCTCCGCCACCAGCAGGTCGTAGAGGACGTCGGCGCTGATCCCCGTCGTCGCCGCTGGCGGCTCGTCCTGTTCGACCTCGGCCTCCTGGGCCATGGGCGGTGCCTGCTCGTCGGCCGGCTCGGGCGATGGGAGTCCCGCGCAACCGGCCACCAGGAGGGCGGGCAGGAGGAGGCTGAGGCGGGCGGCGGCGATAGCGAATGACATGGCGCGGGGTGCGTCCCTGTGCGGTAGTAACAGAATGCGAACACTATAGTGAATCATCGGCGAGCGGGACACCTCCATGGCACGCGGTAACGGCGAGCGCCGGGCACCGCGGGAAGTTGAGTTCGGGCGATCCTTGCCCCAGAATGACCGGACAAGGGAGGTTCGGGTTCCATGTCGCTGGTCGCATTCGGTCTCAATCACAAGACGGCCCCGGTCGCCATTCGGGAGCAGGTCGCCTTTCCGCCGGAACGGCTGGCGGAGGCGCTGGCCGATCTGCGCACCTCGGTTGGCGTGGACGAGGCCGCCATCCTGTCGACCTGCAACCGCACCGAGATCTACTGCGGCGGCGACCACCAGCCGGCCACCGAGGAGCTGGTGGACTGGTTCTCCCGCTACCACGAGCTGGAGCCCACGGCGGTGGCGCCCTACGTCTACGTCCACCCGGACCGCGAGGCCGTCCGCCAGGTCATGCGCGTGGCCAGCGGGCTGGATTCGCTGGTCCTCGGGGAGCCGCAGATCCTGGGCCAGCTCAAGGGCGCCTACGAGGCCGCCACCGCGGCCGGCTCCGTGGGGGGGCAGCTCAACCGCCTCTTCCAGCAGACCTTCGCCGCCGCCAAGCAGGTCCGCACGGATACCGCCATCGGGGCGAGTGCGGTCTCCGTGGCCTACGCCGCCGTGAGCCTGGCGCGCCAGTTCTTCGACGACCTGGGCCACCACACCGCGCTGCTCCTCGGCGCCGGCGAGACCAACGACCTGGTGGCCCGCCACCTCCACGAGGCCGGCATCGGCCGGGTCATCATCGCCAACCGCACCGTGGAGCGGGCCCGGGACCTGGCCCATCCGGTGAACGGCTTCGCCATCGGTCTGGACGAGGTGGAGGCCCACCTGGCCGAGGCCGATCTGGTGGTCTCCGCCACCGCCAGCGAGGAGCCGCTGATCACCAAGTCCATGGCCAAGCGCATCGTGAAGCAGCGCCGCCACCGGCCGGTGCTCATGGTGGACATCGCCGTTCCCCGGGACATCGAGCCGGCCGCCGGCGACCTCGACGACATCTACCTCTACGCGGTGGACGACCTCCAGGCCATCATCGAGGAGGGGCTGCGCTCCCGCCAGGCGGCCGCCCTCCAGGCCGAGGAGATCATCGACGCCCGCGCCGACCACTACATGGCCTGGCTGCGCGCCCAGGATGCCGTGGGCACCATCCGCACCTTCCGCGAGCACACCCACGAACTCCAGGCCGACGAGTTCGACCGCGCCCGGCGCCAGATCGCCGCCGGCCGCGACCCGGAGGCGGTCCTGGCCGAGTTCGGCCGGCGCCTGACCAACAAGTTCATCCATACCCCCACAGTGGCCATGAACCAGGCGGCCCAGCGGGGCGATGAAGAGATCGTCCGCGCCGCCCGCCACCTCTTCGACATCCCGGAAGACGACGCACAGTGAAGGCCAGCATCCGCGACCGCCTCGACCGCCTGGTGGACCGGCTGGAGGAGGTGGACGGCCTCCTCGCCGATCCCGAGACCCACACCGATCCCGACCAGTTTCGCCGCCTCTCCCAGGAGCACGGTCAGCTCTCGCCGGTGGTGAGCACCTACCAGGACTACCTGGGAGTGCTCGACGACATCGAGGCCGCCCGCGCCATGGCCACCGAGGACGACCCGGAGATGGCCGAGATGGGCCAGGCAGAGCTGGAGACCGCCCGGGCCCGGGCGGAGGAGCTGGAGTGGGAGCTACAGCGGCTGCTCCTGCCCACCGACCCCAACGACGAGAAGAGCCTCTACCTGGAGATCCGCGCCGGCGCCGGCGGGGATGAGGCGGCCCTGTTCGCCGGCGATCTGCTGCGGATGTACAGCCGCTACGCCGAGAACCGCGGCTGGCGCACCGAGGTCCTCTCGGAGTCCGAGGGCGAGCACGGCGGCTACCGGGCCGTGGTGGCCCGCATCGACGGCCGCGGCGCCTTCTCCCGGCTGAAGTTCGAGTCCGGCGCCCACCGCGTCCAGCGGGTGCCGGAGACGGAGTCCCAGGGCCGCATCCACACCTCCACCTGCACCGTGGCGGTGATGCCGGAGGCCGACGAGCTCGCCGACGTCACCATCGATACCAACGACCTCAAGGTGGACACCTTCCGCGCCTCCGGCGCCGGCGGCCAGCACGTCAACAAGACCGACTCCGCCATCCGGCTCACCCACCTGCCCACCGGGATCGTGGTGGAGTGCCAGGAGGAGCGTTCCCAGCACAAGAACCGGGCGCGGGCCATGTCGTTCCTCCAGGCCAAGCTCCAGCAGCAGCAGGAGGATGCCCAGACCCAGGAGCGCGCCGAGACCCGGCGCGCCCTGGTGGGCACCGGCGATCGCTCCGAGCGGATCCGGACCTACAACTTCCCCCAGGGCCGGGTCACCGACCACCGCATCAACCTCACCCTGCACAAGCTCGAGGCGGTCCTCGCCGGCGACCTGGATCCGCTCATCGACGCCCTGACCAGCGAGCACCAGGCCGAGCAGCTGGCGGAGCTGGCCGGCGCCGAGGCATGACCGTCGACGGTCTCCTGGCGGAGGCCGTGGCCGGACTCACCGCCACCAGCGACTCCCCGCGGCTGGACGCCGAACTCCTTATGGCCGAGGCCCTCGGGCGCAACCGGACCTGGCTGCGCACCTGGCCCGAGGCCACCGTGGAGCCGGCTACCGCCGACGTCTTCCGGACGCTGCTGGCCCGCCGCGCCAATGGGGAGCCGGTGGCCTACCTGCTGGGGCGAACCGGCTTCCACGCCATCGACCTCGCCGTGACCCCGGCCACCCTCATCCCCCGCCCCGAGACCGAGGAGCTGGTAGAGCGCGCCCTGGCCCTGGGTGGGGAGCGGGCGCACGTCCTGGATATCGGCACCGGCAGCGGCGCCATCGCCCTGGCCCTGGCCGCCGCCCGGCCGAACTGGACCGTGACCGCCACCGACACCAGCGAGGCCGCCCTGGCCGTGGCCACCGCCAACGCCGCCGAACGGGGCCTGGACCGGGTGGCCTTCCACACCGGGGACCTCTTCGCAGGGCTGGCCGGCCCCTGGGAGCTCATCGTCAGCAACCCGCCCTACGTCGCCGCCGACGACCCCCACCTGGCGGCGGGCGATGTCGCCTTCGAGCCGCGGACGGCCCTGGCCGCCGGCCCGGACGGGCTGGACTGCCTGCGCCGGCTGGCGGCGGAGGGCCCGGCGCACCTCGCCCCCGGCGGCTGGCTGCTGGTGGAGCATGGCCGGGACCAGGGGGCGGCGGTGCGGGCCCTCTTCACGGAGGCCGGCCTGGCGCAGGTAGCGACCCACCGCGACCTGGCCGGCCAGGAGCGGTTCACGGAGGGGCGGCGCCCTTGAACCGCAGCGCCCAGCGGCTATGCTGGGAGAGCGATTCTCAGGGCTGGAATGAGGGAGCCTGATGGAAGACAGCATCAAGGTCCGGGAGATCGCCTTCCAGATCCCGCACCCCGATCCCGATCAGGCACGTACCGCGCTGGAGTCGGTAACGGCCATCGACGGGGTGCTCGAGGCGATCCACCACGGACCGCAACTGCTGGTGGTGCACTACGACGTCCGCCAGATCACCCTGGCCCTCCTCGAGGAGGTATGCCAGGAGCTGGGGTTGCACCTGGACAACAGCCTCCTCTACCGGCTCAAGCGCGCCCTCTACCACTACACCGAGGAGACCCAGCGCGCCAACCTCGCCGGCTGCGACAAGGGCCAGCACAACTGCACCGAACACGCCTTCATCGTCACCTACCAGCGCCATCGCCACGGCCGCCGGGACGAGCGCCCGGAATACCTGCGCAACTACCTCTGAGCCGCTACCATGGGGCCTTCGCCAGCCCCGACGGCCCTGCCCCATGAACGACGAACAGCTCCTGCGCTACGGCCGCCAGATCCTCCTCGACGGCGTCGACATCGCCGGCCAGCAGCGCCTGGCCGACAGCCGCATCCTCATCCTCGGCCTGGGCGGCCTTGGCTCCCCCGCCGCCCTCTACCTGGCCGGCGCCGGGGTGGGCAAGCTGGTCCTGGTGGACGACGATGTCGTCGAGCTCTCCAACCTCCAGCGCCAGATCGCCCACACCACGGCCGAGGCGGGCGCGCCCAAGGCCGAGTCCGCTGCCCGGCGCATTGCCGAACTCAATCCCGAGGTCGCCACCCGCCCCGTCGACCACCGGCTGGACGAGGCCGGGCTGGCCGCCGAGGTCGCCGGCGTCGACCTGGTACTGGACTGCTCCGACAACTTCCCCACCCGCTTCGCCGTGAACCGCGCCTGCGCCGCCGCCGGCCGGCCCCTGATCTCCGGGGCGGCCATCCGCCTGGAGGGCCAGGTGGCGGTCTTCGACCACCGCGCGGGCGGCCCCTGCTACCGCTGCCTCTATCGCGAAGAGGGGGCGGAGGCGGAGCGCTGCAGCGAGGCCGGGGTCCTGGGGCCGGCGGTGGGGATCGTGGGGAGCTGGCAGGCCGCGGAGGCGCTGAAGCTGCTACTGGGGCTGGGGACGCCGCTCACCGGCCGGCTGCTCATGCTCGACCTGGCGGCCGGGGACTGCCGCACGCTGACCCTGCGCGCCGATCCGGCCTGCCCGGTCTGCGGCGACCATGGCAACGCCTGAGCTCCCCCCCACCCAGCTACTGGAGGCGGTCCTGGAGCGGGCGCGGGCGGAACCGGGGCAGGAGATCTGCGGCCTGCTGGTCCGCGACGGCGAGGGCGGCTGGCACCACTGGCCGGTGACCAACGTCCACCGGTCGCCGGAGCGGGCCTTTCGCATGGATCCGGCGGAGCAGATCGCCGCCTTCCGCACCCTGCGGGAGCGGGCATGGGGGCTGGGGGCTATCTACCACTCCCACCCGGACGGCGAGGCGGAGCCTTCGGAGACCGACGCCGCCGAGGCGGCCTGGGAGACCCTCCACCTCATCCTCGCCCCGGGGGCGGAAAGGCCGGTTCGCGGCTGGTGGTGGGATGGTGGGCGATTCACGGAGGTGGCGCTGCCGCCACCGGCCGGGGGTTCAGTGGCGGGTGGGTGAACCGCCCAGGGGATCGTCGGCGGCGAAGAGCTGCTCGGCGTCCACCGGGTCGAAGTGGAAGTGGCGATTGCAGAACTCGCAGTTCACGTCCACGGCGCCCTGCTCGGCGATGATGGAGCGGACCTCGTCCACGCCCAGGGAGCGCAGAGTGCCGGCCACCCGCTCCCGGCTGCAGGAGCAGGCAAAGCGCACCGGCTCGGCCTCGAACAGCCGCAGGTCCTCCTCGTGGAAGAGCCGGTGGCGCAGCCGATCCCCGTCCAGGCCCAGGAGCTCGGCCTGGGTGACGGTATCGGCCAGGTGGCAGGCGCGCTCCCAGGCATCGGTGTCCACATCGCTCTGGCCGGGGATGCGCTGGAGCATGAGGCCACTGGCCCGGCGGCCGTCCACCGCCAGCCACAGCCGCGTGGGGAGCTGCTCGGAGCGGGCCAGGTAGCCCTCGAAGGCGCCGGCGAGGTCGGCCCCCTCCAGGGGGACGATGCCCTGGTAGCGCTCGCCGCCGTCCTCCGGCTCCAGGGTGATGGCCATGCGGCCATCCCCGAAGGCGGCCGCCAGGTCCGCCCCCTCGGGGACCGGGGCGTTGGATTGCGCCATGCCGCGCAGGGTCCGCTGGGCGGTGGCCTCGGCCACCAGGAGGTTCACCGGCCCGTGGCCGTTGACCTGGACCACCAGCCGGCCGTAGCCCTTGAGGGTGGACCCCAGCAGGCCGGCGGCCACCAGGGTCTCCCCCAGGAGCCGGCGCACCGGGGCGGCGTAGTCATGGCGGGCCAGGACGGCCTGCCAGGTCCCGTCCAGATGGAGGTACTGACCGCGCACGGCGGCGTGCTCGAAGAGGAAGCGCTGCAGGGTATCCTGGTGGTTCATGACCTCTTACCGGAGTCGCGTCCGCGACTCAGCCGTTGAGCTTCTCCTTGAGCCGGTCGTTGACCTGCTGGGGATTCGCCTTGCCGCCGGAGGCCTTCATCACCTGGCCGACGAAGAAGCCCATGAGCTTGTCCTTGCCGCCGCGGTAGGCCTCCACCTGCTCCGGATTGGCCGCCATGACCTCGTCGATGACGGCGTCGATGGCGGAGGTGTCGGTGATCTGCTTGAGCCCGCGGGCCTCGATGACGGTGTCGGCATCCCCCTCGCCGGCCCACATGGCCTCGAAGACCTCCTTGGCGATCTTGCCGGAGATGGTCTCGTCCTGGATCCGGCGCAGGAGCCCGGCCAGCCCCTCGGCGGAGACGGGGCTTTCGGTGATGTCCAGGTCGTCCCGGTTCATGGCCGCGGCCAGCTCGCCCGTGACCCAGTTGGCGCAGAGCTTGGGGTCCTCACCCACGCTGGCAACCACCGCCTCGTAGTAGTCCGCCAGCGCCCGGGTGTCGGTGAGCACCGTGGCGTCGTAGCGGGAGAGGCCGTAGTCGGCCATGAAGCGGTCGCGCTTGGCGTCGGGCAGCTCCGGCAGATCGGCCCGGGCCCGGTCCACGAAGGCCTGGTCGATGGCCAGCGGCAGCAGGTCGGGGTCGGGGAAGTACCGGTAGTCGGTGGCCTCTTCCTTGCTGCGCATGGAGCGGGTCTCGTCCCTGGCCGCGTCGTAGAGACGGGTCTCCTGGACCACCCGGCCGCCGCCCTCGAGGACGTCGATCTGGCGCTCCACCTCGAAGTCGATGGCCCGCTCCAGGAAGCGGAAGGAGTTGACGTTCTTGATCTCGGTGCGGGTGCCGAAGCGGTGCTCGCCCACCGGCCGCACGGAGACGTTGGCGTCCATGCGGAAGGAGCCCTCCTGCATGTTGCCGTCGCAGATCTCCAGGTACTGGACCAGGGCGTGGAGCTTGCGGGCGTAGGCGGAGGCCTCCTTGGCCGTGCGCATGTCCGGCTCGGAGACGATCTCGAGCAGCGGCGTCCCGGCCCGGTTGAGGTCGATGCCGGTCATGCCGTGGAAGTCCTCGTGCAGGGACTTCCCGGCATCCTCCTCCAGGTGGGCCCGGGTAATGCCGATGGTCCTGGGCTCGCCATCCTCCGGCTCGATGGCCATCTCCCCGTGGCGGACCACCGGCAGCTCGTACTGGCTGATCTGGTAGCCCTTGGGAAGGTCGGCGTAGAAGTAGTTCTTCCGCGCAAAGACGGAGGTGGGCGCGATCTCGGCGCCGATGGCCAGGCCCAGCTTGGCGGCCATGCGCACCGCCTCGTGGTTGAGCACCGGCAGCACCCCGGGCATGGCCAGGTCGATGGCGCAGGCCTGGGTGTTGGGCTCGGCGCCGTAGGCGGTGGAGGCGCCGGAGAAGATCTTGGTCTGCGTGGCGAGCTGGGTGTGGATCTCCAGCCCGATGATGGTCTCCCACTCCATGCTCATGCCTCCCCGCCGTTGGCCGTCGCACCAGGCGCCACGCGCTGGTGCCAGTCGGTGACCTGCTGATAGCGGTGGGCGGCGTTGAGCAGGCCCGGCTCGTCGAAGTAGTTGCCGATGAGCTGCAACCCCACCGGCCGGCCGTCCACCAGCCCGGCGGGCACCGACATCGCCGGCAGGCCGGCGAGGTTGGCGGCGATGGTGTAGATGTCCGAGAGGTACATGGAGACGGGGTCGGTCTTCTCGCCGATGTTGAAGGCCGGCCCGGGGGCGGTGGGCCCGAGCAGCAGGTCCACCTCCTCGAAGGCGGCCATGAAGTCGTTCTTGATGAGTCGGCGCATGCGCTGCGCCTTGAGGTAGTAGGCGTCGAAGTAGCCGGCGGAGAGGGCGTAGGTCCCCACCATCACGCGCCGCTTGACCTCGTCGCCGAAGCCCTCGCCCCGGGAGCGCTTGTAGAGGTCCTCCAGGTCCTCGGGGTCGCTGCAGCGGTGGCCGTAGCGCACGCCGTCGAAGCGCGAGAGGTTGGAGGAGCACTCCGCCGGGGCGATGACGTAGTAGGTGGGCACCGCCAGCTCGGCGTGGGGCAGGGAGACCTCGCGGATCTCGGCGCCCAGGCCGCGGAATTCCTCGATGGCCGCCTCCAGGGCCCGGGCGGTCCCGGCATCCAGGCCGCTACCGAAGTACTCCTTCGGCAGGCCGATGCGCACGCCCTTGAGGTCGCGCCCCAGGCCCTCGGTATAGTCGGGCACCGGCTCCTGGAGGCTGGTGGAGTCGCGCTCGTCGAAGCCGGCCATGGCCCCCAGCATCAGGGCGCAGTCCTCGGCGGTGCGCGCCAGGGGCCCGGCCTGGTCCAGGCTGGAGGCGAAGGCGATCATCCCCCAGCGGGAGACCCGGCCGTAGGTCGGCTTGAGGCCGGTGACGCCGCACAGCGCCGCCGGCTGGCGGATGGAGCCGCCGGTATCGGTCCCGGTAGTCCCGGGCACCAGGCCGGCGGCCACCGCCGCCGCGGAGCCGCCGGAGGAGCCGCCGGGCACCGCCTGCGGGTCCCAGGGATTGCGCACCGGGCCGTAGTAGCTGGTCTCGTTGGACGACCCCATGGCGAACTCGTCCATGTTGGTCTTGCCCAGATTCACCAGGCCGGCCCCGGCCATCCGCTCCACCACCGTGGCGTCATAGGGCGCCACGAAGGAGTCGAGCATGCGCGAGCCGCAGGAGGTCTTCAGCCCGTCGGTGCAGAAGATGTCCTTGTGGGCCATGGGCAGCCCGGCCAGCGGCCCGGCCCGGCCGGCGGCGCGCTCGGCGTCGGCGTTCCGGGCCGCGGCGCGGGCGCCCTCGGCATCCACGGTAATGAAGGTGTTGTGCGTGTCCGCGTCGATCCGCTCCAGCGCCTCGGTGACCAGCTCCTCCCCGGAGCAGTCGCCGGCGGCCACGGCGTCGCGCATGGCGCGCAGGGTCATCGGTTCATCGGCCATGGTCTACTCCACTACCCGGGGGACGAGATAGAGGCCGTCCTCCACCGCCGGGGCCAGCGCCTGGAAGCGCGTCCGGTCGACGGTCTCGGTGACCTCGTCGGCGCGCAGCCGCTGGGTGGCCTCCAGGGGGTGGGCCAGCGGCTCCACGCCCTCGGTATCCACGGCGTTCATGCGCTCGACGAACTCCAGGATCTCGGAGAGGTTGCGGGCATAGTCGGGGACGGCCGCCTCATCCAGGGCCAGACGGGCCAGATGGGCGACCTTTTCGACGTCGGATCGGTCGAGGGCCATGGTCGGGAGATCTCCGGAATGCGCGGATTCACAGGGGACGTAAACAGGGCGTGAAATCTATCACACCCCCGTGCTTGCCCCAATCCCCCCCCGTTGATAGAGTCATCGGCTTATTCGAGCCGGATCCCTTCAGTCCGGACACTGCGCACGCCGCGAGAGAGCACGCTTCCATGCTAGGACGTTTCCGGGGACTCTTCTCCAACGACATCTCCATCGATCTGGGCACCGCCAATACCCTCATCTATGTGCGGGGCAAGGGCATGGTCCTGGACGAACCCTCGGTGGTCGCCATCCGCCAGGACCGCGGACCGGGGGGGCCCAAGGCCATCGCGGCGGTGGGCCTCGACGCCAAGCGCATGCTCGGCCGGACGCCGGGCAACATCGTCGCCATCCGGCCCATGAAGGACGGCGTCATCGCCGACTTCACCGTCACCGAGAAGATGCTCCAGCACTTCATCCGCAAGGTCCACGAGGCGCGGTTCTTCAAGCCCAGCCCGCGGGTGCTCATCTGCGTCCCCTGCGGCGCCACCCAGGTGGAGCGCCGGGCCATCCGCGAGTCGGCGGCCGGCGCGGGGGCGCGCGAGGTCTACCTCATCGAGGAGCCCATGGCCGCGGCCATCGGCGCCGGCATGCCCATCACCGAGGCCCAGGGCTCCATGGTCCTGGACATCGGCGGCGGCACCAGCGAGATCGCCGTCCTCTCCCTCAACGGTATCGTCTACTCCTCCTCGGTCCGCGTGGGCGGTGACCGCTTCGACGAGGCGATCATCAACTACGTCCGGCGCAAGTATGGCTCCCTCATCGGCGACTCTACCGCCGAGACCATCAAGCAGGAGATCGGCTCCGCCTATCCCGGTAGCGAGGTCCGCGAGATCGAGGTGCGCGGCCGCAACCTGGCCGAGGGCGTGCCGCGCTCCATCACCCTGAACTCCAACGAGATCCTCGAGGCGCTCCAGGAGCCGCTCTCCGGCATCGTCGAGGCGGTGAAGACCGCCCTGGAGCAGACCCCGCCGGAGCTGGGTGCCGACATCGCCGAGCGCGGCATGGTCCTCACCGGCGGCGGCGCCCTGCTGCGCGACCTGGACCGGCTCCTCATGGAGGAGACCGGCCTGCCGGTCCTGGTGGCCGACGAGCCGCTGACCTGCGTCGCCCGCGGCGGCGGTCGCGCCCTGGAGATGATGGACGAGTACGACGGCGAGCTGTTCAGCCTGGAATGATGACGGCGCCGTGCCCACAGGGGGCCTCTGTTGAGGACCGATTCGGCGGAGGGCAGATGCCCTCGGGGGGTCGTCGATAAAGTCCCTCTTCGTCCACGGCCCCTCGGTAACGGCACGGCTGATCCTGGTCACCCTCCTCTCGGTGGCCCTGATGGCCGTCGACCACCGGCAGAACCACCTGGAGACCATCCGGGGCGCGTTCTCCACGGTGATCTACCCGCTGCAACTGGCGGCGGACATCCCGGCCTCCCTTACGTCCACGGTCTCCAGCGCCATGACCTCCCAGCGCGACCTCCGCCAGCAGCTGGAGGAGCTCAAGGACGAGCGACTCTTCCTGGAGGCGGAGCTCCAGCGCATGGCCGCCCTGGAGGCGGAGAACGAGCGGCTGCGCCGCCTGTTCGAATCCAGCCGCGCCCTGGACGAGCGACTGGAGATCGCCGAAATCCTCTCGGTGGATCTCGACCCCTTCAGCCGCCAGGTGGTCCTGCACAAGGGCAGCCGGCAGGGGCTCTACCGCGGCCAGCCCGTGCTGGACCGGGACGGGGTCATGGGCCAGCTCACCCACGTGGGACCGGTCTCCAGTACCGCCAT
Source organism: Pseudomonadota bacterium (assembly GCA_051745535.1). Taxonomy (GTDB): domain Bacteria; phylum Pseudomonadota; class Gammaproteobacteria; order Thiohalospirales; family Thiohalospiraceae; genus Thiohalospira. The sequence continues at coordinate 2,274 of JBNJED010000015.1, read as the reverse complement.
GCTGCTCACCGACCCGGCCCACGCCATTCCGGTCCAGATCAATCGTACCGGCCGGCGCGCCATCGCCGTCGGCACCGGCTCCGCGGAGCGGCTGGACATCCCCTACATCCCCAACAACGCGGATATCCGGACCGGCGACCTGCTGGTCACCTCCGGCCTCGGGGGGCGCTTCCCCGCCGGCTATCCGGTCGCGCGGATCACGAACATCGAGCCGCGCCCCGGCGAGTCCTACGCCCGCGTGGACGCGGAGCCACTGGCCCGCATCCACCGGGTGCGGGAGGTCCTGCTGGTCTGGTCGGAGGACGGCCGTGAACCGGATGCGGAGGGGGACACCCCCGAGACCGAGGAGGCGCCATGAGCACCGGCCGGCGCGGGATTGGCCTCATCTTCGCCACCTTCGTGGTGGCCCTGATCCTGACCCTGCTCCCCATACCGGACTGGGGCCGCCTGCTGCGTCCCGAGTGGACGCTGCTGGTGCTCACCTACTGGGCCATGGCCACCCCGGATCGGGTGGGCGTGGGCGTGGCCTGGCTCCTGGGGCTCTTCCAGGACGTCGCCGTGGGGACGCTGCTGGGTCAGCACGCCCTGACCTTTGCCCTGGTCACCTACGTGGTCCTGCGGCTGCATCCGCGGCTGCGGATCTATCCGGTGTGGCAGCAGGCGGTGAGCCTGCTGGTCCTGGTGGCCCTGCACCTGCTGGTGACCCGGTGGATCATGGGCTTCACCGGCAACGCCCCCGACACCCTCTGGTTCTGGGCACCGGCCGCCACCAGCGCCGTCCTCTGGCCCGTGATATTCGTCTTTCTGCGCCGGCTGCGTCGGCGCTACCGTATCGCCTGAGATGGCCGATAATCACACCCTGCGCGACAAGGTCCGGGAGAGTCGGGTTGCGACCGTGCGCATCATCACGGCGGGTGTCATCGCCGCCCTGCTGCTGATGGTCCTCGGCGGGCGGCTCTTCTACCTGCAGATCCTCGACCATGAACGGCTGGCCACCGAGTCCCAGGCCAACCGGCTGAACCTCCAGCCGCTGCCGGCCACCCGCGGTCTCATCTACGACCGCGACGGCCGCCTGCTGGCGGAGAATGTCCCCACTTACAGCCTGGAGGTGGTCCCCGAGCGGGTGGAGGACCTGGAGGAGACCCTCGCCGAGCTGCGCGAACTCATCCCCTTCAGCGACGCCCAGCGCGATCGTTTCCTGGAGGAGGTCCGGCGCAGCCGTTCCTTCGAGAGCATCCCCCTGCGGCTGCGGCTGACCGACGAGGAGGTGGCGCGATTCGCCATCGACCGCCACCGCTTCCCGGGTGTAGACATCGAGGCGCGCCTGTCCCGCCACTACCCCCTGGGGGAGACCACGGCCCACGTGGTGGGCTACGTGGGACGGATATCCGCTGAAGAACTCCGCAACGCCGATGCGGGGACCTACCGGGGCCGGACGCACGTGGGCAAGGTGGGCATCGAGTCCGCCTACGAGCGACAACTGCGAGGGGAGACCGGCTTCGAACGGGTGGAAACCAACGCCCAGGGCCGCGTCCTGCAGGTCGTGGAGCGGGAGGACCCGAAGCCCGGCCGGGACCTGCACCTCACCATTGACGCCGAGCTCCATCGCGCCGCCCACGAGGCCTTCGGCGAGGAGAGCGGCGCCCTGGTAGCGCTGGAGCCGGAGACCGGCGACGTCCTGGCCCTGGTCAGCTCCCCCGGGTACAACCCCAACGGCTTCGCAAGCGGCATGGAGCGAGAGGCGCTGAACCTGCTCAACGTCTCCCGCTCCCAGCCCCTGTTCAACCGCGCCATCGGCGGTCTCTATCCCCCGGGCTCCACCATCAAGCCCTTGGTGGGCCTCGCCGGGCTTGAGACCGACACCGTCGACCACGACGACTCCGTGGACTGTCACGGCCATTACGAGCCGGAATTCGAGGACGAGCGGACCTACCGGGACTGGAAACGGGAGGGACACGGCCCGACGGACCTCCACAAGTCCATCGCCGAATCCTGCGACGTCTACTACTACGACCTCTCCTACCACCTGGGGATCGATGAGCTCGCCCCCTTCCTGGAACGCTTCGGCCTGGGTCGAACCACCGGCATCGACCTGGAGGGGGAGCGGGCCGGCATCGTCCCCTCCCGCGAATGGAAGGAGGAGAACCGCCACGTCCGCTGGTTCCCCGGGGAGACCCTCATCACCGGCATCGGCCAGGGCTACATGCTTTCGAGCCCGCTGCAGCTGGCGGAGGCCACCGCCACGCTGGCCAACGGCGGCCACCGCATGCGGCC
>JBNJED010000014.1:0-23289 GCA_051745535.1 Pseudomonadota bacterium | reverse complement strand
CGTCCTCGTTCACGGTCGGGGGTTCGCCATCGTATACCTGGTTGCGCCGCCGCTGGAGCCAGGCATCGCGCTGGAAGGCGTAGGGGTCGAAGCTGGCCTGGTCCAGCAGGCGGTCGGTACCCAGCAGGCTGGCGCGGAAGTCGACGGCGCGGACCGCGTAGAGGGCGTACGCCTGGCGCGTGGTCAGCGTCAGGTAGTCATAGGGGGAGACGAAGTAGTCGCCGCCCCGGCCGGCGGTGTCGCGGACGGTGCTCGGTCCCAGCAGCGGCAGGACGAAGTAGGGGCCGGCGGGTACGCCCCACCAGCCCAGGGTCTGGCCGAAGTCCTCATCGTGGCGCTCGAAGCCCAGGGGGGTGGCGACGTCGAAGACCCCCAGCAGCCCCGCGGTGGTATTGAAGCCGATGCGACCGAGGTCCGAGACGGCCCGGTCCATCTTGCCCTGCAGGGCGTTGTTCACCAGGTTGCCAACGTCTTCCAGGTTCCGGAAGACGTTGGTTACGCCGGTGTCCACCGGATCCGGCGTGATGGCCACGTAGCCGCGGGCGGCGGGGGCGAGTACCCACTCATCCGCGGTCCGGTTGAAGCGATAGACCGCCCGGTTGTACGGCTCCAGGGGATCGATCTCGCTCTCCCCGCCGGCCGGGTCGCCGGTGGAGGCGCAACCGCCCAGCGTGAGCAGGGCGGGGAGCAGGAGGAGGGCGGCGGACAGGCGGGGCATGGCAAACCATCCGGTCAGTTCATTCCTCATTGTACTACTCCCGCGAGATGGGGAAACAGGGCGGTCAGGCGGGGGTTGCGTCTACGGCCTCCGTGGCCGACCAGTTCGGCGACCAGGGCAGTTCCCGCTGGGCCCGGCGGGCGTCCAGCAGTAGCGGGTGGCGCAGCCCCGCGGCCCAGCCCGGCTCCCCCCAGGCGCCGGTGAAGGGCCAGGCGATCCGCTGCACGGCCTGCAGCAGCCAGGCGGGGACCGGGCGGGCCCGTCGGCCAGTGGTCGCCTCCAGCAGCGCCGGGGTGAGCGGCGGTTCGCAGGCCAGGTTGAAGGGGCCGTGGACCGCCCGCGTCAGGGCGGCGGCCACCGCCGTTGCCACATCCGCCTCGTGGACGCACTGCAGCGGCGGGCCGCCGGCGGGGCGGACGGGGCTTGCCAGCAGCCGGCGCAACAGCGGCAGGGCGTGGGGCCCCAGGATGGCCGGCGGCCGCAGGGCCACGGTGCGCAGCCGGGGGTACGCGGCGGCCGCGGCGGCCAGCTCCGCCTCGGCGGCGACCTTGTCCTCGGCGTAGGCGAAGCCGGGGTTGGGGCGCAGGGGGGCTGCCTCGTCCAGCCGCGGCGGATTGTCCGGCCAGGCGCCGTAGACCGCGGCGCTGGAGAGGTGGACGATGGTCCCGGTGCCGGCCCGGGCGGCGGCGGTGAAGGCGTTGCGGCTGCCGACGACGTTGACCCGGCGCATGCGGCGCCGGGAGCGGGGGCGGCCGGGCCCGCCGCGGTGGACCACGAAGGCCAAGTGGATTAGGGCGTCGCAGCCGGCCAGCGCCGCCTCCAGCCCCGGCTCGGTGACATCCCGGGGGATATGGGTCGCCCCCGCCGGCAGTGCCGGGGGCGGGGCGGGGTCGATGACCCGCAGCTCCGTGATGCCGGGCTCGGCGGCCAGCCGGGGGAGCAGCGCCCGGCCGAACTGGCCGCCGCCGCCGGTGACGGCGATCCTCATGGGGCGCGGAAGTCCGGGATGACCTCCTCCGCCAGGGTCCGCATGCCCCGGCGGATCTCCCCGGTGGGCAGGGCGCCGGCCCCCACGGCGCAGAGGGTGTGGTCGACGCCGGCCTCCGCCAGCTCGGCCAGTCGGCGCCGGCAGTGGGCCGGGTCGCCGACGATGACCATGCCCAGGGCCTCCAGCAGCCGCAGGCTCACGGCCCGCTCCAACAGCGGCCGCCAGCGCCCCCACTTCTGATAGTACTCGTAGCCCTCGTAGAGGCTCTTGAGGACCGGCCGGGTCTGGCCCAGGAGGTGGCCATAGAACCACTCCACCGCCGGCCTGGCCAGCCGCCGCGCCTCCCGGCCGTCGGGGAGGCAGAAGATCCCCAGCGTCATGCCCACCCGGGGCGCGGTGCCCTCGGGGTGGCCGGCGGCGGCGAAGGCCTCGCGGTAGCGGGCGATATCCTCCCGGACCATGAACCAGGGCTTGAAGGGGCCGGCCAGGGCGCCGATCCCCTCGCGGCCGGCCAGCTCGAAGCTCTCGGGGCTCACGGCGGCGGTCCACAGGGGCGGGTGGGGCTGCTGCAGCGGCCGCGGGTGGACGGCGAGGTCGTCCAGCTGCCAGTGGTCGCCGTGGTGGTCCACCTGGCCCTCGGCCCAGGCCTGGCGGCAGATGGCCAGGGACTCCGCGGTGAGGGTCCGGCTGTCCGCCATGCGCACGCCGAAGGCGGCATATTCCGAGGGCGAGAAGCCGCGCCCGAAGCCGAACTCCACGCGTCCCCCGGAGAGGACATCCAGGGTGGCGGTGGATTCGGCGACCCGGACCGGGTGGTGGTAGGGCAGCGGCACCACGGCGTGGCCCAGTCGCATGTGCCGGGTCCGCTCCGCCGCCGCCGCCAGGAAGAGCGCCGGGGCGGTGGCGTGGGAGTACTCCGGCATGAAGTGGTGCTCCACCAGCCAGGCGGTGTCGAAGCCGAGCTCGTCGGCGAGCGCCCACTCCTCCAGGGTCTCCCGGAAGACCTGCTGCTCGTCCCGATGGCCGTGGGCCGGGACGGAAAGTTCGTTGAAGAGGTCGAAGCGCATGGTCGGCGGCCCTGCTGCCCTTTTCGGGGAGTATCCCACATCCGGGCGGCGGCGTCGGGGGGATGGGCGCCTGCCCCTGAACGGCGGGGTTGGCGAAGCGCCCGTGCCGCCCCATACTGACCGCCTGGTAGAGGAGGACCCATGGCACGATTCGGCTATGTAGCCGCCCAGGGCTGGGAACATGCGGCCTGGTCCGGGACATACTATCCCGAGGACCTCCCGGCGGAGTGGCGGCTCACCTACTATGCGAACGAGTTCCCCGCCGTGGTCGTTCCGGCGACCGCCTGGGGGGCGGCCCCGGAGGCGCAGGCCCGGCAGTGGTACGCGGATACCCCGGAGGGCTTCGGCTTCCTGCTGGAGGGGACGCCACCGGCCGGGGTCGAGGCCGCGCTGGCCGAGCGGCTGGTGGCGGCGATCGGCCCCGGCGAGGGCGATCTGCCGCGCCTGGCCTGGCCGGGGGCCGGCGAGGTGGCCTCTGCTGGCGGGATCGCGCTGACCCGGCTGGGTGTGGAGGCGGCGACGCCGCCGGCGCTGCGGGTGGCCTGGGAGGCGCTCTCCGGCAGCGGCGCGGCGGCCGGTTTCCTCGTCATCGAGGGCGAGGCCGGGGTGCCCGAGGCGCTGGAGCGGGCGCGAACGGTGGCGGAGCTCATGGGTCTGTGAGCGGTTCATCCGCTATCATGGGCGTACGCGACGAATACGCAGGAACCAGGGGAAGGGCGCTTGGCGGATGATGCGGTAGCGATCCGGGACCTCACCTTCGGCTACGGCGGTGAGCCCATCTTCGACGGCGTGGACATGGCGGTGGCGCCGGGCTCGGTGACCGCCATCATGGGGCCCAGCGGGACCGGCAAGACCACCCTGCTGCGGCTCATCGGGGGCCAGATCCGGCCGCAGTCCGGCTCCGTGAGCGTGGAGGGCGTGGAGGTCACCACCCTGGGCCGGCGGCGGCTGTTCGAGCTGCGCAAGCGGCTGGGGATGCTCTTCCAGAGCGGGGCGCTGTTTACCGACCTGTCGGTCTACGACAACGTCGCCTTCCCCCTGCGCGAGCACACCCGGCTCTCCGAGCGGGTCATCCGCCAGCTCGTCCTGCTCAAGCTGGAGGCGGTGGGCCTGCGCGGGGCGCGCGAGCTGATGCCGGCGGAGCTCTCCGGCGGCATGGCGCGTCGCGTGGCGCTGGCCCGGGCCGTGGCCCTGGACCCGGCCATCATGCTCTACGACGAGCCCTTCACCGGGCAGGACCCCATCTCCATGGGGGTCCTGGTTACCCTCATCCGGGAACTCAACGACGCCCTGGGCATGACCAGCATCATCGTCTCCCACGACGTGACCGAGACCGTGAGCATCGCCGACTACGCCTACCTGCTCGCCGGCGGGCAGGTCACCGAGGCGGGGACGCCGGCCGAGCTGCAGGCCAGCGAATCGGCCTGGACGCGCCAGTTCCTGGGCGCCCTGCCGGACGGGCCGGTCCCCTTCCACTACCCGGCGCCGCCCTTCCGGGAAGAGCTGCTGGGCAAGAGGGTACGGTCGTGATCGGGGCCGGCGCGGTGGATGGCCTGCAGCGGCTGGGGCGCAGCACCATCGAGGGCGTCCAGCGGCTGGGCCGGGCGGCGCGTCTCCTGGTTGCCCTGGTGGCGAGCCTCCCCGTGGCCGTGACCCGGCCCGGTCTGGTGGTAGCGCAGGTCTTCAGCGTCGGCGTCCTGTCGTTCGTCATCATCGTCGTCTCGGGGCTGTTCGTCGGCATGGTCCTGGGGCTGCAGCTGTTCCACACCCTGGTGAACTTCGGCGCGGAGCAGTCCCTGGGGCCGGTGGTGGCGCTGTCGCTGCTGCGCGAGCTGGGCCCGGTGATCGCCGCTTTGCTCTTCGCCGGCCGGGCCGGCTCGGCGCTTACCGCCGAGATCGGGCTGATGAAGGCCACCGAGCAGCTGGCGAGCATGGAGATGATGGCGGTGGACCCCATCCGCCGCGTGCTGGGCCCGCGCTTCTTCGCCGCCATCCTCTCCCTGCCGCTTCTGACGGCGCTGTTCAGCGCGGTGGGGCTGCTGGGCGGCTACGTGGTGGCGGTGGAGCTCCTGGGGCTGGAGGGCAGCACCTTCTGGAGCCAGATCCAGACCACGGTCTCCTTCCGCGAGGATCTCATGAACGGCGTCATCAAGAGTGTCGCCTTCGGCGTGGTGGCCGGCTGGATCGCCGTCTACCAGGGCTATGACGCGCGGCCCACCTCCGAGGGGGTGAGCCGCGCCACGACACGCACCGTGGTCCATACCTCCCTGGCGGTGCTGGGGCTGGACTTCGTACTCACGGCACTGATGTTTGGAGATGTGGCATGAATGCTTCCCGGGCAGTGGAACTGGCAGTAGGGCTGTTCGTGGTCCTGGGGGTGGCGGCGCTCTTCTTCCTCGCCCTGCGCGCCACGGACATGACCGGCTTCGAGGGTGGCGAGAGTTACCGGGTGGAGGCCTATTTCGACAATATCGGCGGGCTCACCACCGGGGCGCCGGTCCGCGTGGCCGGCGTCCGGGTGGGGACGGTGAAGGGTATCGAATACTCCGCCGAGGATTACCAGGCGCAAGTGACGCTGCAGCTCACCCAGGAGTACGAGTTCCCCATGGATACCACCGCCAGCATCTACACCGAGGGGCTGCTGGGGGAGAACTACGTCGCTCTGGACCCGGGCGGGGTCCCGCAGTCCCTGGGCGACGGGGATCGAATCACTATCACCCAGTCCGCCATGGTGCTGGAGGAGCTGGTGGGCCAGTTCCTCTTCGACGGCGGCTCCGGTTCGGAAGGAGAGGGGGAGTGAACGCGGCGGACGCACCGACCCTCGCGCCCACCGAGACCGGCTACCGGCTCTCCGGGGCGCTGACCTTCGCCACCGTCCCCGAGCTGGCGCGCCGGCAGGCGACGCCGTCCGGGGCGGTGGACCTGAGCGGCGTGACCCGCGCCGATTCCGCCGGCCTCGCCCTGCTCCTGGACTGGCTGGCCGCCGCCCGCGCCGGCGGCGGCGACCTCACCTATGACCACCTGCCGTCGCAGCTGGCGGCCATCGCGCGGGTGAGCGGCATCACGGAGGTACTCGACCATGGCCACGAGTGACATCCCGGCGGTGGATATCGCCGATGTCCGCAAGCACTACGGCCTGCTGGATGCCCTCAAGGGGGTGGACCTGCGCATCGAGCAGGGGGAGTTCTTCGGCCTGCTGGGTCCCAACGGCGCCGGCAAGTCGACCCTCATCGGGATCATGGCCGGCCTGGCCCGGGCCAGTAGCGGCCGGGTCCGGATCATGGGCCACGATACCGTCTCCGACTTCCGCCGCGCCCGGGCCGCCCTGGGGGTGGTCCCCCAGGAGCTGGTCTACGACCCCTTCTTCTCCGTGCGCGAGCTGCTGGAGCTGCAGTCCGGCTACTTCGGGCTGCTGCGCAACGGTCCCTGGATCGACGAACTCCTCCACGTCCTCGACCTCACGGACAAGGGCGATGCCAACATGCAGGCCCTCTCCGGCGGCATGAAGCGCCGGGTCCTCATCGCCCAGGCGCTGGTCCACCGGCCGCCGGTGGTGGTCCTGGACGAGCCCACCGCCGGGGTGGACGTGGAGCTGCGCCAGGCCCTGTGGCGGCTCACTCGCAAGCTCCACGGCGAGGGCCACACCATCGTGCTGACCACCCACTACCTGGAGGAGGCGGAGGCGCTCTGCGACCGCATCGCCATCCTCGACCACGGCGCCATTACCGCCCTGGATACCAAGGACGGGCTGCTCAACCGCTACCCGTGGCGCCTGCTGCGCCTGACCCTGACCGACGAGCGGGCCGAGCTGCCCGAGGCGGTTGCCGATCGCATCGTCGAGCGGCGCGGCTGCGATGTGACCCTGCGCCTGCGCAAGGACACCGATAACGCCGGCGAGGTGCTGGCGGCGCTCTTCCGGGCCGATGTGGGGGTGACCGACATCCATACCGAGGAGCCGAGCCTGGAGGACGTCTTCATGGAGCTCACCGGCGACGAGGAGGCGGCCTGATGAACATCCGCGGCATGTATGCGCTGACCCGCAAGGAGGTCCTGCGCTTCGGCAAGGTGAGCATCCAGACGGTGCTCACCCCGGCCATCACGTCGCTGCTCTACCTCCTGGTCTTCAGCCAGGCGCTCTCCGACCGGGTGGACATCTGGGACGGCGTCCCCTTCCTCACCTTCCTGGTGCCGGGGCTGGCCATGATGACGGTGCTGCAGAACGCCTTCGCCAACAGCTCGTCGAGCCTCATCCAGTCGAAGATGAACGGCAATATCGTCTTCGTGCTGCTCTCGCCGCTGTCGCCGGCGGAGTTCTTCACCGCCTTCACCCTGGCGGCAATCCTCCGCGGGGTCCTGGTGGGGGCGGTGGTCTGGCTGGTGGCCGGGATATTTGTCGACGTCCCGCTGATCCATCCGCTGGTGGCGCTGGTCTTCGCCATCCTCGCCTCCGGGATCCTGGGGGCGCTGGGGATCGTCGCCGGGGTCTGGGCGGAGAAGTTCGACCAGCTGGCGGCCTTCCAGAACTTCATCATCGTGCCGCTCTCCTTCCTGGCCGGGGTCTTCTACTCCATCGAGAGCCTCCCCGGCTTCTGGCGAGAGCTCTCCCTGCTCAACCCCTTCTTCTACATGATCGACGGCTTCCGCTGGGCCTTCATTCAGGAGTCGGACGTCTCGCCCTGGCTGAGCTTAGGGATGGGGGTCTTCTTCTTCGTCCTCGCCGGCGGGCTGGCGCTGGGCCTGCTCCAGCGCGGCTACAAGCTGCGCAGCTGAGGCGGCCCCGGCAGCCGGATGGACTGTGGCGGAGGGCGCGCGCTTTCCTGTATCCTCGCGGCTCATTGTCATCTCAGTTCAGGACGGGGTAAGTGATGGAGTCGGCGACGATCAAGGAGCGCATCGAGGCCACGGTCCCGGACAGCGAGGCCGAGGTCACCGGGGACGGCAGCCATTTCGAGGCGGTGGTGGTCAGCCCCGCCTTCGAGGGCGTCAGCCGGGTGAAGCGGCAGCAGATGGTCTACAAGGCGGTGAACGAGGCCATCACCAGTGGTGAACTCCACGCCCTGAGCATCCAGGCCCATACGCCGGACGAGTGGGAGCGCGCCCGCAAGTTGCGCGTAACCTCCGGCTAGCGGGGGATGGACAAGCTCGTCATCACCGGCGGCCGGCCCCTGGCCGGCGAGGTGCGGATCTCGGGAGCCAAGAACGCCGCCCTGCCCATCCTGGCGGCGACCCTGCTCACTGACGAGCCCACGACGGTCTGCAACGTCCCGCACCTCCACGACATCACCACCACCCTGGAGCTCCTGGGGCACATGGGAGTGAGCCTGGTGGTGGACGAGCGCCTGAACATCGAGGTGGACGCCTCCCGGCTCACCAATGTCCGCGCCCCCTACCAGCTGGTGCGCACCATGCGCGCCTCCATCCTGGTCCTGGGGCCCCTGCTGGCCCACTACGGGCGGGCCGAGGTGAGCCTCCCCGGCGGCTGCGCCATCGGCAGCCGGCCGGTGGATCTCCACCTGGAGGGGCTGCGCGCCATGGGCGCCGACATCCGGGTGGAGAACGGCTACATCGAGGCCAAGGCCCCGGCGGACGGTCTCCACGGCGCCCGGATCTTCCTGGACATCGTCTCCGTCACCGGCACCGAGAACCTCATGATGGCGGCCGCCCTGGCCCGGGGGACCACGGTAATCGAGAACGCCGCCCGGGAGCCGGAGGTGGAGGACATGGCCAACTGCCTCAACGCCATGGGGGCGAAGGTCCGGGGTGCGGGGACCGATACCCTGACCATCGAGGGGGTGGAGCGGCTCCACGGGACCACCTACTGCGTCCTGCCCGATCGCATCGAGACCGGCACCTACCTGGTGGCCGCCGCCATCACCGGCGGCCGGGTGCGGACCAAGAACACGCGACCGGACATCCTCGAGGCGGTGCTGGCCAAGCTCGACGAGGCCGGGGCGAAGGTGACCACCGGCGAGGACTGGATCGAACTGGACATGGAAGGGCGGCGACCGCGGGCGGTGTCGCTGCACACCGCCCCCTACCCGGCCTTCCCCACGGACATGCAGGCCCAGTTCTGCGCCCTCAACGCCATCGCCGAGGGGGCGTCCACGGTCACCGAGACGGTCTTCGAGAACCGCTTCATGCACGTCCAGGAGCTCCAGCGCATGGGGGCCGACATCCGGTTGGAGGGGAACACCGCCTTCATCGAGGGTCGCCCCGGGATCACCGGGGCGCCGGTGATGGCCACCGACCTGCGCGCCTCCGCCGGGCTGGTCCTGGCCGGCCTGGTCGCCGAGGGGCACACCCTGGTGGACCGCATCTATCACATCGATCGCGGCTACGAGTGCATCGAGGAGAAGCTCGCCGCCCTGGGCGCGAGCATCCGCCGTGTCACCGCCCGCGATCTGGAAAAACTCGACCTCGGACACTAGAGAGGGAGCAGGAATGGCCGAGCCGATCACCCTGGCGCTCTCCAAGGGCCGGATCTTCGAGGAGACGGTGCCGCTGCTGCGCCACGCCGGCATCGAGCCGGTGGAGGACCCGGAGAGCAGCCGGCGCCTCATCCTGGAGACCAACCGCCCCGGCGTGCGCATCGTCATCGTCCGCGCCTCGGATGTGCCCACCTACGTCCAGTACGGGGCCGCCGATATCGGCGTCGCCGGCAAGGACGTCCTCATGGAACATGGTGGCGACGGCCTCTACGAGCCGGTGGATCTCGGCATCGCCGCCTGCCGGCTCATGGTGGCCGGGCGGGCCGGTGAGGCCGAGCCGCCGCGCGGGCGCCGCCGAATAGCCACCAAGTACGTCCACACCACCCGGCGCTACTACGCCGAGAAGGGCGAGCAGGTGGAGATCATCAAGCTCTACGGCTCCATGGAGCTGGCCCCCCTCATGGGGCTGGCCGACGCCATTGTCGACGTGGTGGACACCGGCAACACCCTGCGCGCCAACGGCCTGGAGCCGCAGGAGCACATCGCCGACGTCAGCTCCCGGCTGGTGGTCAATCGCGCGGCCATGAAGGTCAAGCACGACACCCTGGGCGAGATCATCTCGGCCTTCCGCGAGGCCGTGGGGAGGGAGTAACCATGCCGGAGATCCAGCGACTGGACACCGCCGACGCCGGCTTCGACGCCGCCCTGGACCGCCTCCTGGCCTGGGAGGAGGGCGCCGATGAGCGGGTGGAGGGCATCGTCCGCGACATCCTCGCCGATGTCCGCGCCCGCGGCGATGCGGCGGTGGTGGAGCACACCAACCGGCTGGATCGGCGCGATGCCGCCACCATGGCCGACCTGGAGCTGCCAGCCGAGCGGCTGGAGCAGGCCCTCGAGGCCCTGCCGACCGAACAGCGCCAGGCCCTGGAAGCCGCGGCGGAGCGCATCCGCAGCTACCACCGCCACCAGTGCCAGGAATCCTGGCAGTACACCGAGTCCGACGGCACCGTCCTGGGCCAGCAGGTCACCCCCATGGACCGCGCCGGCCTCTACGTCCCCGGTGGCAAGGCCGCCTATCCCTCCTCGGTGCTCATGAACGCCATCCCCGCCAAGGTGGCCGGGGTGGCGGAGCTGGTCATGGTGGTCCCGGCCCCGGACGGCGAGCTCAACGACCTGGTCCTGGCCGCCGCCGCGGTGGCCGGGGTGGACCGCGTCTTCACCCTCGGCGGCGCCCAGGCGGTGGCGGCGCTGGCCTACGGCACGGAGACGGTGCCGGGGGTGGACAAGATCGTCGGCCCCGGCAACATCTTCGTGGCCACCGCCAAGCGCATGGTCTTCGGCACCGTGGGTATCGACATGATCGCCGGCCCCTCGGAGATCCTGGTGGTCTGCGACGGCGAGACCGATCCCGAGTGGGTGGCCGTGGACCTCTTCTCCCAGGCCGAGCACGACGAGGATGCCCAGTCCATCCTGGTCTGCCCGGACGGCGACTATCTCGACCGGGTGGCCGAGGCCATGGACCGCCTCCTGCCCACCATGGGGCGGGAGACCATCATCCGGACCTCCCTGGCGGCCCGCGGGGCGCTCATCCAGTGCCGCGATCTGGATGACGCCGTGGCCGTGGTCAACCGCGTCGCCCCGGAGCACCTGGAGCTCTCGGTGGCCGAGCCCGAGGCGCTGGCGGCGAGGGTTCGCCACGCCGGGGCCATCTTCCTGGGCCGCTACACCTCGGAGTCCCTGGGCGACTACTGCGCCGGGCCCAACCACGTCCTGCCCACCTCGCGCACGGCGCGCTTTTCCTCGCCGCTGGGGGTCTACGACTTCCAGAAGCGGTCCAGTCTCATCGGCTGCTCCGCCACCGGGGCCGCCGCCCTGGGCCCTACCGCGGCCACCCTGGCCGACGGCGAGGGGCTGGGCGCCCACGCCGAGGCGGCCCGCCGCCGGATGGGGACGGGCGAGGATGGCTGAGACCCGGGCGGCGGCGTGGGTCCGGCCGGCGATCCGGGGGCTCACCGCCTACCGGGTGGCCGACGCCACGGGGCTGGTCAAGCTCGACGCCATGGAGAACCCCTGGCCCTGGCCGGCGGAGCTGCGCGAGGGCTGGCTGGAGGCGCTGGCCGCCGAGCCGGTGCACCGCTACCCCGACCCCGCCGCCGACGAGGTGGCCGGGCGCCTGCGCCGGGTCTTCGAGGTCCCGGCGGCGGCCGACCTGCTGCTGGGGAACGGCTCCGACGAGATCCTCCAGATCCTGATCCACGCCATGGCCGAGCCGGGGCGGACGGTGGTCGCCCCGGAGCCGGGCTTCGCCATGTACCGGCTGCTGGCCGAGGCTGCCGGCATGGAGTTCGTCGGCGTCCCTCTGGGCGAGGACTTTCGCCTGGACCGGGAGACGCTGCTGGCGGCCATCGCCGAGCACCGGCCCGCCCTGGTCTTCCTGGCCTGGCCCAACAACCCCACCGGTAACCTGTTCGAGCCGGAGGCGGTGAAGGCGGTCCTGGCCGCCGCCCCGGGGCTGGTGGTGGTGGACGAGGCCTACCACGCCTTCGCCCGCGAGAGCTTCCTGCCCCGGGTGGCCGACCACCCCGACCTGCTGGTCCTGCGTACGCTCTCCAAGGCGGGGCTGGCGGGGCTGCGCCTGGGCTTCGCCGCCGGCCACCCGGAGTGGCTGGCGGAGCTGGACAAGGTCCGGCTACCCTACAATATCAACCGGCTTACCCAGGCGACGGTGCGCTTCGCCCTGGACCACTGGGATGCCTTCGAGGCGCAGGCGGCGGCCATCCGCGACGAGCGGGAGCGGCTGCACGCCGCGCTGGCCGAGCGCCCGGGGCTGACGGTCTGGCCGTCGGCGGCCAACTTCCTGCTCTTCCGCGCCCCGGCGGGGCAGGGGCGGGCGCTCTTCGAGGGGATCCGCGAGCGCGGGGTGCTCATCAAGGACCTCTCGGCGGCCGGCGGGGCGCTGGCCGACTGCCTGCGGGTGACCGTGGGCACCCCCAAGGAGAATGCCGCCTTCCTGGAGGCGCTGGACGGCGCCCTGGGCCTTACCGGCTGACGCCACGCGGGACCGCCGGAAGACATGTCAGCGGCAGGGGAATCGTGCTACCGTGACGCCGCGTGCACCCCGGTGCCCCACCCGGACCATCGGTGATCGCCATCATGCGAAGAATCCATCCGCGCGAGTGGTTGCGCTACGGCAGCTTCGCCGACCTGTTCACGGCGCGGAACCACTCCCCCGATTTCAATGGTGCCCGCGCCGAGCGCGTGGCGCTGCGGGTAGAGATCCTCTCCCTGGTGGCGGGGCTGCTCACCCTGGCCTGGATCCCGCTGGACCTGCTCTTCCTGGCAGAGCCGGGACGGAATGGCATCGTCGGCCTGCGGGTGGGGGTGGGTCTCGCCTTCCTGCTCCTCGCGGGCTGGCGCCAGCGCCGTCACTCCCTGAACTGCGCCCGCCTGCGGCTGGGGCTCTTCATCCTGATCCCGGCCGCCTTCTACGTGGGGGCGCGGCTCATCCTAGTCGCGGAGGATTCGGCTACCGGGATCGTGGTGGGCTATTACTTCCTCCCCTACCTCATGGTCACCATCCTGGCCATCTTCCCCCTCACCCTGGTGGAGGGGATCGCCGGGGTGGCCGCGGTGGGGGTGACCCTGGCGCTGGCCGAGATGGAGGCGGGGCAGCTCGCCGAGCTCACCACCCTGGCGGAGTTCTGGCTGCTGGGTCTGCTCGCCGCCATCGTGGTCTGGGTCCAGCAGAGTCAGCTCTACATGCTCCTGCGTCTCTATCGCGAGGCGACGCGGGATGCGCTCACCGGCCTGTTCAACCGCCGCGCCCTGCTGGCGGAGATGGAGCGCGCCCGCCAGGACTGTCGGCGCGCGGGGGAGCCGCTGTCGGTGCTGCTCTTCGACCTGGACCTGTTCAAGCGCATCAATGACACCCACGGCCACCTCACCGGGGATGCGGTGCTGGCCGATTTCGCCGGTGTCCTGCGCGGGGTCTGCCAGCGGGACTGCCTGCTCTCGCGCTACGGCGGCGAGGAGTTCCTCATCGCCCTGCCGGGCCGGGATGCCGGCGCGGCCCGAACGCTGGCCGAGACCATCCGCGCCGAGACCCGCGGCCGGGCCGTGGCCGCCGAGGATGGCCAGACGGTGAACTACACGGTCTCGGTGGGCGTGGCCGAGGGGGGCGATGACGAGGCCGTTGGGGCCCTGCTTTCCCGCGTGGACCAGGCCCTCTATCAGGCCAAGGAGGGCGGGCGCGACCTGGTCGCGGAGGCGACGGTGAATGGCTGATATCGGACTGGAGCGCCGCCGCGGCCCCGATCTCTGGCGACGCGGGGTTGCCGTGGTCACCACGCTGGGGTGGCTGGCGCTGCTGGCGGCGCTCTTCACCCTGGATGCGGCCGCACCGCCGCAGGAATACTTCCTCCACCGGGCCTGGGAGCACTTCACCGGCGAGCACATCGTCCTGCCCACGGCCTGGGATCGAGAATTGCTGGCCTGGGTCCCCCGGCTGCTGGTGCTGAGCCTGGCTCTCGGCGTGGCCTCCCTGCTTACTGCCTCCTTCCGCCTGCGGCGTTCGCGGGACCCCTCCCCGGTGGGCGCCTTCGTGCTGGTCCCCACCACCCTCGTGATCCTGGTGCTCCTGATCGCCTTCGGCCCCTGAGCGGGTCCGGTTGCGCACAAAGCGCGCGCTCGCCGCTGTCCGCGGCCCGTGAACCCGGCTACCATCGCCGCGGACAGCCACGGAGCGCGCATCATGCACTGGAAGACCAAGGCCTTCATCCAGAATATCATCGCCCGGCTCCCCGAGACGCCGCGGCAGTCGGTCTACCACGCCCTGCAGCGGCGCTTCGGCGGCGCCGAGCTCTTCGACCCCGAGCCCCAGTTCCGGGCCGGCATCGAGATGGCCCGCCGCATGGTGGCCGCCGGGGGCGACCCCACCGGGGCGACGGTGGTGGAAGTGGGTACCGGCCGCCGCATCGCCACCCCGCTGGCGCTCTGGCTGGCCGGCGCCCAGCGCACGCTCACCGTGGACCTCAACCCCTATCTTCGCGCCGACCTGGTCCGCGCCGATCTCGCCCGTCTGGGAGCCCGTTCCGAGGCCATCGTGGCCTGGTTCCGGGAGGCGGGGCTGGAGGCCGTGCCCCAGCGCCTGGCCCGGCTCGAGGAGCTGGCAAGGGCCGAGCTGGACGAGATCCTCGAGGCCACCGGGATCACCTACCACAGCCCCGGGGATGCCCGGGCGCTACCCCTGGGCGACGGGGAGGCGGACCTGCACATCTCCTTCAACGTCCTGGAGCACATCGAGCCGGCGATCCTGGGGCCGATCCTGGCCGAGGGCGGGCGGATAACCCGGGGCCGGGGCTGGCTCCTGCACCGGGTGGACTATACCGACCACTTCGCCCACAGTGACCCGTCGATTACCATGGTGAACTTCCTGCAGTATTCCGAGGGGCGCTGGCGGCGCTATGCGGGCAATCCCTTCATGTACATGAACCGCCTGCGGGTGGACGACATGGAGGCGCTCTTCCGTGAGCAGGGCCTGGCGGTGCTGGACGTGGATGCGCGGGAGGACGAGGCGGGGCGGGCGGCCATCGAGGCGGGGATGGCGCTGGCCGCGCCCTTCGCCGACAAGTCGGCGGCGGTGAATGCCACCGCCGATTCCTGGATCCTGGCCCGGGCCGCGGAGAACGAATGAGCGAGTACGCCCACGAGGACGAGCACCGGCTCACCCTGCGCAACCTCCAGCCGGAGGACTACCCAGACATCAAGGCCGCCATGGACGCCGTTTACCCCGGCATTGGCGGCGCCTGGACGCGCAAGGAGTACCTGGCCCAGATCCACCGCTTCCCCGAGGGCCAGATCGCCATCGAGGACAACGGTCGGGTGGTGGCCGCCGCCTTCGCCGTCATCGTCGACTACGAGGACTTCGGCGACCAGCACACCTACGAGGACGTCATCGCCGGGGCGCGCTTTACCACCCACGACCCCAACGGCGACGTCCTCTACGGCGTGGACATCTTCGTCCACCCCGACTACCGCGGCATGCGCCTGGGCCGGCGGCTCTACGACGCCCGCAAGGAGCTCTGCCGCCAGCTCAACCTGCGCGCCATGATCGCCGGCGGCCGGATCCCCGGCTACGGCCAGTACGCCGACGAGATGGGGCCCCACGAGTACATCGAGCAGGTGCGCCGCCGGGAGATCTACGACCCCATCCTCACCTTCCAGCTGGCCAACGACTTCCAGGTCAAGCGGGTCCTCAAGGGCTATCTGCCGGAGGACGAGGAGTCCCGCGGCTACGCCACCCTGCTGCAGTGGAACAACTTCTACTACGAGCCCCAGGAGCAGCCGCTCTTCGGCGGCACCAAGACCACCGCGCGGGTGGGGCTGGTCCAGTGGCAGATGCGCTCCATGACCTCCCTGGAGGAGCTCATCGGCCAGCTGGAGTTCTTCGTCGACGCCATGGGCGCCTACGAGTCGGACTTCGTCATCTTCCCGGAGCTGTTCAACCTGCCGCTGATGGCGCTGGTGGAGGCGCCTTACCCGGCGGAGGCCATCCGCGAACTGGCCGGCTACACCGAGCCGCTGGTGGAGGCCATCCAGCGGCTGGCGGTGACCTACAACACCAACATCATCGCCGGCTCCATGCCGGAGTACGTGGACGGCCGGCTGCACAACGTCTCCTACCTCTGCCGCCGCGACGGCACGGCGGACGGCCAGCGCAAACTCCACATTACGCCGCAGGAGTCCAAGGACTGGGCCCTGGAGGGGGGCGACGAGCTACGCATCTTCGATACCGACGTCGGCCGGGTGGGGATCCTGGTCTGCTACGACGTGGAGTTCCCGGAGCTGGGCCGGACGCTGTTCGAGCAGGGGGTGCAGATCCTCTTCGTGCCCTTCTGGACCGATACCCGCAACGCCTACCTGCGGGTGCGCCACTGCGCCCAGGCCCGGGCCATCGAGAACGAGTGCTACGTGGCCATCGCCGGCAGCGTGGGCAACCTCCCCAACGTGGAGAACGTCGACATCCAGTACGCCCAGTCGGCGGTCTTCACCCCCTGCGACTTCAGCTTCCCCCAGGACGGGATCCTGGCGGAGAGCTCCCCGAACACGGAGATGACCCTGGTGGTGGACCTGGAACTCGACAAGCTCAAGCAGCTGCGCAACGAGGGGACCGTGCGCAACTTCCAGGATCGGCGGCTGGACCTCTACCGCGTCTCCTGGCTCAACGACCGGCCGGAGCCGCGCTCATGAGTGCCGCGGGGCGCCCCGACCTGACCGCGGTGGCCGCCTGCGTGCGCCATGCGGCGGAGACGGAGCTGCTGCCGCGCTACGAGCGGGTGGGCCACGAGTTCAAGGCCGACGGCAGCCTGGTCACCGAGGCGGATACCGCCTGCCAGGAGGCGCTGACGGCGGATCTGGCCCGCCTGGCTCCGGATATCCCGCTGCTGGGGGAGGAGATGACCACGGCGGAGCAGGCCGACTACCTGACCGGCAACGAGGCCGGGCTCTGGATCCTCGACCCGCTGGACGGGACCGGCAACTTCGCCGTGGGGATCCCCTTCTTCTCCATCTCCCTGGCCCTGGTGGTGGCCGGCCGGGTGGAGCTGGCGGTGGTCTACCACCCCACCACCGGGGAGTGTTTCACCGCCGCCCGGGGGGAGGGCGCCTGGCTGGACGGGGAGCGGCTGGGGGAGGGCTTCCAGCCGGACCTGGCTTACGCCTCGGCGCTGGTGGACTTCAAGCGGCTGCCTCGCCAGTTGGCCGCCGCCCTGGCCACCGAGCCGCCCTACCGCTCCCAGCGCAGCTTCGGCTCCGTGGCTCTGGACTGGTGCTGGGTGGCTGCCGGCCGCTGCCACCTCTACGTCCACGGCGGGCAGAAGGTCTGGGACCTGGCCGCCGGCAGCCTGATCCTCTCCGAGGCCGGTGGCCACGCCGCCACCCTGACCGGCGAACCGGTCTTCGAGCCGGCGCTGGCGACCCGCTCGGTGGTGGCCGCCCTGGACGGCGACCTCTTCGCGCAGTGGCAGGCCTGGCTCCGGGCGGCGGGCTGAGGCGCGGGCCGGCTAGCGCCGCCGTTGGGTGCGCTCCGGCCGCTCGCCCACGGTCACCTCCCAGGTGCGCTGTTGGCCGTTGCGCAGGCCGGTCAGTTCCACCTCCGTGCCCGGCTCCAGGTCGGCGATCCGGCGCAGGGCCGCGTCCATCTCGTCCACCGGCTCCCCGGCGATGCGGGTGATGACATCCCCCGGCCGCAGGCCGGCCTTGTGGGCGGGGCCGTCCCGGAGCAGACCGGTGATGACCACCCCGTCATCCCCCTCCAGGCCGAAGGACTCCCGCAGCCGCGGCGAGAGCTCCTGGACCTCGATGCCCAGCCAGCCGCGCTCCACCCGCCCGGTCTCCACCAGGTCGGTGAAGATGGCCCGAGCCCGGTCGGCGGGAATGGCGAAGCCGATCCCCATGTGGCCGCCGGTGCGGGAGTAGATGGCCGTGTTGATTCCCACCAGCCGGCCGCCGGCATCCACCAGCGCGCCGCCGGAGTTGCCGGGGTTGATGGCCGCATCGGTCTGGAGAAAGTCCTCGAAGGCGGAGAGACCGCTCTGATTGCGGCCGGTGGCGCTGATGATCCCCTGGGTCACCGTTCGGCCGACCCCGAAGGGGTTCCCCAGGGCGAGGACTACGTCGCCCACCCGCAGCTCCTCGGAGTCGCCGAACTCCGCCGTGGGAAGTTCCTCGAGTTCGATCCGGAGTACCGCCAGATCGCTGCCGGGATCCGAGCCCACCACCGAGGCCTCGGCGGTGCGACCGTCGTGCAGGGCTACCTCGATGGCGTCGGCGCCCTGGATGACGTGGTGGTTGGTGAGGATGTAGCCGTCCTCGCTGACGATGACCCCGGAGCCGAGGCTGCTCTCCATGCGCTCCCGGGGGACGCCGAAGCGGTCGCCGAAGAAGCGGCGGAAGAAGGGGTCGTCCATGAAGGGGTGGTCCCGGCGGACGACCTTCTTGCGGGTGTAGATGTTCACCACCGACGGGGCGGCCCGCTCCACGGCATCCGCGTAGGAGCTGGCCGCCGGGGCCCGCTCCGCGGCGGCGGCGCTGTGGACCTCCACCACCGGCTGGCCGGCCCGCTCCGGGGCCAGGAAGAGCAGGGCGAGGGCGGCGACCAGGCCCACGGCGGTGGCCTGGAGGAGGAAGGTGGCGGTGCGGCGCATGGGCATGTGGCGTATCCGGGGGCGGCCTCGATAGACTCGTCCCATTATAGGAAAGCAGCCCGAGGACGGTAACCATGGCGCGACTCACGGACCTGGTGGACTGGAGCGACCGCTTCCTGGCCGCCGCGGACTTCACCGACTACGCCCCCAACGGCCTCCAGGTGGCCGGCCCGGAGCAGGTGCAGAAGGTGGTCAGCGGGGTGACGGCCAGCCAGGCGCTCATCGACGCCGCCGCCGAGCGCGGGGCCGACCTGCTGGTGGTCCACCACGGCTTCTTCTGGAAGGGGGAGGACCCCCGGGTGGTGGGGATGAAATACCGCCGCCTCTCCCGGCTGCTGGACGCCGGCATGGGGCTGCTCGCCTACCACCTCCCCCTCGACGCCCACGCCG
Source organism: Pseudomonadota bacterium (assembly GCA_051745535.1). Classification (GTDB taxonomy): domain Bacteria; phylum Pseudomonadota; class Gammaproteobacteria; order Thiohalospirales; family Thiohalospiraceae; genus Thiohalospira. Next base: position 4,495 of record JBNJED010000014.1, on the reverse strand, counting down.
AGGTGGGCAACGCCGTGGGCCTGGGGCGCGCCCTGGGCTGGCAGGTGGAGGGCCCCTTCGCCGAGCGCAACGGCGGCCCCCTGGGCCGGGTGGGCAGCCTGGCGGAGCCGGCCACCGGCGCCGAGCTGGCCTCCTCGCTGGAGGCCGCCCTGGGCCGGCCGCCGCTGCACATTCGCGGCCACGACCGGCCCATCCGCCGCCTCGCCTGGGCCACGGGGGCCGCCGAGGGCTTCATCGAGGAGGCGGCGGGGCGCGGCATGGACGCCTTCGTCAGCGGCGAGATCAGCGAGCCCACGGTCCACGTCGCCCGGGAGTGCGGCATCGACTACTTCGCCGCCGGCCACCACGCGACCGAGACCTTCGGCCCCGATGCCCTTGCGCGACGCATGGCGGAGGAATTTGATCTGGATCACGAATTTGTGGACATCGACAGCCCCGCCTGAGGCCCGTGTGGCGCGTGCAAACTTGACCAGCGGGGGGTGAATGGCCGAGACTACCGCGCTGATTATCCCGGGTCGTTCAGCTAATAAGAACATCCTGAAATCCGGATTGGGGCGCCCCCCGTCGGCGAGCGCGGGCGTTCGGCACCTTCAGCTTCGGGAGTATCCATAGAATGAGTAAAGATGGCGTGGATATCGGCAAGCGCCGCTTCCTCACCGCTGCCACCACGGTGGTCGGGGGAGTTGGCGTAGCCTACGCGGTGACACCGTTCTTCCAGTCCTTCTGGCCCAACCGGCAGGCCCAGGCCGCCGGGGCGCCGGTGGAGGTGGACGTCGGCAAGCTCGAGCCCGGTCAGATGCTGACCGTGGAATGGCGCGGCAATCCGATCTGGGTCGTGCGCCGTTCCGAGAAGATGCTCGAGGCGCTGCCGAGCCTGGATGATGATCTCCGCGACCCCAAGTCCGAGGTCGCGAGCCAGCAGCCCGAGTACGCCCAGAACCCCACCCGCTCGGTGAAGGAGGATTACTGGGTGGGTATCGGGATCTGTACCCACCTGGGCTGCTCCCCGACCTTCCGCCCCGAATTCGGTCCGGATGATCTGGGCGACGACTGGAAGGGCGGCTTCTTCTGCCCCTGCCACGGCTCGCGCTTCGATCTGGCAGGGCGCGTCTTCGACGGGGTGCCGGCACCCACCAATCTCGAGATCCCGCCGCACCGCTACACGGCCGAGAACAAGATCCTCGTCGGCGAGGATCCGGAAGAAGAGGGAGCCGCATAAATGAGTGTCATGCGTGATCTAGCGGGGTGGGTGGACGCCCGCTTCCCCATGTCCAAGATGTGGCGGGAGCATCTGTCCGAGTACTACGCCCCCAAGAACTTCAACTTCTGGTACTTCTTCGGTTCCCTGGCACTGCTGGTGCTGGTGATCCAGATCGTTACCGGGATCTTCCTGACCATGAGCTACAAGCCGGATGCCGAACAGGCCTTCGGCTCGGTGGAGTTCATCATGCGCGACGTGAACTGGGGGTGGCTCATCCGCTACCTCCACTCCACGGGCGCCTCCGCCTTCTTCATCGTGGTCTACCTGCACATGTTCCGCGGCCTGATGTACGGCTCCTTCAAGAAGCCGCGGGAGCTGGTCTGGATCTTCGGCATGCTTATCTACGTGGTGCTCATGGCCGAGGCCTTCCTGGGCTACCTCCTCCCCTGGGGCCAGATGTCCTACTGGGGGGCGCAGGTGATCATCTCCCTGTTCGGGGCCGTGCCGGGCATCGGCGAGCAGCTGGCACTGTGGATCCGGGGTGATTTCGTCGTCTCCGACGTGACCCTCAACCGCTTCTTCGCTCTGCACGTCATCGCCCTGCCGATCATCCTGCTGGCCCTTGTGGTGGCGCACATCATCGCGCTGCACGAGGTGGGTTCGAACAACCCCGACGGCATCGACATCAAGAAGAACAAGGACGAGAACGGCAAGCCGAAGGACGGGATCCCCTTCCATCCGTACTACACGGTGAAGGACATCGTCGGCACCATCGTCTTCCTGATCTTCTTCAGCGCCGTGGTCTTCTTCGTCCCCGAGGGCGGCGGCTGGTTCCTGGAGCCCGCCAACTTCATTGCGGCGGACCCGCTGAAGACGCCGGAGCACATCGTGCCGCTGTGGTACTTCACCCCGTACTACGCCATCCTGCGCGCCGTTCCGGACAAGTTCCTGGGCGTGGTGCTCATGGCGGCGGCCATCGTGGTGCTCTTCCTGCTGCCGTGGCTGGATCGCAGCCCGGTGCGGTCGGTGCGCTACCGCGGCCCGCTGTTCAAGCTGGCCCTGACGATCTTCACGGTGAGCTTCCTGGTCCTGGGTTACCTCGGGACGCAGCCGGCCACCGGCATCTACACGCTCCTGGCGCAGATCTTCACGATCCTGTACTTCGCGTTCTTCATCCTGATGCCGTGGTACACCAAGATCGACAAGGACAAGCCGGTTCCGGAGAGGGTGACGAAGTAATGAAAAAGACGATCGCAACGTTCCTGTTGGCCCTCCTCCCCGGGCTGGCGACGGCCGCCGGCGGCGGTGAACACCTGGAGGAGGTCTCGGTCAATATCCACGACGAGGCGGCGCTGCAGCGCGGTGCCAAGCTCTTCTCCAACTACTGCCTCTCCTGCCACTCGGTGGAGTTCCAGCGGTGGCGGCGGACCGGCGAGGACCTGGGGCTTTCCCAGGACCAGGTGGAGAAGAAGCTCATGCCCGGCGACGAAGGCACCGTCAACGACATGATGGACAACGTCATGCCGGCGGAGCAGTCGGAGAACTGGTTCGGCACCACACCGCCGGATCTCTCCGTGGTCGCCCGCTCCCGGGGCGAGGACTGGCTCTACAGCTACCTCAAGGGCTTCTACCTCGACGACACCCGCCCCTTCGGGGTGAACAACACCGTCTTCGATCTGGTGGGTATGCCCCACGCCCTGTGGGAACTCGAGGGGCTCAAGAAGCCCATCACCGAGACCCACACCAACGAGGACGGGGAAGAGGAAGAGGTCGTCGTCGACTTCGAGTACGTCGTCGAGGGCAGCATGACCGAGTCGGAGTACGACCGGGCCGTGCGCGACATCGTGACCTTCCTCTCCTACGTCGGGGAGCCGGCCCGCCTGGAGCGGTTCACCCTCGGGGTCTGGGTCATTGGCTTCCTGGCGGTCCTCCTGGTCTTCGCCTACTTTATGAAGCGCGAGTTCTGGAAGGACATCCACTAGGCCGGCCGATACAGCCGGATCCGGCACGGCAGGAGGCCGTGCCTCGAGCGAAGGGGGGGTCTGACCCCCCCTTCGTGTTTCCAGTCCCACAACCAGGAGAACGTGTATGGCGGCGCTTGCCAATCGACGTTCCGCGATGACCCTCTTTGCCGAGCCGGGGGAGATGGCGGGCCACCGGGTCCGTGTCGTCCTGGCGGAGAAGGGGATCAGTGCCGATGGGGTCGAGGTCGACCCGACGGCCCCCCCCGAGGATCTGGTTGAACTCAACCCCTACGCCACGGTTCCCACGCTGGTGGACCGCGACCTGGTCCTCTACGAGGATCGCGTCATCGCCGAGTATCTCGATGAACGCTTCCCCCATCCCCCCCTGATGCCGGTGGACCCCGTGGCCCGGGCCAATGTCCGTCAGCTGCGCCACCGCATCCGCCAGGACTGGGAGCCGCTGGTCAACGACATCCTCCACAAGGGAGAGAAGACGGCCGCACGGGCCCGCAAGGAACTCCGGGAGGGGCTGGTCGCCATCGGGCCCCTGTTCGAGAGCATGAACTGGTTCATGAGTGACGACTTCGGCCTCGCCGACGTCGACATGGCGGCGCTGCTGTGGCGACTGCCGGCCCTGGGGATCGAGATCCCGGAGAAGGCCACCGGCCTGCTCGGCTACATGGATCGGCTCTTCCAGCGCCCGGCGGTCCGCGAGAGCCTGGACGAGGTCGAGCGCGACATGCGCCCGGCCGGACACTGACGCAGCGGGAGCCAGCCTTGGATGACATGACCTCCAGCCGCCCCTACCTCATCCGCGCCCTGTTCGACTGGATCGTGGACAACGGCCTCACGCCCCACCTCCTGGTGGATGCCACGGTCCCCGGCGTGCAGGTGCCGCCGGAGACCGTGGAGGAGGGGCGCGTGGTGCTCAACATCAGTCCCTCGGCTACCGGCGCGATGGATCTGGGTAACGAGATTATCTGCTTCGATGCCCGGTTCGGCGGCCAGCCGATGACGGTGGAGGTGCCGGTGGCTGCCGCCCAGGCCATCTACGCCCGGGAGAACGGCCAGGGGATGCTCTTCAGCGACGACGGCCCGCCGCCGCCGGAGCCGGGCGGTGACGGTGATGGGGACGATGGCCCCGCCGGTGGCGACACCGGGGGCGGCGGCAGCGATCGCTCCCACCTGAAGGTCGTGAAATGAACTACCCCACCTAAGCCGTTCCGGCTACAGGAGGGGTTTCGCGCTTCGCCGAGCGCGCCGTCCCATCCTGGGGATGGTCCGGACTTACCGCTCTCCACGCCTCGGCCGGTTCCCGGCCGGTAAGCTG
>JBNJED010000013.1:0-24020 GCA_051745535.1 Pseudomonadota bacterium | reverse complement strand
TCGCTGGTCCGTGACGAACTGCGGCGACTGCGTGGCGATACCGGGGAGGCCGTCGACGCCGCGATCTGGGACGCCTCCACCACCCTGGGGGGCGAGGCCGTCGGCGCCGACTCCATCGAGCGGTTGACCCTGGCCACGGCCGTGGCGGAACGCTTCGGCCTCCACGAACTCGACGCAGGCGACTACCTCCTGCGCAAACACACCCTGGGCGAATGGGCGGATATCGCGGCCCAGGGCGTCCAGCGGGCGGGTGCCATAACCTTCCGCACCTCCGGTACCACCGGTGAACCGAAACCGCATCGCCACACCCTCGCGGACCTGGAACAGGAGGTGGCCCACCTCGCCGCTCTCTTCCCCGGAACCCGGCGTGTGGTGAGCCTGGCCCCCGCCCACCATATCTACGGCTTCCTCTTCGGCGTGCTCCTGCCCCGGGAGATGGGCTGCCCGGTCCACCACGATCAGGCTGGCGGCGGCCTGCCCCCGTCGGATCTGGACCGCGGCGACCTGGTGGTCGGCTTCCCCCTACGCTGGCGACAGCTCGCCACCCTCTACCCGGCCTTCCCGGTGGGGGTGACCGGCGTCACCTCCACCGCCCCCTGTCCGCCGGCCCTGGCCCGGGACCTGGCAGAGCGAGGACTGGAGCGCTTTGTCGCCATCTATGGCGCTACCGAGACCGCCGGGATCGGCTACCGCGATGACCCCGAGGAGCCCTTTCGCCTGTTCGAGCACTGGGAGTCGGACGGCCTCTATCTATACCGTCGCCGTCGCGACGGGATCGGCAAGGCAATCACACCGCCGGACCACCTGGAATTTCACGGTACTCGCCACTTCGTCCCCGCCGGGCGACGGGACGGGGCCGTCCAGGTGGCCGGTGTCAACGTCCACCCGGACGGAGTAGCGGAGCAGCTGCGCGCCCGGCCCGGCGTCGCCGAGGCGGCCGTCCACCTGGACCAGCAGGCGGAGCCGCGCCTGGCCGCCTGGATCGTGCCCGAGCCGGAAACCGATCCCGAGGCGCTCGAGGCCGAGCTTCGGGAGTGGGTCCGCACCAGTCTAACCCCGCCGGAACGGCCGGTGCGCCTGACCCTGGCCGAGGACATCCCGCGCGGCCCGCTGGGCAAGCCCGCCGTGGGGAAACCGGCGTGAGGGAGCAGCCATCGAGTATTCATTTGGATGGCCACCCCCCGACCCTGGACGCGGTGGAGGCGGTCGCCGACGGCGCCCCCGTCACCCTGGACCCGGCCGTGCTGGATCGGGCCACCGCCGGCCGCGTGCACCTGGACGAGCTGGTCGCCGCGCGCCGCCTCATCTACGGCGTGACCACCGGCTACGGCCCCCTGGCGGGCCGCTACGTCGACCCGGCCCATTCCGCGGCGCTCCAGCGCAACCTGGTCTACCACCTGGCCAGCGGCACCGGCGATCCCCTGCCCCGCCGGACGGTGCGCGCCATCATGCTGGTCCGCCTGGCCACCCTGACCCGGGGCCACTCCGCCGTCCGGCCGGAGACCCTCCGGTGCCTGGCCGACTGGCTCAATGACGACCTGGTCCCGGTGGTCCCGGAGCGGGGCACCGTGGGCGCCAGCGGTGACCTGACCCCCCTGGCCCACATCGCACTGGCGCTCATGGGCGAGGCCGAGGTGGACGACGGCGGCACCCGCCGCCCCGCCGCCGAGGCCCTGGCCGAGCGCGGCTGGGCCCCCTGGGAGCCGGCGGCCAAGGACGGCCTGGCCCTGGTCAACGGCACCGCCGCCATGACCGGCATCGCCGCGCTCAACGCCGCCGGGGCCCGCCGCGCCGTGGCGCTGGCCCAGCGGCTCACCGTGGCCGCCGCCGAGATCCACGGCGCCCGGCTGGAGGCGTGGCGGCCGGAGCTGGGCGAGCTGCGTCCCCACCCCGGCCAGCAGGCCGCCCACGCCCGCCTCAACGAGCTGGCCGCCGGCAGCCGGCGCCTGGTCCCGGCCGAGCCGGCCTGGCTGCCGGAGGACCTCGACGGGGTGGGCGAGGCGGCGGAGGTCCCCCAGGACCCCTACACCCTGCGCTGCGCCCCCCAGCTCTTCGGCGCCGTGCTGGATGCCCTGGAGTGGCACGACACCACCGTGGCCCGCGAGGTGGGGGCGGTCACCGACAACCCCGTCTTCCTGCCGGAGACCGATGCGGTGATCCACGGCGGCAACTTCTACGGCCAGCACGTCGCCTTCGCCGCCGACGCCCAGGTCAACGCCCTGGTGAAGACGGCCGTCCATGCCGAGCGCACCCTGGCCCGGCTCACCGACGAGCGCCGCAACGACGGCCTGCCCCCCTTCCTCCAGGGCAACCAGACGGGGCTCAACAGCGGCTTCATGGGGGCCCAGGTCACCGCCTCCGCCCTGGTGGCGGAGCTGCGCACCCGGGCCCACCCCGCCTCCATCCAGTCGGTCCCCACCAACGCCGACAACCAGGACGTGGTGACCATGGGGACCATCGCCGCCCGCAAGGCCGCCGACACCCTCGGCATGGTGGAGGAGCTGCTGGCCATCCACGCCCTGGCCATCGCCCAGGCGGTGGACCTGTGCGGGAAGGCCGGCTTCTCCCCGGCCAGCCGGGCGCTGCACGCGACCGTGCGCACCACCGCCGACTTCCTCGGCGACGACCGCCCGCTGCAACCGGCCATCGCCAGCCTCGCCGCCCGCCTGCGCGACCCCGGCGACCCCCTCCACACCCTGGATTAACCCCTCAATGCCCTCAAGTTTCGGCCCCGGTCGCCGCTAATACACCCGAAGTCCCGCCGTGCCCCAGTGGGCCCGCCGGCGGTCATGGGCGAGGTGTTATACTGGGGTAACGTCGGGCGACCGGAACGGAGGGAGCATGCTGCTTGCCGCGGCCATCATCGTGACGCTGGCGCTGCTGGTAGTGCTGTTCATCCATGTGGCCAGCCTGCTGGGGTGGCCCCTGCGCGAGCGCATCGTGGAGCGCCACGAGCGCCAGCGCCAGCAGTACTACAGCCGCCAGCCCTGGGAGTAGGGGTGCCCGTACGCGTTCCGCCGCAGAGTCTGGAAGCCGCCACACTGGAGGCCGTCCTGGAGGAGATCGTCACCCGGGACAGCACCGACTACGGGGAGGTCCCGGTCTCCGTCGCCACCGCCCGAGAGCAGCTGCGAAACCGGCTGCACAGCGGCGAGGCAGTCCTGGTCTTCGACGAGGAGAGCGCCACCCTCGACGTCGTACCGGCAGAACACGCACCTCGGGAGCGGGATGATTGAGAACTGGGTCACGGAAACGGAAGGCTTATTACCCCATCATGGACCTGCTTTTAGCCAACCTAGGTAGTCGCTCATGGGCGCGCTCAGCACCGAAGAACTGATCCGTCAGAGCCCGCGGCTCGGTTCCCTTCCCGACATCGTCGGGGAGCTCAACGCCGCGGTGGACGACCCCCAGAGTTCGGTAGCCGATCTGGCCGACATCATCAGCCGCGACCCCGCCCTCTCCGCCCGACTGCTGGCCATCGTCAACAGCCCCTGGTACGGCCTGCGCGGCGAGGTAGCCGATATCGAGCGCGCCGTCTCTCTGGCCGGCACCCAGCAACTGCGCTTCCTCGCCCTGTCCACCGTCATCGTCCGGCAGTTCACCAACCTGCCCAACGCCCTGGTGACCATGGACACCTTCTGGAAGCACAGCTTCACCTGTGCGGTGGCTACCCGCGCCCTGGCGGAGAGCAGCGGCGAGCGCGACCTGGAGCGCCACTTCCTGGGCGGCCTGCTGCACGACATCGGCAGCCTGCTCATCTACACCACCCTGCCGAGCCTGGCCAAGGAGGCCATCCTCCACGCCCGGTCCCAGAACCAGCCCATCTACCAGGCGGAGCAGCTCATCCTCGGCTTCGACCATGCCGAGGCCGGCGGTGCACTGCTGCGCCACTGGGGGCTGCCGGAGAGCCTGGCGGCGGCGGTGGAGGGCCACCACGAGCTGGGCGATCCCGGCCACTTCGGCCGGGAGAAGGCGCTGGTCCACCTGGCCAACGGCATCGCCAATGCCATCCACCCCAGCAATACCCTCTTCCGCCAGCCGCTGAACACCGATCCCGCGGCCTGGGAGCTGGCCAAGCTGGACACCGACCAGCTGGACGCCACCCTCGCCTCCATGGACGAGCGGGTGGCCGAGGCCATGGGCGTCTTCTACTTCGCCGCCTGAAGGCCCCTCCCCTTCCAGAGCCAGAAGGCCGCCGGCACCACCAGTAGCGCCAGCACCCAGGCACTGAGCATGCCCCCCAGCATGGGGGCAGCGATGCGGCGCATGACCTCCGAGCCGGTACCGCCGCCCACCATCACCGTGGCCAGCCCCAGGATCACCGAGACCGCCGTCATGGTGATGGGCCGGACGCGGCGCAGGGCGCCCTCCTCCAGGGCGCCGGCCAGGTCGCCGCGGTGGGGCGTACGCCCCTCGGCCTCCGCCGCCTCCCGGGCGGCGGCCCACGCCTGGCTCAGGTAGACCACCATGAGCACCCCCAGCTCCACGGCCACGCCGGCCACGGCGATGAAGCCGACCCCGACGCCCACGGAGAGGTTGTAGCCCAGGGCCCAGAGCAGCCAGACCCCGCCCACCAGGGCCAGCGGCAGGGTGGCGAGGATCAGCAGGACCTCCCCGGCGCCGCGGAAGTTCAGGTAGAGCAGCAGTGCGATGAGCACCAGCACCAGCGGGCCCACCACCAGCAGGTGGTTCCGGGCGCGCTCCATGTTCTGGTACTGCCCCGCCCAGGAGAGGGAGTAGCCCGGCGGCAGCTCCACCTCGTCGGCGACGACCCCCTTCGCCCGCTCCACCCAGCCGGCCAGGTCACCGGTGGTCAGATCCACGTGGACCCAGCCCACCGGCCGGGCCTGCTCGCTCTTGATCATGCCCGGCCCCTTGCGGATGGCGATGTCCGCCACCTCCCCCAGGGCCACCCGGCGGCCGTCACCGGCGACCACCGGCAGGCTGCGCAGGTCCTCCAGGCTGGTCCGCCGGTCGGCTGGGAAGCGCAGGTTGACCGGGTAGCGCTCCCGGCCCTCCACCGTCTCGGTCACCGGCGCCCCGCCCACGGCCAGGCGCAGGAGATCCTGGACCTCGGCCATGGCCACGCCGTGGCGGGCGAGCGCGCGGCGGTCCACGTCCACGTCGATGTAGCGCGCCGCCGCCACCCGCTCGGCGAAGGCCGACCGGGTCCCGGGCAGATCGGCCACGGCCCGCTCGATGTCCCGGCCGATGGACTGGATGGTCTCCAGCTCCGGGCCGCTCACCCGGATCCCCACCGGCGTGCGCACCCCCGAGGAGAGCATGTCGATACGGGTCTTGATGGGCATGACCCAGGCGTTGGTCAGCCCGGGCACGTCCACTCGCTCGTCCAGCTCCGCCTTGAGCTTCTCCAGGGTCATGCCCTCGCGCCACTCGTCCTTGGGTTTCAGGGTGATGGTGGTCTCGATCATGGTCATGGGAGCGGGGTCGGTGGCCGTCTCCGCCCGGCCGATCTTGCCGAAGGTCCGCTCCACCTCCGGGACCTGCTGGATAAGGCGGTCGGTGACCTGCAGCAGCTGCTGCGCCTTGCCAGTGGACAGCCCCGGATCGGTGGTGGGCATGTACATGAGATCGCCCTCGTCCAGCTCCGGGATGAACTCCGTCCCCAGCTGGCTCAGGGGCCACAGGGTCACCCCCACCAGGACCACCGCGGCGGCCACCGTGGTCCACGGCCGGTGCAGGACCGTCCGCAGGAAGGGGCCGTAGGCACGGCTCAGGATCCGGGTGACCGGGTGATCGGTCTCGCCGCGGAGGTGGCCGCGAACGAACAGCGCGATGAGCACCGGCACCAGGGTAATGGCCAGCACCGCGGCGGCGGCCATGGCCCAGGTCTTGGTCCAGGCCAGGGGGGCGAAGAGGCGCCCCTCCTGCCCCTGGAGGGTGAAGACCGGCAGGAAGCTCACGGTGACGATGAGCAGGGAGAAGAAGAGCGCCGGTCCCACCTCGCCGGTGGCCCGGGCCACCGCCTCCCGACGATCGCCGCCGGCGGCCAGGTGGCGGTGGGTGTTCTCCACCATGACGATGGCCGCATCCACCATGGTCCCGATGGCCAGGATGATCCCGCCCAGGGACATGATGTTCAGGGTCACCCCTTGCAGGTTCATGATGGCGATGGCCGCCAGGACGCCCAGGGGCAGGCTCACCACCACCACCAGGGTGGAGCGCAGGTGGTAGAGGAAGATCGCGCAGATGAGCGCTACCACCACCAGCTCGACCCCCAGGTGCTTGCCCAGGGTGGCCACGGCGCGGTCGATGATGCCGGAGCGGTCGTAGGTCTCCACGACCTCGACCCCCTCGGGCAGGCTGTCGGCCAGCTCGTCCAGCCGCGCCTCCACCCGTTCGATGACCTCCCGGGTATCGGCGCCGTAGCGGGCGACCACGATGCCGCCGACCACCTCGCCCTCGCCGTTGAGGTCGGCGATGCCGCGGCGGGGGGCGGGGCCGCGCCGGATCTCGGCGATGTCCGCCAGGCGCACCGGCGTCCCCTCGGCGGTGGTGGCCACCGAGACCTCGGCGAGATCATCGCGGTCGCGCAAATAGCCCCGGCCGCGGACCATGTACTCGGCCTCCGCCAGCTCCACCACCGAGCCGCCGGCCTCGCGGTTGGCCCGCTCCAGGGCGCTCTGTACCCGGCCCACGGAGAGGTCGTGGACGGCCAGTGCCTCGGGGTCCAGGACCACCTGGTACTGGCGCTCCATGCCGCCCACCGTGGCCACCTCCGCCACCCCCTCCAGGGCGCCCAGCTCGTACTGCAGGAACCAGTCCTGCAGGGCGGTGAGCTGGCCCAGATCGAGGTTGCCGCTGCGGTCGGTGAGGGCGTACTGGTAGACCCAGCCCACCCCGGAGGCGTCCGGGCCCAGCTCCGGCCGGGCCCCGTCGGGGAGGTCGCCCTCCACCTGGGCCAGGGCCTCCAGCACCCGGGAGCGGGCCCAGTAGGGATCGGTGCCGTCCTCGAAGACGACGTAGACGAAGCTGTCGCCGAAGTAGGAGAAGCCGCGCACCGTCTCCGCCCGGGGGACCGAGAGCAGGCCGGAGGTCAGCGGATAGGTGACCTGGTCCTCCATGACCTCCGGGGCCTGGCCGGCCCAGGAGGTCTGGACGATGACCTGGGTGTCGGAGAGGTCGGGAATGGCGTCCACGGGGGCTCGCTGGGCCGACCAGAGGCCCCAGGCGGCGAGCAGGGCGGCCAGGGCCAGGATCAGGAAGCGGTTGGCCAGGGACCAGCGGATGACGGCGGCGATCATCAGTGCATCCCCCCGTGGCCGCTCTGGTCGTCTTCACCGTCGGCGCCCTCCATGCGTCCGCCGCCGGCGCCCGTATCCGCCTCGCTGTCCAGGAGGAAGTGGCCGGAGGTGACCACCCGCTCACCGGGCTCGAGCCCCTCGAGGATGGCGGTGCGCCCGTCGGCGGTAAGCCCGGTCTCCACTGGCCGGGGGCTGAAGCCGCCGTCGCCGTGGGCGATGATCACCCGGGCCTCGTCGCCGGTGCGGATCACCGCCTGGCGCGAGACCGTGACCACCCCCTCCCGGGCCGGTCCGCGGATGGTGGCGCGGCCGAAGAGGCCCGGGGTCAGGGTGCCGTCGCCGTTGGCCAGCGGGATGCGCACGGCCACAGTGCGGCTGTCGGGATCGGCCTCGGGCAGGATCCGCTGGACGGTGCCCTCGCGCTCCTCCCACGGCCGCTGGTGAGGGACCACTTCCGCCGGCAGCCCCTCGCGCAGGACGGGGACATCCCGGGGGAAGACCTCGGCCAGGGCCCAGAGGGGGTCCAGATCGGCCACGGTGGCCAGAAGGCGATCGGCGCCCACCGCCTCCCCGGCCCGGACCGGCAGCTCGGTGACCACGCCATCCGCCGGGGCGGTGATGGGGACCGCGGTCAGCGCCTCGCCGGCCCGGGCGATCTGCCGGCGCACATCCCGCGAGACCCCCAGGGCGCGCAGGCGCTCGGTGGCTGCCGCCTCGCCGTCGGTGCCCCGGGCCCGCAGGTATTCGCGCTGGGCATTCACCAGTTCCGGACTGTAGAGGGTAAGCAGCGGGTCGCCGGCGGCCACCGGCTCCCCCTCCCCGGCCACGTGGAGCTCGCGGACCCAGCCGCGCACCCGGGCATGGAGCCGGTGCTCCTGGTCCGGCGGGATGGTCAGCCGCACCGGGGCGCGGACACGGGGGCGCAGGTCCTCCCGGCGCGCCTCCTCGGTCCGCACCCCCAGGGCCTGCGTGAGCCGCCCGCCCATCTCCACGGCGGGGCCCTCGGCGGTATCGCTGCCCTCTTCTTCGGCCTCTTCCACCGGCACCAGGTCCATGCCGCAGATGGGGCACTGGCCCGGCTCGTCCTCGCGCACGTCGGTGTGCATGGGGCAGGTGTACTCGGGATCGGCATGCTTTTCCGCATGCTCCATGGCGGTCTCGCCCTCTCCGCCCTCCTCCGGCTCGGGATCGCTGCAGGCGGTCAGCAGCAGGAGGAGGGCCGGCAGGAACAGCCAGGCCAGCAGCGATAGCGGGGATTGCAGCAGACGGTTCATGAGGGGGCTCCCAGCAGAAACAGGATGGCGGCGCGGGCCCGGAGCGCATCGCGCCGCACGGCCAGGTGGTTGGTCTCGGCCTCCAGCAGCGCGATCTCGGCGCGCAGGACCGAATAGGCGGTGCCGGCATCGCTACGGTAGCTGTCGCGAGCCGCCTCCCGGCGCTCTCGCGCCCGGGGCAGGAGGTCCTCCCGGTAGGCGGTATCCCGCTCGTTCAGGGAGTCGAGGCTGGCCCGCTCCACAGCCAGGCGCCGTTCCAGCTGCCGCCGCGTGTCGGCAACCCGGGCCTGGCCGGCGCGGACCCCGGCCCGGGCGGCGGCCATATCGCGGTCCTGGCGGTCGCCGGTGAACAGGGGCAGGTCGAAGCTCACGCCGAGGCTGAGGAAGTCCGGGCGATCCGGGCCGGTGTCGGGCTCCACCCGGTAGCCGTAGCCGAGGCTCACCGCCCACTGGGGGTGGTAGCCGGCCTCGGCGATACCGCGCTCGCCCTCGGCGGCGGCCACCTCGGCGCGCCGGGCGGCGACCTGCGGGTGGTCGCCCAGGGCCGTCGCCGGCCCCGGCTCGGGGAAGGCCGGCCAGCTCCCGGCGTCGGCCCGGTCGGCGGCCTCGCCCAGCCACTCCGCCAGCTCCGCCCGGGCGACCGCTACCGCCCGCTGGGCCGCCCGCTGGCGGTCGGCGAGCCGCTCGACCTCCAGCTCCGCCTCCAGCACGGCGGCCCGATCCTCCTGTCCCTGGCGGAAGCGGTCCTCGGTGAGGTCGGCCAGCGCCGCCAGCCGCTGCTGGCTGGAGGCCAGGCGCTCCACCACGGCCCGACGGTAGGCCAGCTCCACCCAGTCCTCGCGGACCCCCTGGCGGACGGCGCGGCGCCGCGCCTCGGCGGCGGCCTCCCGGGCCCGGGCGCGCGCCTCGCCCCGGAGGCGTCGCTGGTCGGCGGTGTCCCCGCGCGGCAGGGTCTGGCTGATCCCGGCGGAGAGCCGGGTCATGGGCTCCTGGTCCAGGGCGAAGGTATCCACCGGCAGGGAGTCGGCGCCCAGGCTCACCCGGGGGTCGGGCCAGGCGCCGGCCGCCACGGCGGCCTCGCGCTCCCCCTCGGCCTCCGCCCGGAGGCGGCGGAGCTCGGGGTCACGCTCGAGGGCCAGCGCCTCGGCCTCCTCCAGGTCCAGGGCGGCGACCGGCGGGGCGGCCACGGCCAGGACGAAGGCGGCGATCAGGGTGGCCGCTGCCCGGCGGGCAGATGGTGTTCGGGATGGCGTTTGCACGGTCCTCTCCTTGCGCGGTTGCCGACCGCCCCAACGGGGCGGTCCTCCCCCGTTATCGGGGGCGGGGATTCGCGACGGGATCAGGCGCGCTGGGGTGGGGGACCTTCGGGGGCAAGACCGGGCTGGCGGGGCGTGGTCTGGTCGCTGGCGCGCAGCGTCGGGAGGGCACCATCGGTGGCGGTGGCCACGCCGGCGACCAGCGCGGCCCCGGAACCGCTCCCCGCGGTGCAGCCGGAGGTGCAGGTATCGGCACAGTCGACGCCGCAGCAGAAGAGGGTGGCGAGGTCGTCACACGTGCAGTCGGCGTGGTGGCCATCATGGCCGCCGGCATGCCCGGCCTCGTGGGTCGAGTGGGTCGAGTGGACCGGGGCTTCGGCCCCCGCTTCGTCGGCCGGGGCGGCGGCACCGGCCACTGCCACCAGGCTCAGCAGGACGGCCAGCGCCAGGCGGGCGGCCAGGACCCTCATGCGTCCCCCTCCCGCCGACGGAAGGGGACGACCCCGCCGCGCTCCTCGCTGCGCAGGCGCCGGGCGAGTTCGAAGTCCATCTTGTCCAGGGCGCTGCTCATGACCATGCCGGCGTGGGCGTGAAAGAAGTTCAGCCGGCAGGGGATGACGGCGGCGGGATCCACGGAGTCGGCGTGCTGGAAGTCGGTCCAGGCCAGCACCGGCAGGTCGTCCAGGGCGCGATCCACGCAGACCCAGCTACCCGCCTCCAGGTGCATGGCCAAGCTGCGCAACCCGGGCAGGTCCAGGAGCAGCGGCTCGCCCAGTCGGACCAGGGCCAGGCGCACGCGGTTGTACCGCTCACCGCTGACCTTGGTCTCGATGGTGCGCAGGGCCGGCAGATCCTGGAGCCGGGTCGCCATGGCGGTCTCCCGCGAAGTGATCCTCATTGGAGTATGTGGCAGTCTCCGCGCCCTGTCCAGCACCCACCGAGGCTGGTCCCGCCCGCCCCCCGCCGGTACCATGCGCCCTTTCATCCCGTGGTATCCGGCAACCGGCAGGAGGGGCCATGAGCGAACCGCGTGTAGGCGTCGTCATGGGCAGCGAGAGCGACTGGAAGATAATGAGCCACGCCGCCACCGCCCTGGAGGCGCTGGGGGTGGCCCACGAGACCCGGGTGGTCTCCGCCCACCGCACCCCGGACCGCCTCTTCGAGTACGCCGCCACCGCGGCCGACCGCGGCCTGGCCTGCATCATCGCCGGCGCCGGGGGCGCCGCCCACCTGCCCGGGATGCTGGCCGCCAAGACGGCGGTGCCGGTGCTCGGCGTACCGGTCCCCTCGCGCTACCTCAGCGGCCAGGACTCCCTCTATTCCATCGTCCAGATGCCCAAGGGGATCCCGGTGGCCACCTTCGCCATCGGTGAGGCCGGCGCCGCCAATGCCGGCCTCTTCGCCGGGGCCCTGCTGGCCGGCACCGACGCGGAGATCGCCCGCGCCCTGGCCGACTACCGGCAACAGCAGACCGAGGCGGCCGAGGCCATGCGCGTGCCGCCGGAGGGCGAGGCATGACTTCGCCCCTGCTCCCGGGGACCTGGTTGGGACTACTCGGCGGCGGCCAGCTGGGGCGGATGTTCGTCCACGCCGCCCAGAGCCTGGGCTACCCGGTCATGGTCCTGGACCCGGGCGATAACCCACCGGCGGCCCAGGCGGCGGATGCCCACCTGCGCGCCGATTACGACGACGCCGCCGCCCTGGAACGGCTCGCCGAGCAGTGCGCCGGGGTGACGGTGGAGTTCGAGAACGTCCCCGCGGAGAGCCTGGAGCGGCTGGCGGCCCACTGCCGTCTGGCCCCGGGCCCGGAGCCGGTGGCCATCGCCCGGGACCGGCTGCGGGAGAAGGCCTTCCTCCGCGACCACGGTATCGCCACCGCCCCCTTCGCCGAGGTGGCCGACGCCGGCGACGTGGCCGAGGCCGTGGAGGCGGTGGGGCTGCCGGCGCGACTGAAGACCGCCACGCTGGGCTATGACGGCAAGGGCCAGGTAGCGGTAGACGAGGAGCTGCTGGCCGACGCCGCCTTCCAGGAGCTGGGCCGGGTGTCCTGCGTGCTGGAGCGCCAGGTGACGCTGGCCCGGGAGCTCTCGGTGGTCGTCGCCCGCGGCCTTGATGGCGAAGTGACACCCTTCCCGGTGGTGGAGAACCGCCACCGTAACGGCATCCTGGACTACACCCTGCTGCCCGCCCCGGTGGACGCCGCGCAGGCGGCGGCCGCCACCGACCTGGCCCGGCGGGTGGCCGACGCCCTGGACTACCACGGCATCCTGGCGGTGGAGCTCTTCGAGACCGCCGACGGCGAGCTGCTGGTCAACGAGCTGGCCCCCCGGCCCCACAACAGCGGCCACATCACCGTGGACGCCTGCGTGACCTCCCAGTTCGAGCAGCAGGTGCGCATGCTCTGCGGCCTGCCCGCCGGCTCCCCGGAGCCGCTCACCGGCGGGGCCATGCTCAATCTGCTGGGGGAGCGCTGGGGCAGCGGTGAGCCGGACTGGCCGGCGGTGCTGGCCCACCCGGCGGCCAAGCTCCACCTCTACGGCAAGGCCGAGGCGCGTCCGGGGCGGAAGATGGGCCACATCAACTGCCTGGACCCCGATCCAGCCGCGGCCCTGGCCACCGCCGAGGCCATCGACCGCCTGCTGGGGCATACCGAGGGCTGAACTCCCCACCGCCGCCATGGACCGGTTCTCGAGGTTCCGGACCGGCGGCTGCGCGCTCTCCGGAACGACGGGTCAAGTGGTCGCCATGCGCACCAGCCGGGCGAGTTCCAGGGCGTGGTCCAGGAAGCGCTCGGCGTCCTCCTGGGTGAGGACGCGGTCGGGGTAGTGGGTGGCGCTGTTCCGGATATCACGCAACGCCTGGTAGAAGGCGAGCGCCTCCCGGGGCAGGCGGACATCCTCGATGAGGCGCTCCACCACCCGGCGGCTGGCCATGGGGCCGCGCTGGAGGTCGAAGTACTGCCCGGCGGCGTCGGTGATGGCGGCCTCCACCTCGGTCCAGGTCTCGAGGATGGCGGCCCGGGCGGAGGTCTGGGCCAGGCGCTGGAGGACCTCGTAGCGGATGGGGGACCCGGAGATGGAGGGCTCCGCCCGCCGGTTCCCGAGCTGGCCCTTCACCGTCTTCCAGGCCTCGTCGGCCCGGTCGAGGCCCTCCTCCAGGCGACCGCGCGTACTCCGCTCGGTCCCCCAGGCGAAGCGCTTGCTCATCTCCCGGATCTCGTTGCGGAAGAGGTAGCCCAGCCAGACCAGGGCGGCCGGCCAGACGATGACCTGGACCAGTTCCACCAGGGCCTCCATGTCAGGCACCCCCCCCGCGGTTCGCGGATCGATACGGTACGGCCGGGTTCCGGTCCATGGGTCCTCCTCCCGCCAAAAGGGGGCAGACTAGGTCATGCCCTCCCCGGCGGCAAGGGCCCGGATCCGCTGCTCGGCCCGGCGGAAATCCAACTTGCCGCTGGCCATCTTGGGCAGCTCCTCCATCCGGTAGACACGGCGCGGCCGGGCAATGGCCGGCAGCTCCCCGGCCATGGCGCGCTGCAATCGGTCGGTATCCACCTCCGCCCCCTCCGGCGGCGCCACCGCCATGGCGATGGCGGCCCCCTTGCGCGGGTCCTCCACGCCGGCCGCGCAGACCTCCGCCTCCTCCGGGAGGTGGGCGGCAGCCACCGCCTCCACCCGCGGCAGGGAGACCATCTCCCCGGCGATCTTCACGAAGCGGCTCAAGCGGCCGGAGAGCCAGAGATAGCCGTCCTCGTCCATCACGCCGACATCCCCGGTCTCGTACCAGCCGTCATGGAACTTGAGCAGGGTCGCCTCGACGTCGTTGTAGTAGCCCTTCATGACCCCGGGGCCGCGGATCTGGATCCGGCCCTCCTCCCCGGGACCTCGCGGCTCGCCATCCTCCACCCCCACCACGCGTGCCCGGATACCGGGCAGGGGTCGGCCCACGGAGCCGGGGCGTGGCGCCTTCTCCGGGTTGGCGCTGATCACCGGGCTGGTCTCCGTGGTGCCGTACCCCTCTACCAGGGTGAGGCCGTGGTCCTCGGCGACGCGTCGGTGGAGCCAGTCGGGGGCGCGATCGGCGCCCACCACCAGCAGCTCCACCGATTCGAGATCGCCGGGCGAGGCGGCCCGCAGGTAACCGGCCAGGAAGTAGGGGGTGGTGATGACCTGGGTGGGCCGCTCCTCCCGGATGATGGCGGCCACGGTCCGAAACTCCAGCGGATTGGCCCAGGTGACCACGGTCTCCCCCAGGTAGAGGGGTAGCCAGAGGGTGGTGGAGAAACCGAAGACGTGGAAGAGCGGCAGGGTGGCCAGCATCACGCCGTCGGGGCGGGCGGCCTCGAAGTAGGCCTCCACCGCCTCCAGGTTGGAGCCGATGGAGCGGTGGGTGAGCTCCACCCCCTTGGGCTCGGCCTCGGAGCCGGAGGTGAAGAGCAGCACCGCGGTATCGTCCGGGTCGCCCCGGTGGATGGTCCACTCCAGCAGCGGGCGCGGCAGCCAGGACTGGAGGGCGGCCAGGGCCCGGGTGACTCGGCCGGTGCCGGCGAGGATGTCCTCCATGCAGAGCATGTCGCCATCCTCGGGGATCGCCAGGCGCTGGAGGAGCTTGCGGGCCGTGACCACGGTGCGCAGGCCGGTGCGCCGGCGGGCCATGGCGATATTCTCGCTGGCGCCGGTGGAGTAATTGACCATCACCGGGATGCGGCCGGCCATCAGCGCCCCGATGACCGCCAGGGCACCGCCGGCGGAGGTGGGCATCATGATCCCGACGTGGGCGGAGCGGATCCGCCGCAGCCAGCGCCGCACCACCAGGGCACCGATGAGCGCCCGGCCGTAGGTCAGCCGGCGGTCGGTGGTCCGGTCCACCAGGGCGATCTTGCCCCGATGGCGCCGGGCGGATTCGATGAAGGCCCGGTGCAGCAGCATGGCGCCCTCCCCGTTGCGGGTCCCGACCGCATGATAGGCGCGGCCGGCGGCGGAGGCCAGCGCCGGCGGTCAGGAGGTGAGGCTGGCGAAGAGCGCCGGCAGCTTTTCCGGGAGCTTCTGGACGTGGTCGATGATGGTGTAGCGGTTGGGGCCGAAGATCCGGGAGACGTAGTCGTCCGCCTCGGGGTCCAGGGTGAGGCAGTAGGTCATGATGCCCTCGCTGCCCAGCTCCTCCACCGCCTTCTTGGTGTCCAGACGCAGGTACTGCGGGTCGCGGATGTCGATATCCGAGGGTTCACCGTCGGTGACCATGAGCACCAGCTTCTTCTGCTGCGGCTGCTGTTTCAGGTGGTCGGCGGCGTGGCGCAGGGCCCCGCCCATGCGGGTGGAGAGGCCGCCCTGCATCCCCGCCAGGCGGGACTTGACCTTGTCGTTGAAGCCCTCGCCGAAGTCCTTGTAGCGGTAGTACTGGACGTCGTGGCGACCGTCGGAGGCGAAGCCGTGGACGGCGAAGGGGTCGCCGATGCCGTCGATGGCCCAGGAGAGCAGGCTGGCCGCCTCCCGGGTGAGGTCGAGCACCGGCCGGTCGGTCCCCGGCAGGATCTCGTTGGTGGACTCGGACATGTCCAGCAGCACCACCACCGCCAGGTCGCGGGTCTTGCGGATGAGCCGGACGTTCACCCGGGGGTCCGGGGAGTGGCCCATGCGCAGGTCGACCATGGCGTCCACGGCGGCGTTGATGTCGATCTGGTCGCCGTCCTCCTGGTGGCGCTGGCGGATCACCCCCTGGGGCTGCAGGGCATCGATGATGTGCTTGATCCGCGAGGCCACCGGCTTGTAGTCGGTGAGGATCTGCTCAATGTCCTCGGGATCCCCCTTGCCCTGGCGCCGCTCGATGACGGTGACCCAGTCGGGGCGATGGAGCTGCACCTGGTAGTCCCACTCGGGGTAGTGGAAGGGCTCGGAGACGGGCTCCTTGCCCTCCAGCTCGTTGATGGTGCACCCCTCCTGGTCCAGCCAGAACTGGCCCTCGTAGCGCCAGATCTCCTGGGCATCGTCGCCGGCGAGCTCGCAGTCGAGCTCGTTGACCAGCTCCATGAGGCTGACCGTCCTGCGCACCTGCTGCTGGCTCGCCGGCACGTACTCCGACTCGAACCAGTCCCTCTCCTCGCTGACGAAGAGGTAGCGGTTGTCGTCCCGGTAGGGGATGGCCATGGACTCGAGCATGGAGATGGTCGGCATCTCGTACCCCAGCTCGGTGACCCGGTCAAAGAGCCGCAGCCCCAGTTCCCGGCTCATCTGCGGGTCCCGGGGGCGCTCGGCGAAGGCCGCGCGGAAGGCGCTCACCGCCTCGTTCACCCAGGGGTCTTCGTCCTGGTAGGCCGGCTCCAGCATGGCGCGGGCGGCCCGCTCCAGGCGGGCGACCACCGGGTCGGTGGCGCAGCTCATCTCCACGAGCTTGTCGTGGAAGCCCTGCCAGATGGCGCCCAGCCCCGGGAATTCCTCCAGGGCCAGCGCCTCCACCCGCGCATCCTCGAACAGGCCGACGAAGATCTTCTGCGAGGGCGAGAGCCCCTCGGGGTCGATCCGCTCGGTGGTATAGACGATGTGGGCCGCCGCGTGGGCCGCCGCCGCCCGGTAGAGCTGCGCCCCCGGGATGTCGTCGTAGTCGTCGTAGGCATCCGGCAGGTGGATGACCCCCTGCTGGATGAAGGGCCGGAAGCCCTCGCGGCTCTCCACGTCCCCGGAGGTGGGGCGCAGGAAGAAGTCGCGCCCCCACAGCGCCCGCAGGTACATGTTCAGGCGGCGCTGGTTGTCGACGAAGAGGACACCGCGGCGCTCCTTCTGCAGCACGGCCTGGCTGTCCGCCGACTCCAGGCCGAAGTAGGCCTTCATGGCGCCGAAGTCGCGGGCGTGGGCCTCCGCACCCCACATGGCCCAGCGGCGCAGGCCGCCCAGGGTCAGCTTGGAGAAGAGCTCGTCCAGGTGCTCCAGCATGGGCCGCAGGCCGCGGGTGGCCCGGGCGGAGAGCTTGTGGATGAGCTCCAGGTAGTCCTCCACCAGCCCGGCATCCCCGAGCCGCCGGGCGGCCGTGGGCATGCTGTCCATGAGCAGGGCGATGACGGCGCCGCTGACCATGGAGGAGAGCTTCATGGCGGCGCTGGCGATGGAGGGGACGACATCCTCGCCCACCTCGCGCGCCACCGCCGGCATGGACTCCAGGTAGGACTCCACCAGGTCGGTGCCCCGGCCCAGCTCGCACAGGGCGCGCGCCCCCTCGAGGTAGTTGGCCAGGCCGCGCGGCGACATGACCCGGGAGGCCTCGGCGTAGCTCGCCTCCAGGGTCTCGCTGACATGTCCACCGGCCTTGTCCAGGCACTCCCGATAGTCTTCGAGATTGATACTCATGACCGCTTCCGCCCTGTGACTGTGCGTGAGCTTCCCCTGGTGCTGTTCCCGGCGCGACGCGCCGGCAGCCACCGCCTAGAAGTAGGTGCTGACGGCGGCGTCCAGGGTGTCGCGCATGTCGGGGTCGTCGGTGATCGGCCGCACCAGGGACATCATGCAGGCCGAGCGGGGATCGACCCCCTTGGCCATGAGGTTGCCGGCGTAGACCAGCAGCCGCGTGGAGATCCCCTCGTCCAGGCCGTGGCCCTTGAGGTTGCGGGCGCGGTGGGCGATCTGCACCAGCTTGCCGGCGGTATCGGCGTCGACACCGGTCTCGTGGGCGACGATGGCCGACTCGTCCTCGGACTCGGGGTAGTCGAAGTCCAGGGCGGCGAAGCGCTGCTTGGTGGACTGCTTCAGATCCTTCATCAGGTTCTGGTAGCCCGGGTTGTAGGAGATCACGAGCTGGAAGTCATCGTGGGCCTTCACCACCTCGCCCTTCTTCTCCAGCGGCAGCTCGCGCCGGTGATCGGTGAGGGAGTGGATGATGACGGTGGTGTCCTGGCGCGCCTCGACCACCTCGTCCAGGTAGCAGATGGCGCCGATGCGGGCGGCCACGGTGAGGGGGCCGTCCTGCCAGCGGGTGCCCTCGGCATCCAGCAGGTAGCGGCCCACCAGGTCGGAGGCGGTCATGTCCTCGTTGCAGGCCACGGTGATGAGCGGCCGGCCCAGCTTCCAGGCCATGTACTCGACGAAGCGCGACTTGCCGCAACCCGTGGGGCCCTTGAGCATCATGGGCATGCGCGCCTCGTAGGCCGCCGTGTAGAGCTGGTCCTCGTCGTGGACGACCCGGTAGAAGGGCTCCTCGGTGATCCGGTACTGCTCGGCGTTGGCGTCGGTCATGGTTCCGGCTCCTTGTGACTCGGCCTGCAATGGGAAGACAGGGGGAAGCCCATGGGCTTTCCGCTGGCCTCCCGGGGTAAAACCCCGAAAGGCCCCGGGCGCCGGAGCGGGTCCGGTGCCCGGGTCAGTGACCCTTACGACATCTTGCCGCGGAAGATCACCATGTTGGCGCCCTGGCTCTGGGCGTAGTTGTCGAAGCCGACCAGGCGCACGTGGTTGTTCGGGTGCTCCTTGTGGCAGGCCTCGGCCTCGGCCAGGATGGCGTCCACGTCGGTCTCGCCGAACAGCGGCAGCTTCCACATGTACCAGTAGTGGCTGAAGGCGTTCTCCGGCTCGGTGTGCTCGATGGCCGGGTTCCAGCCCTGGTTGACGATGTACTGGACCTGCTTGCGGATCTGGTCCTGGGTCATCTCCGGGAGGTACGAGAAGGTCTCGAACTTCCGGCTGGTCGGGTCGCTGAGGCTCGACTTGTAGTCCTGCATCTCGCTCATTGTTCAGTCCTCGAAATCGGTTGTCTCCGGTCGCTGGCGGGGCCGCGCGGGCCCCGCCGGGCGGCCCTTACTTGTGGGAGGAATCGATCTTGTCGACGGTGTCGAACTCGAACTTGATCTCCTTCCACGTCTCCATGGCGATCTTCAGCTCGGGGCTGTGCTTGGCGGCGTTCTGGAGGATCTCCTTGCCTTCCTTCTCCAGCTCGCGACCCTCGTTGCGGGCCTGGACGCAGGCCTCGACGGCGACACGGTTGGCCGCGGCGCCGGCGGCGTTGCCCCAGGGGTGGCCCAGGGTGCCGCCGCCGAACTGCAGGACGGAGTCGTCGCCGAAGATGGAGACCAGCGCCGGCATGTGCCAGACGTGGATACCGCCGGAGGCGACCGGCAGGGCACCCGGCATGGCGCCCCAGTCCTGGTCGAAGAAGATGCCGCGGCTGCGGTCCTCCTTCACGTAGGAGTCGCGCAGCAGGTCGATCCAGCCGAGGGTGGCGTCGCGGTCGCCCTCGAGCTTGCCCACCACGGTGCCGGTGTGCAGGTGGTCACCACCGGAGAGCCGCAGGATCTTGGTCAGCACGCGGAAGTGGATGCCGTGCTTGGGGCTGCGGTCGAGCACCGCGTGCATGGCGCGGTGGATGTGGAGCAGGAGGCCGTTATCCCGGCACCACTGCGCCAGACCGGTGTTGGCCGTGAAGCCGCCGGTGATGTAGTCGTGCATGATGATGGGCGCGCCGATTTCCTTGGCGAACTCGGCCCGCTTGTACATCTCTTCCGGGGTCGGCGCGGTCACGTTGAGGTAGTGACCCTTGCGCTCGCCGGTCTCGGCCTCGGCCTTGTCGATGGCCTCCTTCACGAAGAGGAAGCGATCGCGCCAGCGCATGAAGGGCTGGGAGTTGACGTTCTCGTCGTCCTTGGTGAAGTCGAGACCGCCGCGCAGGCCCTCGTAGCAGGCCCGGCCGTAGTTCTTGGCGGAGAGGCCGAGCTTGGGCTTGATGGTGCAGCCGAGCATGGGCCGGCCGTACTTGTCCATCTTGTCGCGCTCGACCTGGATGCCGTGGGGCGGGCCGTTGCAGGTGGTGACGAAGGCCAGCGGGACGCGCACGTCCTCTAGGCGCAGGGCGCGGACGGCCTTGAAGCCGAAGACATTGCCCACCAGGGAGGTGAAGACGTTGACCACGGAGCCCTCTTCGAAGAGGTCCAGCGGGTAGGCGATGAAGGCGTAGAACGCCTCGTCATCACCGGGGACGTCCTCGACCTTGTAGGCCCGGCCCTTGTAGTGGTCCAGGTCGGTGAGCAGGTCGGTCCAGACGGTCGTCCAGGTACCGGTGGAGCTCTCGGCGGCCACTGCGGCGGCGGCCTCCTCACGCGGCACGCCTTCCTGCGGCGTCACCTTGAAGACAGCGAGGAAGTCGCTGTCCTTGATGGGGTAATCGGGCTCCCAGTAGGTCTCGCGGTAATCCTTGACTCCCGCCTCGTACTTTTTGGCCATGGCTTGGTCGTCCTCCGTTGCTTGGCTGGGTACGCGGGCCGGGGCCCGCGCTACTGGTTCCGTGGTCGACGGCGGCGCCGATCCGGATGGCCAAGACCTTAGCGAAGTTGCCTCATCAAGAGAACTCAATAATAATGATTGCACCAATAATTGATCCCTTATAGGTAAAATCATGAAACGGGTCACCTTCCGCCAGCTCCGGGTCTTCGAGGCCGTAGCGCGGCACCTCTCCTTCACCCGGGCTGCCCGGGAACTCCATCTCACCCAGCCAGCGGTGTCCATGCAGGTAAAACAACTGGAAGACTCCGCCGGGCTGCCGCTGTTCGAGCAGCTGGGCCGCCGCATCCACCTCACCGAGGCCGGGCGCCTCATGCTCGACCACGCTCGGGCCATCGAGGAGCAGATGGACGACCTGATCGCGGGGCTGGAGTCGCTGGGAGGGGTGCGTACCGGACTGCTGGACGTGGCGGTCGCCTCCACAGCGAACTACTTCGCCACTCGGCTGCTGGCCGAGTTCAACAAGCGTTTCGAGGGGATTACGGTCCGCCTGGAGGTGACCAACCGGGCCGGGCTGTTGACTCAACTATCGGAGAATACCCGGGACATGGTCATCATGGGCCGGCCGCCGGAGGACAGCGGCCTGGTGGCCGAGGCCTTCATGGAGAACCCGCTGGTGGTCATCGCGCCCCCGGGCCACCCCCTGGCCGGGCAGGGTCCCCTGGCCTTCGAGCGCCTGCGCGACGAGACCTTCGTCATCCGCGAACAGGGGTCGGGGACCCGGATCGCCATGGAGCGCTACTTCGCCCGCCACGGGCTGGCGCTACGCACCGGGGTGGAGATGTCCTCCAACGAGGCCATCAAGCAGGCGGTGGAGGCCGGGCTGGGACTGGGCATCGTCTCCGTCCACACCCTGGTGCTGGAGCGGGAGGCGGGCCGGCTCACCATCCTGGATGTGGAGGACTTCCCCATCCTCCGCCACTGGTACCTGGTCTACCGCGAGGGCAAGCGGCTCTCCCCGGCCGCGGCGGCCTTCCGGGAATTCCTGCTGGACGAGGCGCCGGGGCTCATCGAGCCGACCTACTCACCGGCCCCACCCTCGGACAGCGGCAACAGGTAATAGGTAGCCAGCAGAACGGCACCGCCGAAAAGGAGGACCAGCGGCAGCCGCCAACCGACCGGCGCGAGCTGCGCGATGACCACGGCCCCCGTGAAGGCAACGGCGGCCACCCCGCCATAGCGGGAGAGGGGCGGCGAGATGGGCCGCCGGCAGTGGCGGCAGTGGTAGGCCTCGGCCCGGCTCATGCCGCGACCGAAGAGCAGATCCATCGGCCCTACCCGTCCGCGACAGGACGGGCAGCGCCGCGGCAGGTGGGCGATCCAGTGCCGGATCCGGGAAAATCGCATATCGGCATTCCTGTGCTCGGCAGGCCGCGTATTCCTGTCGGCCCGCGCTGGGGAAACCCTCCTCTGGTCACCCCTACGCTATCACGCGGCCGTAAACGCGACGACCCCCGGCTCCCGCAGGGGGAACCGGGGGTCGTCGCCCGGGCCAGAGGCCCGGGAGGGACGGAGGTGTCCCTTACTTGACGCGCGGGTCCAGCTCGCCGGACTCGTAGCGCGACACCATGTGGATCAGCCGGGTCGGCTTGATCTTGGAGCCGTGGCCGGCGGAGCCGAAGGCCTCGTAGCGGGCCTTGCAGACCTCCTTCATGGCGGCGGTGGACTCCTTCAGGAACTTCCGCGGGTCGAAGTTATCCTTGTTCTCGGCCAGGTGCTTGCGCACCGCACCGGTGGAGGCCAGGCGCAGGTCGGTGTCGACGTTGACCTTGCGCACGCCGTGCTTGATGCCCTCCTGGATCTCCTTGACCGGGACGCCGTAGGTCTCGGGCATCTCGCCACCGTACTGGTTGATGATGTCCAGCCACTCCTGCGGGACCGAGGAGGAGCCGTGCATCACCAGGTGGGTATCCGGGATCCGGGCGTGGATCTCCTTGACCCGCTCGATGGCGAGGATGTCGCCCGTCGGCGGACGGGTGAACTTGTAGGCGCCGTGGCTGGTGCCGATGGCGATGGCCAGGGCGTCCGCGCCGGTCTGCTTGACGAAGTCGGCGGCCTCTTCCGGATCGGTGAGGAGCTGATCGTGGGAGAGGGTGCCCTCGGCGCCGGAGCCGTCCTCTTCACCGGCCTGGCCGGTCTCCAGGGAGCCCAGGCAGCCGAGCTCGCCCTCGACGGAAACACCGACCGCGTGGGCCATCTCGACGACCTTGCGAGTGACGTCGACGTTGTACTCGTAGGTGGCCGGCGTCTTCATGTCGGGCATGAGGGAGCCGTCCATCATCACCGAGGAGAAGCCCGACTGGATGGAGCGCAGGCAGACACCGGGCTCCGAGCCGTGGTCCTGGTGCATGACCACCGGGACGTCGGGGTACTCCTCCAGGGCCGCCTCGATGAGGTGGCGCAGGAAGGGCTCGCCGGCGTACTTCCGGGCACCGGCGGAGCCCTGCATGATGACGGGGCTGTCCACCTCGTGGGCGGCCTGCATGATGGCCTGGATCTGCTCCAGGTTATTGACGTTGAAGGCTGGCAGGCCGAAGTCGTTCTCGGCCGCATAGTCCAGCAGCTCACGTAGGGAAATCAGGGCCATTTCGGACCTCCTTGGGCGTTATTGCGATCGAAGCGATTCTGGTGACCGGCACGGGGCCGGTCAACCGATACTCGACGGGGTCATACGGAGCCCTCGGCGGGCGGCTCGTGCTCCCCGACCTTGATGATCTTCATGACGTTGGTACCGCCGTGGATCCCCATCCGGTCCCCCTTGGTGAGGATCACGTGGTCGCCCTCGCGGACGGCGCCGCGGCGCAGAAGCTCTTCGACGGCCTCGCGATTGACCTGGTCGGCATCGCCGCCGGTGGGCTTGAAGCTGACCGGATAGACGCCCCGGTAAAGGGTGACCTTTCTACGTGTACGCACGTGCGGGGTCAAGGCATAGATGGGGATGCCCGAGCTGATGCGCGACATCCACAGCGGGGTGGAGCCCGACTCGGTGAGCGAGGCGATGGCCGCCACCCGCAGGTGGTTGGCGGCGTACATCGCCGACATGGCGATGGCCTCGTCGACCCGGGTGAACTCGCTGTCCAGCCGATGCTCCGAGTGGGTCATCCGCCGCTGCTTCTCCGCCTCCTGGGCAATGCGACCCATGGTCCCGATGACCTTGTCCGGGTAGTTGCCGGTGGCGGTCTCGGCGGAGAGCATCACGGCGTCCGTGCCATCGAAGACGGCGTTGGCGACGTCGAAGACCTCGGCCCGGGTCGGCATGGGCTGGGTGATCATGGTCTCCATCATCTGGGTAGCCGTGATCACCGCCCGGTTGCGCGTCCGCGCCTTCTTGATGAGGTCCTTCTGCACCGGCGGCAGGGCGGCGTCGCCGATCTCCACGCCGAGATCACCGCGGGCAATCATGATGGAATCCGTGGCATCCATGATCTCGTCGATGGCGTCCAGCGCCTCGGCCCGCTCGATCTTGGCGACGATCCCGGTCTGGGTGCCGCCAGCAGCCTCCATGAGCTGCCGCGCCTCGTTGATGTCGGCGGCGGAGCGCGGGAAGGAGACGGCCAGGTAGTCGGCCTCGAAGGAGGCGGCCAGGCGGATATCCTGGCGATCCTTCTCCGTCAGGGTGGGGGCCGAGAGCCCGCCGCCCTGGCGATTGATCCCCTTGCGGTCCGAGAGGATGCCGCCGACCACCACCTTGCAGTGGATCCGGCGGCCCTCCACCTCCTCGACCCAGAGGACGAGGCGACCGTCATCCAGCAGCAGCGTGTCGCCGCGGCTGACGTCGTCGGGCAGCGCCTTGTAGCCGATGCTCACCGCCTCGCGGGTGCCGGCGTGCTCATCGAGATCGGCATCGAGGGTGAAACGGGTCCCCTCCTCCAGCTCGATGGGGCCGTCCGCGAAGCACTCGATGCGGATCTTGGGGCCCTGGAGGTCGGCGAGGACGCCGACCTGCCGGCCGTGGGCGCGGGCGCGATTGCG
>JBNJED010000012.1:0-24218 GCA_051745535.1 Pseudomonadota bacterium | reverse complement strand
GGGCCTCTTCGAAGACGTCCATGACCGCTCCTCCTGAACCGACTGCCCCCAATGATACCCGCACCGCGAGAACGGGCAAGGCCGCCCCGCTGATCCGGCGTCCCCTCTTGCGCAGGCCGGAAGGCTCTGGTCTAATATTCGGATTCGGGCCGTTAGCTCAGTTGGCAGAGCAGCTGACTCTTAATCAGCGGGTCGAAGGTTCGAGCCCTTCACGGCCCACCAGAAATATCAAAGGGTTACGCCTCACGGCGTAGCCCTTTTTTCTTGCCTGTCTACAATCCGTCTACGCCGCGTCTACAACTCACGATCCGCTGGAGTCCCGCCACTTCGGGTTATTCGGGTCCAGCTCCTTGATCTCGGTGCGCTTGATATATTCGCGGGTCTGCTCGGGTGTGCGGTGGCCGGCCAGGGCCTGGGCGTCACCGCCTGAGCCTTTTTTGTTGGGTGTCCCGAAAGGTCGACAGGGGTACCCGAACCGGTATGGCTCGGGCACCCCGGGGGATCAGTGCTGGTGGTGCTGCCCCCCGTGACTGTGACCCCCGCCCTGCCGGCGGACCGGGAAGGTCACCTCGCGCGTCTCGCCGTCGGCGAACTCCAGGGTAATGGCGACCTCATCACCGGGCTCCACGTCCTCGTTGGGCCGCATGAGCATGAGGTGGTAGCTCCCGGGCTCCAGGGAGAGTTCGCCGCCGGCGGGGATGGTGAGGCGCTCCTGCTGGATCATGCGGGCCACGCCGTCCTCCTCCACCGTCCGGTGGAGTTCGATCTTCTCGAAGGCGGGGCTCGCCGCCGCGACCACTTGGCGGTCGGCCTCCCCGTCGTTGGCGAGCACGGCGTAGCCGGCCAGCATCTTCGCCGTGGGCGGCGCGGCGCGCACCCACGGGTCGTTCACGTCGACCTCGGCCGCCGCCGGGGCGGCGAGCCCCAGTAGCAGCGCCGCCAGTCCCATCCGCTTGAAATCCCTCACAGCATCACCTCCATTCCGAGCCAGGCCTGCCGGCCGGGCTCATTGACTGCGTCCACATTCATGTCGAAGCCGTTACCGGTCTGCAAGTGTTGATGGTACGCCCGATCGAGGGCGTTGCGGACCCCGCCGGTGAGGTGCCAGCGCTCGGCCATCTGCCAGCGCCCCTCCAGGTCGAGGACGGCGTAGCCGGCGGTCTCCCCCGGGTCCTGGCCGCCCGTGGTGGCATCGTGGATGCGATCCTGCTCGCCCGCGGCGGTGAGGTGGGCCGCCACCTCCCAGGCCGGGGCCTGCCAGTCCGCCGTGAGGCGGGCCTTCAGCGGCGGGATCCGTTCCAGGGGCCGTTCGGCGTCATCATTACGACCGTAGGTGGTCCAGGCGGTGAGCCGGACGCCGGCGCCGGACTCCGGGCGATAACCGGCCTCCCACTCCGTGCCGTAGAGGGTGGCGTCGTAGTTCCCGTAAAGGGTCTCGTCGTTGGCCCCCTGGTAGCGGTCGATGTAGTCGGAGACGGCGTCGTACCAGAGGGCGGCCCGGGCCTGCCAGGGGCCCTGCCGCCAGCCCGTCCCCAGGTCGAGCTGGTGGTGGGCCTCGGCCTCCAGGTCGGGGTTGCCGATCCAGTCACCCATCGTCCCCATGCCGGCCGAGGCCATGAAACGCTCGGTGGCGTCGGGGGCGCGGACGCTGCGGGAGAGGCCGGTCTCGATCCACCCGCCCCGCCCGACGGTCCATACACCGCGGACCACGCCGCCCACCTCGGTACTGTCCCAGTCGGTGGTATCGGTGCCGTAGGCGTCGGCGTAGAGGCTGGAAGGGGTGTTGTTCATGGCCACGGCGGCATCCGCCGCCCGCGCCTCGGCGCTCATGCGGTCCACTCGCAGGCCGGCGGTCCACTCCGCCCCGGCAGCGGGCCCCACCCATTCGCCGAAGGCGCCGGCCCGCTGGCGGCGGACGTCGGGCCACATGCGCGACTGCACAAGGTCCTGATCCTTGTTCAGGCGGCTGGCATCGCGATCCACCCGCAGGGCATCCACCCCGATGGTCCACTCGCCGCCAGCGGCGCGGCCAGTGGTGGCGATGCGGGCGTCCCGGGTCCTGGCATCGGTGGGGGTCGCCATGCGCGTGGCGGCATCGCGGTAGCTGTAGTTGTCCATGAGGTGGTCCACGTCGGAGGCGTTGAGGCTCGCCTCCCACTTCAGGCCGGCGGCGGCCCAGTGGCCGGAGAGGCCGGCGTGCTCCCGGGTGGACTCGGGGACGTCCATGCGGGAGCCGGCGTAGAGGACGTGGTCCTGGCGATTCTCCTCCACGGTGACCTCCAGGCCGGTCTCCTCGTCCGGCGTCCATCCGGCCACGGCCCCCATGGTCCGGCTGCGCCAGGCGGAGTGGACCTCGTCGCCGTTGCCATCCTCGTAGCTGTCGGCATCCTTGTGCTCGCCCAGCAGGCGGAGGTAGCCGTCATCGCTGCCCACGGCCACGTCGGCATGACCCGCCAGGGGGACCCCGTTGGTCCCGCCGGAGGCACCCACCCGGCCGGTGACCGGGCGATCATCGGAGACGGCGGGGGCCGTGCGCTGGAAGCGGACCGTGCCCCCGGGACCGCCGGCGCCGGCGGTGACCCCGGTGACGCCCTTCTCCACCACCATCTCGTCGTAGAGGCCGGGGCTGGCGTAGGCGCTGGGCGGGTCCATGCGGTTGGGGCAGCCGCCGAAGGCGTAGCCGTCCCCCAGCAGGACATTGAGGCGATTGCCGGACTGGCCGCGGATCACCGGGTCGATGCCATGGCCGCCCATGCGGATGGCATCCACCCCGGGCTGCTCGCGCAGGGCCTCGCCGCCGTCGGCGGCGGTGGCCTCGGGGGCAAGGCTCATGCGGCGGGGCGGATCAGTGGCCTCCACGCGGATGGGGGTCAGCTCCTCGGCGGCGGCGCTGCCCGCCGCCAGGGCCAGGGTCACCAGGGTGGCGATCCGGGTCGGTTGGTCCATGAACTCTCCCTCATTGGCGATGGTTTTCCCACCCCCTACAAGGGCCGTGCCATTTAATAAACTATTGTTTATATTATTAATTCAGATCGGATCGACCTCGAGGAGTGCGGCAAATGCCGCAGTTTCCGCGCCATCCCGCGCAGGCCGCCCCTTCCCGCTACCGCCCGCCGGTGCCACCCTGACCAGTCCCGCCCCTCCCAAAGGAGAACCCATGCGAACGGTCCGACTCGCCATCATCGGCGCCGGCACCGCCGGCATCACCGCCTGGACCGAGGCCCGCCGGATCACCGACGACGTGGTCCTCATCGAGGGCGGACCCGGTGGCACCACCTGCGCCCGGGTGGGCTGCATGCCCTCCAAGGCGCTCATCGCCGCCGCCGGGCCGGCCCACGGCGCCGACTGGCTCCATCGCCGCGGCCTCGCCGGGCCGGCCGGATCGGTGGACGGTGCGGCGGTCCTGGAGCGCGTCCGCCGCCTGCGCAACGACTTCGCCACCGGGCCGGCAGGCATGCTGGACGAGCTGGGCGATCGGGCCATCCGCCAGTCGGCCCGCTTCCGGGAGCCGGGGGTACTGGAACTCGCCGACGGCGAGTGCCTCCGCGCCGAGGCGGTGATCCTGGCCACCGGCAGCACCCCGGTGGTGCCGTCGAGCTGGCCGGACCTGGGCGAGCGCCTGCTGACCACGGACACCCTCTTCGAGCAGACCGCCCTGCCCGGCCGGCTGGCGGTGGCCGGCCTGGGCCCCATCGGTCTGGAGCTGGGCCAGGCCCTGGCGCGGCTGGGGGTGGAGGTTGTGGGCTATCAGGCCGGGAACCGGCTGGGCGGGATCGAGGACGAGGCGGTCTCCGAGGCCGCCCGGGCGGCCGTGGCCGGGGAGATGGCCATCCATCTGGACAGCCGGGCGGAGCCGGTTGCAGCGGCGGACGGCGTGACGGTGAACGGCGAGCGCTTCGACGCCCTCCTGGCCGCCCTGGGCCGCCGCCCCCGGCTGGCCGGGCTGAAACTGGAGAATGTGGGGCTGGATCCGGCTTCCCCCCTGCCGGTGGACCCGGCCACCCTGCAGGTGGGGGATCTCCCCATCTGGGCCGCCGGCGACGTCGCCGGGCTCCACCCGCTTCAGCACGAGGCCGCCGACGAGGGCCGGCTGGCGGCCCACCACGCCCTGGCGACGGGGACCGACGCCGGCCGGCGGGTCCCCCTGGCCATCGTCTTCTCGGAGCCGGCCATGGCCCTGGTGGGGCCGCCGCCCTCGGAGCTCCCGCCGGAGACGGTCACCGGCCGGGTGGACCTGGCCGGCCAGGGTCGGGCGCGCATGAACGACCGCGACGCCGGCGCCATCGCCCTCCACGCCGACCCCGGAACGGGCCGGCTCCTGGGGGCGGAGCTGGCCGCCCCGGAGGGCGAGCACCTGGCCCACCTCCTGGCCTGGGCGGTGGGCGCCGGCCTCACGCTGGACGACGCCCTGGCCCTGCCCTTCTACCACCCGACCCTGGAGGAGTCCCTGCGCAGCGCCCTGCAGGCTACCCGCCGAGCCGCCGGCCGCCGCCGGGGGCTGGACCTCCCGCCACGGTAACCCGACAAGCAGAAAGGCCCCCGCCGGACGAACCGACGGGGGCCTTCAAGCGCTTCCGATATGGGGTGGACGATGGGAATCGAACCCACGACCTCAGGAGCCACAATCCTGTGCTCTGCCGACTGAGCTACGTCCACCATTGTTGCGAGCATGCGGCATTCTGGTGCGCCCGGCAGGACTCGAACCTGCCACCCTCGGCTTAGAAGGCCGATGCTCTATCCGGATGAGCTACGGGCGCGTATCGGCGGCGGATTCTACCATGCCGGAACGCCGCAGCGTCATCCAAGGAAGGCGGCATCTTAAAGGGCACCCCCGGTGGCGTCAACGAGCGCCTTGGCCGCCTGTGCCGGGGCGTGCGAAAATGCCCGTTTTACCGGGAGAAGGGCGCATGACGGCATCCATCATCGACGGGCGGCAGGTGGCCGCCGAGGTCCGCGCCGGGGTCGCCAAGCGGGTGGACGAGCGCGCCGCCGAGGGTCACCGCGCGCCCGGCCTGGCGGTGGTCCTGGTGGGCAGCGACCCGGCGTCGTCCATCTACGTGCGCAACAAGCGCCGCGCCTGCGACGAGGCCGGGATCCGCTCCTTCTCCTTCGACCTGGATGCCGACACCCCCCAGCACGAGCTGCTGGAGCGCATCGACGCCCTCAATGCCGACCCCGAGGTGGACGGGATCCTGGTCCAGCTCCCGCTCCCGGACCACATCAATTCGGGCACGGTCATCGAGCGCATCGACCCGGCCAAGGATGTGGACGGCTTCCACCCCTACAACATCGGCCGCCTGGCCCAGCGCATCCCGGTCCTGCGCCCCTGCACCCCGCGCGGGGTGATGAGTCTCCTCGACCACACCGGCGAGGAGATCAAGGGCCGCGACGCCGTCATCGTCGGCGCCTCCAACATCGTCGGCCGCCCCATGGCCCTGGAGCTGCTCATGGCCGGGGCCACGGTGACCGTCTGCCACCGCTTCACCCGCGATCTCGCCGAGCAGGTCGGCCGCGCCGACCTGGTGGTGGCCGCCGCCGGCAAGCCGGGGCTGGTCCAGGGGGAATGGATCCGGGAGGGGGCCATCGTCATCGACGTGG
Organism: Pseudomonadota bacterium; assembly: GCA_051745535.1. Lineage (GTDB taxonomy): Bacteria > Pseudomonadota > Gammaproteobacteria > Thiohalospirales > Thiohalospiraceae > Thiohalospira. The sequence continues at coordinate 18,620 of JBNJED010000012.1, read as the reverse complement.
GCATGAACCGCCTGGAGGATGGCGCCCTGTGCGGCGATGTGGGCTTTGACGCCGCCGCCGAGCGGGCCAGCTGGATCACCCCGGTCCCCGGCGGCGTGGGCCCCATGACGGTGGCCACCCTGCTCCACAACACCCTGCTGGCCGCGGAGTACCTCCAGGGCTGAGGGGGCCAACCGGTCCGATGCTGCGCCAGCGGTAGCACGGACGGGGGGAGCCGGAACACAGGGTGTCGCGCGGCAGGGACGCCGCGCGACACCCTACAGGGAGGTATTCACGGCGTCCCTGGGATCGTCCCTGGGATCCGGCTCCCCCCGGCCCCGGCCGTGCGGGACAGGTGCACCGGAAACCCTACCCCCGCCGCCAGGTGGTCCCCTCCGGGCCGTCCTCCAGCACCACGCCCTGCTCCGCCAGCTCGTCACGGATGCGGTCGGCGGTGGCGAAGTCCTTGTCCACCCGCGCCTGGCGGCGCTGCGCGATGAGCCCCTCGACCTCCTCGGCCGTGGGGCCGTCACTGCCACCAGCCTGGAAGAAGTCCTCCGGCGCCCGCTGCAGCAGGCCCAGATGGCCGCCGAGCCGGCGCAGCGTGGCCGCCGGAACCGCCGGGTCGCCCCCCTGCTCCCGGGCCCGGTTGGTCTCCCGCGCCTGCTCGAAGAGCACCGCCAGCGCCTCCGGGGTGTTGAAGTCGTCGTCCATGGCCGCCTCGAAGCGCGCCACCGCATCCGCGTCCGGCTCCGCCGCCCCCGGCTCCACCCCGCGCAGGGCGGTGTAGAGGCCGGTGAGCGCCTCGCGCGCCTCGTCCAGCCGGCCGTCATCGTAGTTCAGCGGGCTGCGGTAGTGGCTGGCCAGGATGAGGTAGCGCACCACCTCCGGGTCGTGCTCGGCGAGGATGTCCCGGACGGTGAAGAAGTTGCCCAGGGATTTGGACATCTTCTCCTCGTTGATGCGCACGAAGCCGTTGTGCATCCAGACGTTGACGAAGGTCTCGCCAGTGGACGCCTCGCTCTGGGCGATCTCGTTCTCGTGGTGGGGGAACTGCAGGTCCAGCCCGCCGCCATGGATATCGAAGTGGTGGCCCAGACACTCCGTGGACATGGCCGAGCACTCGATGTGCCAGCCCGGACGGCCGGGCCCCCAGGGGGAGTCCCAGGCCGGCTCGCCGGGCTTGGCCGCCTTCCAGAGGACGAAGTCCAGCGGGTCGTCCTTGGCCTCGTCCACCTCCACCCGGCTGCCGGCGCGCAGGTCCTCCGGGTGCTTGCCGGAGAGGCGGCCGTAGCCGTCGAAGCGCGAGACGTCGTAGTAGACATCGCCGTTGTCGGCGGCGTAGGCGTAGCCGCGCTCCTCCAGGTCCCGGATGAGGGCGAGGATCCCCTCCATGTGGCCGGTGGCCCGGGGCTCCTGGTCCGGCGGCAGCACCCCCAGGGCGGCGGCATCCTCGTGCATGGCCTGGATGAAGCGCGCCGTGAGGCCGTCGATGGCCTCGCCGGCCTCGTTGGCCCGGGCGATGATCTTGTCGTCGATGTCCGTGATGTTGCGTACGTAGGTGACGTGCTCCGGCCCGTAGCGGTGGCGCAACCAGCGGTAGACCAGATCGAAGACCACCAGCACCCGGGCGTGGCCCAGGTGGCACCAGTCGTAGACGGTCATGCCGCAGACGTACATCCGCACCCGCTGGGGGTCGATGGGCCGGAAGGGCTCCTTCCGTCGGGTGAGGCTGTTGTGGATGGTGAGCATGGGATTACCGTTCGCTGAGATGGGGCTGGAGGCGGCGGCTGGCACGCTCGGCCCCCATGAGGGCGAGGAGCGGGCCGAGTTCGGGGCCGTGGAGGCGGCCGGTGAGGGCCGCCCGCAGAGGGCGGTAGAGGGCGCGGCCGCGGACCCCGGCGCGCTCGCCGATCTCGGCGGTGACCCGCTTGAGGTCCGTGCCGTGCAGGGCCACCGCCTCCAGGGCGGCGGTGAAGTACTCGCGCCCGGCGCCGGCCGCCTCCTCGGCGGCCTCGGGCGCCGGCTGGATGGTGCCGGCGACCACCTCGGCCCAGTGGTCGGCATCCTCGGGCAGCCGCAGGTTCTCGCGCACCGCGGCGACGAAGGCCTCGCCGTCGATATCGGCGGCGGCCAGCCGCGCGTGGACCCGGTGGCCCAGCCACGCCCAGAGGGTGGCATCGTCGGCGGCGGCCACCGCCTGGCGCTGCCAGTAGAGGAGCTGATCGGGGTCGAAGCGGGCCGGCCCGCGGGAGAGCCGCTCCGGCCGGAATCCGGCGGCCAGGGTGGCCAGGTCCACGAAGTCGTCGTGGTCGAAGGCGTGGCCCAGGTGGGCCAGCGCCGTGGCCACCGCCTCGGGCAGGAAGCCGGCCTCGCGCAGGTCGGCCAGGGCGCGCGAGCCGCTGCGCTTGGCCAGCGGCGAGCCGTCCACCTCGGTGACCAACCCCATGTGGCCCCAGAGCGGCGCCGGTAGCCCCAGCGCCTCCAGAATGAGCTGCTGGCGCGGCGTATTGCTCAGGTGGTCCTCCCCGCGCAGGACGTGGGTCACCCCCATGAGGGCGTCGTCCACGGCATTGGCGAAGAGGAAGGCGGGCGAGCCATCGGCGCGGCGGATGACGAAGTCCCCCAGGGTGGCGGCATCGGTGCGCTGCGCCCCGCGCAGGAGGTCGTCGAAGACCACCTCGCCGCGCTCGGCGGGCACCCGGAAGCGCAGGGTCGGCCGCCGCCCCTCGGCGGCCAACCGCTCCCGCTCGGCGGCATCCAGGTCCCGGCAGTGGCCGCCGTAGCGCGGCGGCCGGCCGGCGGCCACCTGGGCGCGGCGCTCGGCCTCCAGCTCCTCGGCGGTACAGTAGCAGGGATAGGCCGCCCCCTCGGCCTCCAGCCGGGCGAGGAGCTCGGCGTGGCGGCCGGTACGCTCCGACTGGCGGAAGGGGCCGGCGGGGTCGTTGCTGTCGGGACCGGCATCGGGGACCACGCCCAACCAGGCGAGATCCCGGATCAGCGCCCGCTCGTGGTCGGCCTCGCTGCGCTCGGCATCGGTGTCTTCCAGGCGGAGGAAGAAGCGGCCGCCGGCCCCTCGGGCCAGGAGGTAGTTGAAAAGCGCCGTGCGCACATTGCCGACGTGGAGCCGGCCGGTGGGGCTGGGGGCGAAGCGGGTGATCACGGGGGCATCCGGCATGAGCGGCATGGTAGCCGAAGCCGCCCCCGCCACCAAGGGAGCCGGCTCTGCATTCCTGCACGAACGACCCGGGATCCGGGCTCCGACTGTCCTCCGCGTTCCCACCGGGGTACGATGGAGGCATGCGCACCCTACTCTTTCTCGCCGGTGTACTGCTGGCCACCGCCACCCTGGCCGCCCCGCGGGTGGCCGTGGAGACCTCCGAGGGCCGCTTCGTGATCGAGCTGGACGCGGAGGCCGCGCCGAAGACCGTGGAGAATTTCCTCGACTACGCGGCCAGGGGCACCTTCGAGGACACCCTCTTCCACCGCGTCGTCCCCGGGTTCGTCATCCAGGGCGGCGGATACCGCGATGACTTCGAGCCGGTGGAGACCGAGTCCCCCGTCCGCAACGAGGCGGACAACGGCCTGAGCAACGAGCGCGGCACCGTGGCCATGGCCCGGCGCCGCGCTCCCCACTCCGCCACCAGCCAGTTCTTCGTCAACCTCACCGACAACCCCTTCCTGGACCATCGCGACACGACCCAGCGCGGCTGGGGGTACACCGTCTTCGGGCGCGTGGTCGAGGGGATGGAGGTGGTGGACGCCATCGCCGACAGCCCCACCGGCGCCGGCGGCCCCTTCCCCCGGGACGTGCCGCTGACGCCGGTGGTCATCGAGTCGTTGGAGCGGCTGGACGGGGATGCCGGCGACGAGACCGACGACCAGGAGAGACAGCAGCCGTGACCCGCGTGACCTTCGAGACCAGCCACGGCGCCTTCGTCGCCGAGCTGGACGACGACGCCGTGCCGCGCACCGTGGCCAACTTCCTCACCTACGCCCGGGAGGGGGCCTACCGCGGCAACCTCTTCCACCGCGTCATCGAGGGCTTCGTGGTCCAGGGCGGCGGCTTCGACGCCCGCATGCAGGAGCAGCCGGCGCGTGGCTCCATCGTCAACGAGGCCGCCAACGCGCGGAGCAACACCCGCGGCACCCTGGCCATGGCCCGGACCCGGGACCCCCACTCCGCCTCGCGCCAGTTTTTCGTCAACGTCGCCGATAACGACTTCCTGGACCACCGGGGCGCCACCGACGCCGGCTACGGCTACTGCGCCTTCGGCGAGGTGGTGGAGGGCATGGAGACGGTGGACGCCATCGCCGCCCTGCCCACCACCGTGGTGGAGGGCCACAGCGACGTCCCCCGGGAGCCGGTGACCATCGAGCGGGTGGTCATCCACGGGGAGACCGGGCAGGACTGAGGGAGGGCCGCACCGTGAGCCACGCCATCCTCGCCTCGGACATGCATCTGGACCCCGAGCGGCCAGAATCCATGGCCCTCTTCGGCCGCTTCCTGGACGAGGTCGCCGCCGGGGCCGACACCCTCTACCTCCTGGGCGACCTCTTCGAGGCCTGGCTGGGGGATGACGCCATCCACCCCGCCTACGAGCCGGCCCTGGACCGGCTGGCGGCGCTGGCCGAAGCGGGCACGGCGCTGTCCATCCAGCACGGCAACCGCGACTTCCTCATGGGCGCGACCCTGGCCGGACGGCTGGGGGCGACCCTGCTGCCGGAAGAGACGGTGGTGGAGCTGGGCGGCGCCCCCACCCTCCTCCTCCACGGCGACAGCCTCTGCACCGATGACACCGCCTACCAGGCCTTCCGGGCCCAGGTCCGCGACCCGGCCTGGCAGGCGCAGTTCCTGGCGCTGTCCCCCGCCGAGCGGATGGAACAGGCGAGGCAGGTACGGGAGGCGAGCCGGGAGGCCCAGGCCGATATCGACAGCGACATCACCGACGTCAACGCCGAGGCGGTGGCCGACGCCTTCCGCCGCCACGGCGTGGACCGGATGATCCACGGTCATACCCACCGCCCCGCCGACCATGCCCTGTCGGTGGATGGGGCAACCTGCCGCCGCCTGGTCCTGCCCCAGTGGACCGACCGCGGCGGCTACATCCGCTGCGATGAGGTCGGCTGCGAACTCCTGGCCTACCCCTGGGGGTCGAGGCTGCCCACGTCCGACGGCGAGTAGCGCTCGAAGCCCTCGGGGATGCGGAAGAGTTCCGGATCGACCGTCTTGTCCTGCTCATAGTCCACCAGTTCCCGCCGCGTGCCGTCAGGGTGCCACTCCATGACCGGCATGCCCGCCTCCCACTGACGGCCGGTGGCAAAGATGTCATCGGCCAGGTCGCAGGCCGAGCGGTTATCGGCCGGCATGCGGTCCAGCACCCGGGCGTGCTCCCCGGCCATCACCCCCAGGAACTCACCCATGGCCGACCGCACATCGGGGAGCAGTTCGGGGACCACCAGGGCCTGGTAGCAGGTCTCCCCGCCGGCGGAGAACTCGTGGTGGCGCGCCTCCTTGCCCTCCAGGGTAGGGGCATCCTCGCCCATGGCCTCGTCACTGGCGGCCAGTTCCAGGTCACGCGGCGGCTCGTCGGGCACCTTCCCCGACTCGATGACCAGCACGGTCTGCTCGCGGGGGACGATGTTGTAGACCGTCTCCTCCTCGCGATCCAGGAGCATGTAATCGTCGGCCCCCTCGCCGAAATCGATGCGCAGCCAGCGGTCGGTGACGATGGCACGGCTGGCATAGGGCTCTCCCCCCTGCTCCGACTCGGTGAATTCGACCACGGTCGCCGTGGTCTCGTTGTCGTCGTCCTCCCCGCTTCCGGACTCGCCGCAGCCGGCGAGCAGGAAGGTGGCGGCGGCAAGGGTGGTCAGGGCAATGGTCCGCATGGTTCGGGCTCTCCCGGGTCTTGTGGGCATGAATGGGTGGAGTTCAGGCGTGGGCTTCCAGATAGTCCAGTTCCGCCTCGCTGAAGCCGCCGGCCAGGCGCGCCGGCCGGTTCAGCGGCGGCTTTACCGGGCCGCGCAGATATTCGGCCACCAGCCGGTGGTAGGTGGCCTCCGGCTCTTCCCCACGCTGGCGACAGAGGTGGCGGAACCAGCGGGAGCCGGCCTCCACGTGGCCCACCTCGTCGGCCAGGATGGTCTCCAGGATGGCGGCGGCGGCGGTATCCCCCACCGAGACCAGCCGGTCCCGCATGCCGGGGGTCACGTCCAGCCCCCGGGCCTCCATGACCCGGGGCACCAGGGCCATGCGCACCAGGGGGTCGTGGTCGGTGCGCACCGCCAGTTCCCAGAGGCCATCGTGGGCGTCGAAGTCGCCGTAGGCATGGCCCAGCGCGGCCAGGTGGCGGCGCAGCAGGGCGAAGTGGCGGGTCTCCTCGGCGGCGATGCGCACCCAGTCGTCGTAGTAGCCGGTGGGCAGGCCGCGGAAGCGGTAGACCGCATCCCAGGCGAGATTGATGGCATTGAACTCGATGTGGCAGACGGCGTGCAGCAGCGCCGCGCGCCCCTGAATGGACTGCGGCCCGCGCCGGGGCAGATCCCGGGGCGGCACCAGTCGCGGCTGCTCCGGCCGGCCGGGCTCGGAGACCCGTTCCGGCTCCGGTCCCTCACCGGCGACCAGGTCGCCACAGCGCCAGACCGCCGCCGTCCGCCGGGTGGCGTCGAGCTTGGCGTCCACATCCGGTTCCAGGAGGCAGTCGCGCGCGGCGGCGTGGAGGGATCCCATGCGGCTCATCCTACCCCCTTTCCGGCCCCGCCGTCAGGGGCCCCTTCCACGCCAGGACCAGGTCGGCGACATTGGTGCCCGTGGGGCCGGTCACCACCGCCCGGCCGATGGCGACGAAGGCGGTGGCGCTGTCGGCGGCGGCCAGTACCTCGTCCGGCTCGTAACCGGCCCGGCGCAGGGCCGCCGCCGTGGCGCCATCGACCCGGGCGCCAGCGGCGTCCGAGGCGCCGTCGCGGCCGTCGGTCCCCGCCGCCAGCAGGGCGACGTCGGCCACCCCGTCCAGCTCCCGGGCCGCCGCCAGGGCCAGGTGGCTGTTGCGCCCGCCCCGGCCGGGGTTGGCCGGCAGGGTCACGGTGGTCTCCCCGCCCAGGATGTGGAGGCCCGGTGGCGCCTCGTGAGCCAGCCAGCGACCCAGACGCGCCCCCACCTCGGCCGCCTCCCCCGCCAGGCCGCCGGCCACGGTCACCGGCCAGCCGTGGGCCCGCGCCTCCGCCGCCATCGCCTCCCGGGCCCGGCGGTTGTCGGCGACGACCCGGGAGCGGATCCCGGCGAAGGCCGGGTCCTCAGCGGTCGGCGCCAGCGGCGCCTGTCCCAGGGCGCGTTGCAGCCACTCCGGCACGCCCGGCGGCCACGGCCCGCCCGCCGGTTCGGGGTAGAGCGGTCCCGAGGCGATGGCCGCCGGCTCCGCCTCGGGGACGTCGCTGATGAGGAGCTGCCGCACCGGCCGACCCCGCAGGTGGCGCGCCAGCCGGCCGCCCTTCACCGCGGAGAGCCCGCGACGGATACGGTTCATGGCGACGATATCCAGCCCCGATCCCAGCAGCCACTGGTTAGCCCGCTGCAGGTCGGCCAGGGTCAGCCCCGGCGCCGGGACCTCGAACAGCGCCGAGCCGCCGCCGCTGAGGAGGAACCAGGGTTCGGCGTCGTCGGCGGCCAGGGCCGCCAGGACCGCCCGGCCGGCCTCGAGACTGCCCTCGTCGGGGAGCGGGTGGCCGGCCTCGATGATCCGGCCCGGAAGGCCATCCGGGGCATGACCATGTGCGGTGATAGTGAGGCAGTCCAGCGGCGGGACCCCCGCCCGGTCCAGGTGTTCCAGGGCGCCGCGCAGCATCGCCGGGGCCGCCTTGCCGATGGCGATGAGCCAGGGCGGCCTCGACGGCAGGGGCCGGGTAGCCAGCTCCGCGGCGGTGGCGCTACGCCCGCCGACGGCGGCCAGGGCGGCCTGAAAGAGGCGGACCAGTTCGTCGCTATCCACGCCTGTACTCACAGGTAGGGCGAGAAGACCCAGGCGGAGGCGTCGCGCAGCCGCTCGTACCAGGGGCGGCCATCCACCTCCGCCAGGGTCACGGGCCGGCTCTTCTCCAGCAGGCCGTCGAAATGGCCCTGCAGGCCGGTGACGGTCTCCCGATCCCAGGTCTCCACCACCAGTTCGAAGTTCAGCCGCAGGCTGCGCGGGTCCAGGTTGGCCGAGCCGATGACGGCGTACTCCCCGTCCACCAGGAAGAGCTTGCCGTGGGCGAAGGGGGGCGGCTGGTAGTGGACCCGCACCCCCCACTGCAGGATCTCCCAGAGCATATTGCGCGTGGCCCAGTGGACGTAGGGGAGGTTGTTCTGCGCCGGGAGCAGCAGGTCCACCTCCAGGCCGCGCAGGGCCGCCGCCTGGAGGGCGGCGATGAGCTCCCGGGGCGGCAGGAAGTAGGGGGTCATGATGGCCACCCGGCGCTTCGCGGTGGCCACCGCCCCCACCAGCAGCAGCTTGAGCCGGTCCAGGTCCTCGTTGGGCCCGTCCACCAGCACCCGGCAGTCCGCCTCCCCCACCGGATCGGCCGGCCGGGGCGGCGGGGTCTCCTCGCCGGTGACGAATCGCCAGTCCTCGGCGACCACCTCGGCGAGCTGGGCGGCCACCGGCCCCTCCAGCCGGAAGTGGACATCGGTGGCCCGATGCCCCTGCCCGTCGCCGGTACACTGGCGAATCGAGATATTCATGCCACCGGTGAAGGCGATCCGGTCGTCCACGGTGAGGACCTTGCGGTGGTTGCGGAGGTTCATCCAGGAGACCGGCGGCAGCCAGCGCGGGGGCAGAAAGCGCGCCGCCGGGACACCGACCTCCCGCAGGCGCGGCGTGATCCGGCGCGGCAGGGCGTAGAGCTCCCCCACCCCGTCCACCAGCACCCGCACCCGGACACCGCGCTCCACCGCTCGCGCCAGGGCGGCCACGAAGGCCGTCCCCACTCGGTCGGGGTCGAAGATGTAGCTGGATAGCCAGATGCTCTCCCGCGCCTCCTCGATGGCGGCGAGCATGGCCGGGAAGGCGGCCTCGCCGTCGTGGAGGACCGTTACCCGGTTCCCGGACATCAGGGGCTGGCCCGAGAGCGCCCGACCCAGGCACTCCAGCTGCCCGTAGCGCAGGTCCGCCGGCGGCGGCTGCGGGAGCGCCTCCACCGGGTCCGCCCCCTTGAGCCGGCGGGCGCGGGTGCGCACCCGGTTGACCCCCAGGAGGTAGTAGAACAGGGCCCCGATGGGGGGCAGCAGCAGGATGAAGAGCAGCCACGCCTGGGCCGAACGCGGCTGGCGCTTGAAGAAGAGGGCGTGGCGGGCGGCGGCCAGCGTTGCCACCAGCACCAGCAGTCCGAGGACCGTCTGCAGGATCTGTGTCACGCCGCCCCCTGATAGGATGTCCGGTAGACCCGAGGACCCGTCAGGAGGGCCAGCCCTTGGAAGTCGCCGACCCCCTCATCCGCCCCGGGGAGAATGTCTGGGTGGAGGCCGACGTAGAGCGCTGTGGCTGGGCCATCGACGGCGCCGCCTACTTCCGCGCCGTGCGCGAGACCGCCCTGGCGGCGGAGCAGACCCTCTACATCCTGGGCTGGGATGTCGACAGCCGCCTGGAACTCGTCCGCGGCGGCCCGCCGGCGGACGGACTGCCCGCGGCCCTGGGTCCCTTCCTGGATGCCGTCCTCCACCGCCGCCCGGGGCTGCACATCTACCTCCTGAGCTGGGACTTCGCCCTCATCTACGCCTTCGAGCGCGAGTGGCTACCCTACTACCGCTGGCGCTGGCGCCGCCACCCGCGGCTCCACTTCCGGCTGGACGATGCCCACCCCCTGGGGGGCTCGCAGCACCAGAAGGTGGTGGTGGCCGACGACCGGGTCGCCCTGGCCGGGGGCTTCGACCTCTCCCACTGGCGCTGGGACACCCCGGAACACCGCGCCGACGACCCCCGTCGCCGGGATCCGCGCGGCCAGCCCTACCCGCCCTTCCACGACGCCGCCATGGTGGTGGAGGGCGAGGCCGCGGCCCACCTGGGCACCCTGGCCCGCCAGCGCTGGCTGGACGCCAGCGGGGAGGTCCCCCGGACCCCGCAGCGGCCCGCCCCGGTGGCGCCCTGGCCGGAGTCGGTGGCCCCGGCCACCGGGCCCGCCCGGGTGGCCATCGCCCGCACCCTTCCGGCCTGGGGCGCACGGCCGGCGGTGCGCGAGGTGGAGGCCCTCTACCGCGACTCCATCGCCGCGGCCCGATCCACCATCTACATCGAGAACCAGTACTTCACCTCCACCGCCATCACCGACGCCCTGGCCCGGCGCCTGCGCGAGCCCGACGGGCCGACGGTGATCCTGGTCCTGCCCCTGCGCACCGGCGGCTGGCTGGAGCAGCACACCATGGACGTCCTCCGCGATCGCCAGCTGGAGACCCTGGACGACGCCGATCGACACGGCCGGCTGCGGGTCCTCTATCCCGACGGCCCCGGCCTGGCGGCCACCCCCATCAGCGTCCACGCCAAGATCACCGTCGTCGACGACCGCCTGGCGCGCATCGGCTCGGCCAATACCTCCAACCGCTCCATGGGGCTCGACTCGGAGTGCGACCTCGCCCTGCCGGGCCGGGACGCGGCGACCAGGGCGGCGGTGGCCGGCCTGCGCCAGCGGCTGCTGGCCGAGCACCTGGGGACCACCGCCGAGGCCGTAGCCGCCGCCGAGGCCGAACACGGCAGCCCCCTGGCCGCCCTGGAGGCCCTCAACACCGGCGAGCGCTGCCTGCGCTCCCTGGCCTTCCCCGGCGCCCGGGACACCCTGGACCCCGATGCCGACCTCATCGACCCCGACGGCCCTCTGGATGCGGCGCGGCTCGCCGCCGATGTCGCCCCCCTGGCCCCCGGCCGGCTCCTGCGCCGGCTCGACCACCGGCTGCAGGCGGTGCTGGGGGTGCTGGCGCTCGTGGTCACGGCCTATCTCCTGAGCGGCGACCAGCCGTGGCTTGCGGCCCTCCTCAGCCCGGATCCGGGGGCAGGCGAGGTCATCGGGCTCACCCTGGGGCTGGCGGCGGCCAGCCTGGTGGGGCTGCCCCTCTGGGCCACCACCCTCGCCCTGGTGGTGGCCGCCGGACCGATGCTCGGCGGGTTCCTGGCCTGGCTGGCCGCCCAGGGGGCGGCCATCGCCGGCTTCGAGGCCGGCCGCGCCCTGGGGCGGCGATGGATCCACCGCCTCCTGGGCCACCGGGTCACCGCCATCGCCCGGCGGCTCGGGCGCCACGGCGCCGCCACCGTGGCCGCCCTGCGCCTGGTCCCCACCGCCCCCTTCGCCCTGGTCAATCCCGCCGCCGGGGCCGGCGGGATCAGTCGGCCGGCCTACCTGGCCGGGACCGCCCTGGGCACGGTCCCCGGGATCACCGCCGCCGCGCTCATCAGCGATCGCCTCCTCGCGGCGCTGCTGGAGCCCGGCTGGTCCTCCCTGGGACTGCTGGCGGCGGTGCTGGGCGGCGTGGCCGCCCTGCGCCTGGCGCTGCACCACCGGCTGGGGGGCGGTTGATGGAGCTTCGGGTCGCCTCCTGGAACATCCACGGCGCACGCGGGGGAGATGGCCGCCACGACCCGGCCCGGACGGCGGCGGTCATCCGGGAACTGGCCACCGACGTGGTGGCCCTGCAGGAGGTGGACGGGGTCCTTCTGGGGGAACTGGCCGCGGCCACCGGCCTGACCCCGGTGGCCGGGCCCACCGGCTGGCGCCGGCGCCCGGGCTACGGCAACGCCCTGCTCACCTCGGCCCGAGTGGTCCGCTACGCCCTGGTGGACCTCAGTCAGCCGGGGCGGGAGCCGCGCGGGGCGGTGGATGCCGATCTCCTCTGCCACGGCCGGCCGGTGCGGGTCCTGGCGACCCATCTGGGCCTGCGGCCGGGGGAGCGCCGACGCCAGGTCCGCGCCCTCCTGACGCGGATCGCCGGCACCGGGCCGTCGCCGACCCTGCTGCTGGGCGACCTCAACGAGTGGTTCCTCTGGGGGCGCCCCCTGCGCTGGCTGCGCCACCATTTCGGGGCCACGCCGACGCCGGCGACCTTCCCGGCCCGCTGGCCGCTCCTCGCCCTGGACCGGATCTGGGTGGAGCCGCGCGCCGGCCTGCGGGCGCTGTGGCGCCACGATTCCGCGCTGGCCCGGCACGCCTCCGACCATCGCCCGCTGCTGGCCCGGATGGAGCTGCCGTAGACCGACGCTGACTCAGAGGTGGGTCAGGGGTGGGTGCCGTTATGCAGGGGCTCCAGGCGGGGCTGGCGCAGGAGTTCGTCCATGCGAGCGGCGTTCCCTGGCCGGGCAAAGAGGAAGCCCTGGATCAGGTCGCACCCGTAGCGGCGCATGTAGTCGAGCTGCTCCTCGGTCTCCACACCCTCGGCCACGGATTGCACGCTCAGGTTCTCCGCCAGGCTCAGGATGGTGCGGGTAACGGCATCCCCGCCCCGCTCCAGATCCTGCACGAAGGACCGGTCGATCTTGAGGGTATTGATGGGGAAGTCCCGGAGGTAGGCCAGGGAGGAGTAGCCGGTCCCGAAGTCGTCCAGGGCCACCGAGACCCCCAGCTCCTGGAGGCCCTGAAGGGTCTGGCGCACCCGGAAGATGTCGGTCATGAGCATGCTCTCCGTGATCTCGAGCTCCAGTCCGTCGGGCTCCAGCCCGCTACGCTCCAGAGCATACTCGATCTCCTGGATGACATTGCTGTGGCGGAACTGCGGGGCCGCCAGGTTCACCGCCACGCTGAGGTCGGGATGCCCCTGCTCCCGCCAGATCCGGGTCTGGCGACAGGCCTCGCTGAGGACCTGGTCCCCCACCACGCCAATGAGGCCGGTCTCCTCCAGTAGCGGCACGAACTGCGCCGGCGATACGGTCCGCCCGTCCTCGCCCTGCCAGCGCAGCAGCGCCTCGGTGCCGACGATACGACCCTCGGCCGCGGTGACCTTGGGCTGGTAGTGGACGGAAAAGCCCTCGCCGTTGTCCACCGAGCGGCGCAGTTCCGCCTCCAGGGCGATGCGCTCGGCCGCCATCTCGTTCATCTCGGAGGCGTAGAAGCGGAAGCCGTTCCCCCCCTCCTGCTTGGCCTGGTACATGGCCGACTCGGCGTTTCGCAGCAGCGTGGTCAGGTCGTGGCCGTCGTAGGGATAGATGGCAACGCCCAGGGAGCCGGTGGCGTAGATATCCTGGCCATCGAGGTGGAAGGGCCGCTCCAGTGGATGCAGGAGGCGGCGAGCCACCGAGGCGACGTCATCGGTGTCGTCCACGCCTTCCAGGAGCACGGCGAACTCGTCCCCGGACAGCCGCGCCAGGGTGTCCCCCGGGGCCAGCTCCATCTCCATGCGCCGGGCTGCCTCCTGGAGCAGCGCATCTCCCTCGGCGTGGCCCAGGCCCTCGTTGATCCCCTTGAAGCGGTCCAGGTCCAGGAACAGCAGGGCGATCTGCTCATTCTCCCGCGCCGCCACGTCCAAGGCGTGGTTGCTGTGCTCGTTGAAGAGCTCGCGGTTGGCCAGGCCGGTAAGGCCGTCATAGTAGGAGAGGTAGCGAAGCCGCTCCTCCGCCTCCTTGCGGTCGGTGATATCGAAGAAGATGCCGACGTAGTAGCTGACCTCACCGGCCTCGTCCCGAATGCTGGAGATGGAGAGCCACTCGGGATAGACGCTGCCATCCTTGCGGCGGTTCCAGACCTCGCCCTGCCAGCGCCCCTCGGCCTGGATGGTCTCCCACATGGACTGGTAGAAGGAGCGGCTCTGCTCGCCCGACTGGAGCATGGAGGGTTTGTTGCCCACGGCCTCCTCGGGGGCGTAGCCGGTGATCTCGGTAAAGGCATAATTGGTGCGGATGATGGTCCCGTCGGGGCCGGTGATGATCAAGCCCTCGCGAAGGTTCTCGATGACCTCCTCGGAGAGCAGCAGGTCTCTTGCCGTCTCCCGGTGGCGCTCCATCTCCTTGGAGAGGTCGCGAGTGCGCTCGGCCACCCGCGCCTCCAGATTGGCGTGGGCCTCCCGCAGGGCCTCGTGGGTCTGGCCCAGGCGCCGATGCAGCATCCGGAAGTAGGCAGCTGCCAGGGCCACGAAGAGGAAGAGCGCCGCCAGGGCGGAGATCACCTCCCAGTGGCGTCGCAACAGGTCCCACAGGGCCAGGGGGACCGGATTCCAGGGGCCCAGCTCCAGCTCCTGCATCAGCACCCGCACCGGCTGGTAATCCACCGGCACCGTCCATGAGGGGACCCGCCCCGACCAGGTGGCCCAGCCCTCCGGCTCCATGGCCAGGAGACCCAGGGTGACTTCCCGGGCCAGATCCTCGTCGGTCCCGGGCAATCGGGCCAGGGGCCACTCCGGGTAGAGGCGGGTGCTGTGAATGAGGGGGAAGCCCGGGACGGGCTGGTATTCCGGCGGCCGGAGGATGCGCAGCTCCGCCAGGTTCAGGTCGCCCTCGGTGGCCAGCCGCTCCAGGGTATCGCTGCGGACCACGCCGGCGTCGGCCTGCCCCGCCAGCACCCGCTCCACCACGGCATCGTGGTCGCCGGTCCACTCCCTGGGGCCCAGATCCCGGGGCTCGATGCCGTGCTCCTTGAGCAGGCGCCGCACCATGAGCCAGCCGCCCAGGGACTTCTCGTCCACCGCCGCCACGCGGGCGTCGTGCAGGTCCTTCAGCTCCCGGATGGATGAGTCCTCCCGGGTAAAGAGGACGCTGCCGAAACGGGAGATCCGGGTCTCGCCCCAATCGTGCTCCACGGTGAGCAGCCGGGTGGCGCCGAAGCGCTGCTCGAACTCTACGTAGAGGTAGGGGTTGGTGATGACGAAGTCGGGTTCCCCCGCCTCCACCGCCTCCCATAGTTCGTCGAATCCCAGGGGCTCCAGCCGCACCGGGCGGTCCGGGAAGCGGGAGTCCAGGTAGTCCACGGTGGGCTGCCAGAGGGCCCGCGCGGCCTCCGGGCCCCGTTTGGCGAGGACCGCGATGGTCACCGGCCCGGCCCCCTCGTCCTCCGCAAGGGCCGGCGGCACCAGGACGGCCGCCAGCAGGAGGAGGAGCGCGAGCTGTCTCAAGGGCGTACCCCGGCGGCACCATCCAGACCGCGCTGGAGGTCAGCGCGCAGGTCGGCCACCGTCTCCAGGCCGGCTGCGATGCGGACCAGGCCCTCGGTGATCCCGGACTCCGCCCGTTGCTCCGGCGTCATCCGGCTGTGGGTGGTGGTCGCCGGGTGGGTGACCGTGGTCTTGGCATCGCCCAGATTGGCCGTGATGGAGGCGATCTCCATGGCGTCGATAAAGGCCCAGGCCGCCTCGCGGCCACCGGCCAGCTCGAAGGCGAAGAGCCCGCCGGGGGCGGACTGCTGGCGGGCGGCGAGGTCGTGGCCGGGATGGCCGGCGAGCCCGGGGTAGTGGACCCGCTCGACGCCGGGCTGGTCGGCCAGCCAGATGGCCAGCTCGCTGGCGGCAGCGCTGTGGGCCTGCATGCGCAGCCCCAGGGTCTCCAGCCCCTTGAGGAAGATCCAGGCGTTGAAGGGGCTCATGCTCGGCCCGGCGCTGCGCAGGAAGTTGTAGACCGCGGCCATCTCCGCCTCGGCGCCGACCACCGCGCCGCCCAGAGCACGGCCCTGGCCGTCGATGTACTTGGTGGCGGAGTGGATGACGATGTCCGCCCCGAGTTCCAACGGGCGCTGCAGCGCCGGGGTGCAGAGGCAGTTGTCCACCGCCAGCCAGGCCCCGCCGGCGTGGGCCACCTCCGCGATTGCGGTGATATCCGCGATCTCCAGCAGCGGATTGGAGGGGGTTTCCAGGAAGAAGAGCTTCGTCGCCGGGGTAGTCGCCGCCGCCCAGGCCTCCGGGTCGGTGGCGTCCACGAAGGTGGTGGTGATGCCGAAACGGCTGAAGTGGTTGGCGAAGAGCCCCACCGTGGAGCCGAAGAGCTGCCGGCCGGCGACGATGTGATCGCCCTGGCTCAACAGCCCCAGACCGGTGGCGAGGATGGCCGACATCCCCGAGGCGGTGGCCACGCAGCGCTCCCCGCCCTCCATAGCGGCCAGGCGCTCCTGGAAGGTGCGCACCGTGGGATTGGTGAAGCGGGAGTAGATGTTCCCCGGCTCCTCGCCGGAGAAGCGCGCCGCCGCCTGGGCGGCGGACTCGTAGACGAAGCTGGAGGTGGCGAAGATGGGCTCGGACTGCTCCGCCTCGCTGGTACGGTGCTGACCGGCGCGGACCGCCAGGGTCTCCGGCCCCCAGGCGGGGCCATTGGGGTCGTTTGTCACTGCTTATCTCCGGGCTCGGGGTCCTACGGCTCCTGCGGCATCATCCCCTCCCTGGTGCAGTCCCTCGTCGGCACCGCTCCGCTGCCTTATCGGTCATACTAGCAAGTCCGGGGACCGCTGTCCGGTTCCGGACCAACGCCCAACCGGAAAAGTATCCCGCTCAGGCGTCGTTGTGGAGGTCGACGATGGCGTTGTGGTTCAACGACTCCTTGCCGGAACGCGCCTCGTCGTTCCGCGCCGCCTCCAGCTCCGCGAGGTACTCCGGGGTAATGCCCCCGGTGACGTAATCGCCGCAGAAGCAGGAGGCATCGAAGCGGTGGATATCGGGATTGCCCTCCCGGGCCGCCTCCTCCAGATCGGCCAGGTCCTGATAGACCAGCCAGTCGGCGCCGATGGCCTCGCCGATGGCCGCCTCGTCCCGGTCGTGGCCGATGAGTTCCGTCACCGCCGGCATGTCGATGCCGTAGACGTTGGGGTAGCGCACCGGCGGCGCGGCGGAGGCGAAGTAGACCTTGCGCGCCCCGCTGTCCCGGGCCATCTGGACGATCTGCTGGGAGGTGGTGCCGCGGACGATGGAGTCGTCCACCAGGAGGACGTTCTTGCCGCGGAACTCCAGCTCGATGGCGTTGAGCTTCTGCCGTACCGACTTCTTGCGCTGGGTCTGGCCCGGCATGATGAAGGTCCGGCCGATGTAGCGGTTCTTGATGAAGCCCTCGCGATAGGTCAGCCCCAGGTGGTTGCAGAGCTCCAGCGCCGAGGTGCGGCTGGTATCGGGGATGGGGATGACCACGTCGATATCGTGGTCCGGGTGCTCCCGGGCGATCTTCGCCGCCAGCTTCTCCCCCATGCGCAGCCGCGACTTGTAGACCGAGACGCCGTCGATCATGGAGTCGGGCCGGGCGAAGTAGACCTGCTCGAAGATGCAGGGGGAGAGCTGCGGGTTCTCGGCGCACTGGCGGGTGTGGAGCTGACCATCGGTGGTGATGACCACCGCCTCCCCGGGGGCGACATCGCGCACCATCTCGAACCCCAGGACATCCACCGCCACCGACTCCGAGGCGACGATGTACTCCTCGCCCCCGTCCTCGGTGGTCCGCCGGCCGAAGACCAGCGGCCGGATCCCGTTGGGGTCGCGGAAGGCGATCACCCCGAACCCGGTGATCATGGAGACCGCCGCGTAGGCGCCGGAGCAGCGCCGGTGGACGGCCCCGATGGCGTCGAAGACGTCCTCCGGCTCCAGCGCCAGCTTACCGCGCGCCTGGAGCTCGTGGGCGAAGACGTTGAGGAGCACCTCGGAGTCGGAGTCGGTATTGATGTGGCGCTGGTCCTCCAGGAAGAGCTCCTCCTTGAGGGACTCCATGTTGGTGAGGTTGCCGTTGTGCGCCAGGGTGATGCCGTAGGGGCTGTTGACGTAGAAGGGCTGCGCCTCCGCCGACGAGGCGTTGCCCGCCGTGGGGTAGCGCACATGGCCGATCCCCATGGTGCCGGTGAGCCGGACCATGTGCCGGGTGTGGAAGACATCCCGCACCAGCCCGTTGTCCTTGCGCAGGAAGAGCCGGTCGTCGTCGCAGGTGACGATGCCGGCGGCATCCTGGCCGCGATGCTGGAGGACGGTGAGGCCGTCGAAGAGCGCCTGATTCACCGGCGCCTGGCCCACGATACCGATTACGCCACACATGGTCGGTTGCTTACCTCAGTGGTCGAAGGGAGGGAGAGACATCAGGGGAAGCGGAAGTGGTCCGCCAGATCCGGGGGCAGCCAGTCGCGCATCCAGTGGAGCACCGGCTCCAGGTGGTCGATGAAGAGCGACTCGCTCCACCAGGCATCCTCCGGCAGGGGCGTCAGCCCCGCCAGGAACAGCAGCACGGCGGCCAGCACGACCCCGCGCCCGACGCCGAACAGGATCCCCACGGCGCGGTCGGTACCGGTAAGCCCGGTGCGGTGGACCAGTTGCCCCATGAGATTGTTGATCAGCCCCCCCAGTATCAGGGTGGTGATGAAGAGGATCAGGAAGGCCACGGAGAGCCGCGCCGACGGCAGGGAGATGTAGCCGGTGAGCCAGCCGGAAAGCGGCTCGGCAAAGGAGAGCGCGATCCAGAAGGCGAGCACCCAGGCGGCCAGGGAGATGGATTCGCGGACGAAGCCCCGGGCCACGCTGACGAAAGCGGAGACGGCGACGACCAGCAGGATGGCGTAATCGGCCCAGATCATGGCGCGGGTTCCGCTGCCCCGATGAATTCAAAGCGTCATGGTAACACGGTGGTCATTTCCCGTTCACGCGCACCGGCTCCCCCGCTACCCCTCGTCCAGGCCGTGGCGGACCACCATGCCGCGGACACCGCCGCCCTGGCGCAGTTCCTCCTGCAGCGCCCCGGCGGCGTCGC
>JBNJED010000011.1:0-24237 GCA_051745535.1 Pseudomonadota bacterium | reverse complement strand
ACGAGGAGACTGCTGCCGCTGCTCCCTTCCGGGCCTGACGGGGTTCACAGCCACTCGTTGCGGGGAGGCCGACGCGGGCCACCATGGAACTCGCGCTCCACCGCAGCGGACCGTTCGAGAGAGGATACTCTACCACCGGGGCCGGTCCGGAATCGACCCCGGGAAGGTGCAGTCGCCCTGCACATGGATTGACATACCATTTTAAGTATATATCTTCTAAACAATGTGGGCTGTCTACGAACACAAGCGCGTCGAGAAGAGCCTGGCTTCCGCCCCCATTGAGGTTCAGAAGCGTTACGAGAAGTGGAAGGAGATCGTCAGCATCTCGGGCCCGCAGGGACTGAGGCAGATTCGGGGCTTCAACGATGAGGCTCTGTCGGGCCAGTGGAAGGGATACCGCTCGTCCCGCCTTAATGTGCAATACCGGGTCATCTACAGGGTTCTGAAGGATCGGATCCTGGTGGAGGTCGAGAAGGTCACGCCCCATGACTACCGGAGGAAATGAGATGAGTGATTACCAGAAGGCGAAGAAGCGGGTCGACGTCTCCACCGGTGAGTCCGTCCGGATCCTCCGTGAGCTGCAGGAGATGAGCCAGAACGATCTCGCCGCCACCACCGGGATCCCACAGTCGACCATCTCCGCTATCGAGAATGATCGGGTACGCCTCGGGGTGGAACGCGCCAAGGTGCTGGCCCGGGCTCTTCGCTGCCACCCGGCGGTGCTCGTCTTCCCCGGGTGGGAGGTGGATGGCGACTCCGCCGCCTGACGCAGCCGGTGCGCACTCGGAAGTGCGCACCAGGGACAAGGCCAGGGTCAGACCAGAGGGCTCAGCAAGCGGGGGATTGTCAGCAACGCCAAAAAGTGTGGGACACAGCGTGGGGCGCGGAGGGCGCGCCCGGTAACTTGCTGATTTACAAGAATAACTGGCGGAGAGGGAGGGATTCGAACCCTCGGTACCTTTCGGTACACACACTTTCCAGGCGTGCGCCTTCGACCACTCGGCCACCTCTCCGGGTTGTCCTGCTGCGCGGGTCGACCGCGCCACAAGAAGCCGCTAGGATAAACGACCGTTTTCAGGCGTGCAATGAAGCCCCGGGGAGCCCGTCGGCATGACCGAAACATCGGCAGAGACTTCGGCCCTGGCCGATCAGCTGAGCCGCAACTCGACGCCCTATGCCGACCCCCTCGCCCGGGTGGAGTGGGATCGCCTGTCGCTGGACACCTTCTGGATGCCCGAGCGCGCGCTCTCCCTCTACGGCCTGGCGGGGTACGAGCAGCTCTCCGAGGGCCAGCGGCGCTCCCTGTCGCACTTCGAGTTCCTCAATGCCGTGGAGGCCGGGCTCTGGCTGGAGGGGATCTTCATGCGCCGGATCGCCGCCTCGGTCCACCGGGACGACGGCGATACGGGCGACCTCCTCTACCACCTCCACGAGCTGCGCGAGGAGGCCGGCCACAGCCTGATGTTCGTGGAGCTGTATCAGCGCAGCGGCCTGCCCCGGCCGCCCACCGCCTTCCCGCGCCTGCGCCTGGGAAACCTGGTGGGCCGTCTGGCGCCCTTCGATTCCGCCGCCTTCTGGGTGGCCGTCCTCATCGGCGAGGAGGTCCCGGACCGGCTCAACCGGGTCATCCACAAGCACCGGGACGAGGTGGATCCGGCGGCCCACGCCGTCGCCCGGCTCCACACCCTGGACGAGGCGCGCCACATCGCCCACGCCAAGGACCGGCTGGAACGCAAGCTCATCGGCCTGCCGGGCTGGCGGCGCCGGGTGCTGAACCTCCCGGTGCAGCGGGTCTTCCGCCAGTTCGTCCGCGCGCTCTACCTGCCGCAGCCGGGGCTCTACGAGCTGGCCGGGCTGGACGACGGCCGCGGCTGGGCGCGGGCGGCGGCCGGCAACCCCCACCGCATCGCCTTCATCGACGAGTGCGTGCGCACCACCCTCTCCACCCTGCGCAGCCACGGCTTCCAGCTGGACTGGCGCCACTGATACGCCCTGCCCGGCGACGGCGGCCGGGTCTGGTCTGTTCGTCCGCGACCTTCTAGAGTGGGCCCCCTGTCCACCGGGGAGTCGAAGGGATGCAGAAGAAGAACCTGGTCGTCGCGGCCACCGCCGCCGTCGTGCTGGTGGGGGCCCACTACGGGGGTGCCGCCCTCATCGGGCCCCATGTCGAGGACCGCTTCCGCGCCGAGGTGCAGCGCCTGGATGCCCTGGACCAGCGGGTCTCGGTAGAACTTGCCGACTACCAGCCGGGCCGCCTGGCCTCCACGGCGGAGGTGGTGGTCAGGCCCGCCACGACCGCCCTGCCCAAGGGGGCCGCCCGCAAGGAGGGCGACGAACCGGCCGACCCCCCGGCGCTGCGCTTCGACGTGGACCTCCAGCACGGCCCCTTCCTGGCCCGGATGCCGATGCCCCTGGGCGCCGTGGGCTTCGACGCCACCGCCCACCCCAACGAGTCCCTGCGCGACCTCCTGGCGGCGGAGTTCCAGCCGGCGCCGGACGCCGAGAGCCCCGTGATGACTCTCTCCGGTCGCGGGGGCTTCACCGGGACCATCGCTGGCACCTTCCGGTCCCCCGCCTTCCAGGCGACGAGCACGCAGGAGGACCTCGCGGCGGACTGGGGCGGCGTCCAGGGCGATTTCTCCGGCGACCGGAGCGAGCTGCACCTGACCGCCGACATCCCGGAGGCGGAGCTGCGTGAGGACGACAGCAGCCGGATCACCTTCGACGAGATCCGGCTGGAGGCCCGGGGCGAGTCCACGGACGGCCCCTACCTCCTGGGCGAGCAGTCGTTCGCCGCCGCCTCGGTGGATGTGCGCGCCCCCGACGGGACGCTCTCCATCCAGCAACTCGACCTGGCCAGCCACCTGGACCGGGCGGAGGACGGCCTGGAGATCGGCCTCGAGGGCGGCACGGAAGAGCTGCACCTGGAGGGCACCCAGCTCGACGAGCCAGTAGACTGGCGGGATGCGCGGCTGAAGAGCACGCTCGCCGGGCTGGATGCCGACGCCTACGGGGAGATAATGGCCGTACTCCAGACCCACCCGGGCGAGATCCCGGAACCGGTTCTGCGGCAGCGGGTCCTGCCGGCGGTCCAGACCCTGCTGGCCGGAGACCCCCGGCTGACGCTGGATCGCGCCGCCGCCACCAATGGTAACGGCACCGTCGAGGCGACCGGGGAGGCAGTCTTCGTCGATGGCGCCCGGCCGGACATCAACCGGCCCCGCACCGTGGTCGAGGCACTGGACGCCCGGCTGACCGTGGACGCCCCATCGGCCTCGGTCCGCGCCAACCTGCGACGCAGCCTCATCAGCCAGGGAACCCCGGCGGAGATCGCCCAGCGCCAGGCCGGCATGCTGGTGGATGCCCTCGCCGCCGACGGCTATCTGGAGGAGGGGGAGGACGGGCGCTACCGCACCGAGATGACTTTCCAGCGCTCCCAGTTGCTGGTCAACGGCAAGCCGGCACTGGGCCTCATGGGCGCGCTGATGCAGTAGTCCGGCGATTATTGCCCAATGCGCCTCCGGCTTCTCGCCCTGAGCGCGGCCACCCTGCTAGGGGCCGGCCCCGCGGCAGCCACCTCCCCCGGCCTGATGGCCGCGGGGAGCTTCCTGGTGCCCGGTCTGGGCCAGTTCATCAACGGCGAGCCGGTGAAGGGCGGCATCCACCTCGCCACCTGGGGCACCACCGCCGACATCAGCGCCTACTACCGCACGCGGGATGACTACATCGAGCGGGGCGACCGCTACGATGACGAAGAACTCACCATCACCACCAATCGCACCAGCGAGCGGGCCGATCTCTTCTCCACGGTGGCCAGCAACACCCGCTTCTACTCGGCCTATGACGCCTACCGCCAGCGCCGGGCGATGCAGGGGAACCTCGGCTACAACACGCCGATCTCCGACGAGGGCTTCCAGGACCTGGCCACCGCCCCGTTCCAGGGGCGCTACCTGAGCCGTCCGACCACCTTCGTGCCCATGGCCATTGCCGCCTCCGGACTGCTGCTCTCCGCGGAGGATTCCTGGGTCACCCGGACCCAGGGCGGCCTCACCCGGGGCGAGGCGGCCACGATGATGCTGCCCCGCCAGGGGGCGGTCGCGCTGGGCGAGGAGGCCTTCTTCCGGGGGGTCCTCAACAACTCGTTCCACCACCAGTTCGGCCCCTGGTGGGGGACGGCGGCCTCGTCGGTGGGGTTCGGTCTGGCCCACTCCGGCGCAGGCCTGTCGGCCAATGCCGCCGTGGCCACCGCCTACGGCGCCTACCTGGGCTGGCTACACCAGCACAACAACTACCGACTGGGGGAGAACGTGGCCGTCCACTTCTGGTGGAACGTGCTGGTCTCCGCCGCGGCGCTGCGTCACGACCCGGACGAGCGCACGGCGGTGGTGCGGTGGGAGTTCCGCTTCTAGGGAGCTACTTCAGGTAGGTGTAGAGCTCGTCCTTGAGCTCCAGGCGGCGCTTCTTGAGGTCTTCCATGCTCTCGTCGGTCAGCGGCTCGCCCTCCTGCTCCAGCCGCTCGATCTTCTTGGTGAGTTCGTCGTACTCCTCCATCAGGCGATGGAAGTGGTTGTCCGAGACCTTGAGCTCGTGGATGTGGTCGCGCTGCTCCGGGAATTCGAGGACGAGGGTGTGGTGTTCGCCAAGCATGGGCGGCTCCTGAGGGTGAGTGAATAATCGCCCACTGTGCCAGCACCCGCCACGGCGGGGAAGGGTCAGGCCGCGGCCACCGCATCCCGAACGGCCGCCATGCGGCGCACGGACTCCTCGGCAACGGTCGGATCGAAGGCCTGAGTGGTCACCATGATCTCATCTGCGGCCGTCTTCGCCAGGAAATCGGCGAATTGCTGGCGGGCCGTCTCCGGGCTGCCCACCACCGAGGCCGTGAGCCAGGCCCGGATCCGCTCGCGCTCGTCCGGCTCCCAGAGGGCGTCCATATCCTCCACCGGCGGGCGCATGGGGCCCGGCGTCCGCCCCCGGGCCATGGTGAGGAACTGCTGCTCCACCGAGGTGAAGTGGTACTGCGCCTCGGCGTCGGTCTCCGCCACCAGGGCGTTCATGGCCACCATGGCGTGGGGGGCCGCCAGTGCCTCCGAGGGCTGGAACTCCTCCCGGTAGCGCGCCAGGGCGGGCAGGAGATCGGCCGGGGCGAAGTGGGCGGCGAAGGCGTAGGGCAGCCCCAGTCGCGCCGCCAGCCCGGCACTGGCCGTGCTGGAGCCGAGGAGCCAGATGGGGATGTCCAGCCCCGCCCCGGGCACCGCCTGGACCGCCTGGCCCCGCTCGGTCGGGGCCAGGTAGCCGCGCAGCTCCTCCAGGTCCTCGGCGAAGCGCTCCGCCCCCTCCACGCTGCCGCGGCGCAGGGCGCGCACCGTCCGCTGGCCGGAGCCCGGCGCCCGCCCCAGTCCCAGGTCGATACGGCCGGGGTGGAGGCTCTCCAGGGTCCCGAACTGCTCCGCCACCACCAGCGGCGCATGGTTGGGCAGCATCACGCCGCCGGAGCCCACGCGGATGGATTCCGTACGCTCGGCCACGTGGCCGATGAGCACCGCCGTCGCGGAGCTGCCGATGCCGGCCATGTTGTGGTGCTCCGCCAGCCAGAAACGGCGGTAGCCACTGGCCTCCGCCGCCCGGGCCAGTTCGGTGGTGGCGCGGTAGGCGGCGGCGGCATCCCCGCCCTCCCGGATGGGGGCGAGGTCCAGCAGCGAGAGCGGGGTCATGGGCTTCTCCGGTAGCGGTGACGCGCCCCTACAGGAGACTACGACCGCCCCGGCCGCTTCAACCGGTAGGGCGTCCGGGCATTGGCCGAGGGCGCCCCACGCCTCATGGTCCTTGCAATGCCGGCCAATCATTCTACATTTCGACACATGTCGAATAATAAAAATAACGCCACCGAACTGGCCGCCCGGCTCAAGGCGCTGGGCAACCCTCATCGGCTCGCTCTCTTCCAGCAGCTCGCCTCCTGCTGTCCCCCCGGCACCGCCTGCGGGACCGAGGAGGCGAGCCGCGTCTGCGTAGGGAAACTGGGCGAGGGACTGGACATCGCCCCCTCGACCCTCTCCCACCATCTCAAGGAGCTCAACCGCGTGGGCCTGGTCCGCACGGCCCGCAAGGGCAAGCGCACCGAGTGCTGGGTGGACCCGGAGGCCCTCGACGAGATGGCGACCTTCTTCGCAGAACTGGCGCCGAGCCGCTCGACCGAAACCTGAAAGCCTCACGGAGGAATCGAGATGACGGAAACGAACCCGAATACCACCAGCTGCTGCGGGAACGAGCCGGAAAAGGAGCCGGCCGCCGACCACCAGGACCTCATCCGGGGCGCCTACGCCCGGGTCGCCGAGTCCGCCTGGGAGGGGAGCGCCTGCGGCACGGAATCGGCCTGCTGCGGGGGCGGCGCCTCCGAAGACAACCAGATCAACGCCCTCTTTTCCACCCGGCTGGGCTACAGCGAGTCGGACCTCCTCAAGGCCCCCGAGGGCGCCGACATGGGGCTCGGCTGCGGCAACCCCAACGCCATCGCCGCCCTGCAGCCCGGCGAGGTAGTGGTGGATCTCGGCGCCGGCGGCGGCTTCGACTGCTTCCTCGCCGCCCACGAGGTCGGCGAAGAGGGCCGGGTCATCGGCGTCGACATGACCTCCGAGATGCTCTCCAAGGCGCGGGGCAACGCCGAGCGCGGCGGCTTTGCCAACGTGGAGTTCCGCCTGGGGGAGATCGAGCACCTGCCGGTGGCCGACGACACCGCCGACGTCATCCTCTCCAACTGCGTCATCAACCTCTCCAACGACAAGCCGGCGGTCTTCCGCGAGGCCTGGCGGATCCTCAAGCCGGGCGGCCGGCTCGCCATCTCCGACGTGGTGGCCAGCGTCCCCCTGCCGCCGGAGCTGCGCGAGGATGCCGGCCTCATCGCCGGCTGCATGGGCAACGCCTCCCTGGTGGAGGATCTGGAGGCGATGATGGACGCGGCCGGCTTCCGGGATATCGCCATCGAGCCCAAGGACGAATCCCGCGAGTTCATCCGGGACTGGGCGCCCGGCCGCGGGGTCGATGACTACGTGGTCTCCGCGACCATCGAGGCGGTGAAGCCCCCGGCCGCCTAGCCGGTCGGGGCGGTCGCCGCCGCGGGCTGGAACCGCCCCAGCAGCTTGGCGTTGATGGCCACGATGACGGTGGAGACCGACATCACGGCGGCCCCCACCGCCGGCGGCATGAGGAAGCCGACGCCGTAGAGGACACCAGCGGCCAGCGGGATGGCGACGATGTTGTAGCCGGCCGCCCACCAGAGGTTCTGGATCATCTTGCGGTAGGTGGCGGCGGAGAGTTCGACCACCGCGGCCACGTCGCGCGGGTCGGAGTTCACCAGAATGATGTCCGCCGACTCCACCGCCACATCGGTGCCGGCGCCGATGGCGATCCCCACGTCGGCCTCCACCAGGGCCGGGGCGTCGTTGACGCCATCGCCCACCATGGCCACCGCCAGGCCGCGCTCCTTCACCTCGCGGATCCTGGCCGCCTTCTGATCGGGAAGCACCTCGGCGAAGAAATCGTCCAGACCCAGTTCGCCGGCCACGGCCCGGGCCACCGGCTCGGAGTCGCCGGTGAGCATCATGCACTGGATGCCCATGGCCTTGAGCCGGTCGATGGCCGCCCGCGACTCCTCCCGCACAATGTCCGCCAGGGCGATGGCGCCCACCGCCTCGCCGTCCCGCACGACATAGACCACGGTCCGGCCCTGGCCGGCCAGCTCGCCGGGCCGATCGCTGCCGACCTGGAGGCCCTCCCGCTCGATGTAGCCGGGGCTGACCACGCGGACGTCGGCATCGCCCACCCGGGCCTCCACGCCCTCGCCAGGCAGGCTCTGGAAGTCAGCGGCCTCGGGCACCGAGAGCCCGCGCTCGGCCGCCGCGTCCGCGATCCCCCGGGCGATGGGGTGCTCCGACTGCCCCTCCAGCGCGGCCGCCAGGCCCAGGACCTCGTCCTCGCCCGCCTCGCCCAGGGCCACCACCTCGCTGACCCCGAAACGGCCCTCGGTGAGGGTGCCGGTCTTGTCGAAGACGATGGCGTCGACGTCCCGGGCCTGCTCGAAGGCGGCCCGATCGCGGATGAGGAGCCCGTGCCGGGCGGCCCGGGTGGTGGATACCGCCACCACCAGCGGCACCGCCAGCCCCAGGGCGTGCGGGCAGGTGATGACCATGACCGTGACCATGCGCTCCAGGGAGAAGTCGAAGGCGAATCCGGCGATCAGCCACACGGCGAGGGTGGCCACGCCCACGGTGAGGGCGATGTAGGTGAGCCAGGCCGCGGCGCGATTGGCCAGGTCCTGGGTGCGCGAGCGCGAGGCCTGGGCCTGGCGCACCATGTCGATGACCTGGGAGAGGTAGGTCTCCGCGCCGGTCTTCTCGATGCGGAGGGTCAGCGCCCCTTCCCCGTTCACCGCGCCGCCAATGGTCTCGTCACCCGGCCCCTTGCGCACCGGTTTGGATTCGCCGGTGAGCATGGCTTCGTTAACGCTGGAGGTGCCCTGCTGGACCACGCCATCGGTGGGCACCTTCTCCCCGGGGCGCACGCGCACCCGGTCCCCGGGCTGCAGCTGATCCACCGGCACATCCACGGTCTCCCCGTTGCCGGTGAGCCGGTGCGCCGTGGCCGGCAGGAGCTTGACCAGCGCCTCCACGGCCCCGGAGGCGCCCATCACCGAGCGCATCTCGATCCAGTGGCCCAGGAGCATGACGTCCACCAGGGTGGCCAGCTCCCAGAAGAACATCCGGCCGGACAGCCCGAACACCACGGCGGACGAGTAGAGGAAGGCCACCCCGATGGCCAGCCCGATGAGGGTCATCATGCCCGGCTGGCGCTGCTTGAGCTCGGAAGCCAGGCCCGCCAGGAAGGGCCAACCGCCATAGACGAACACCACGGCGGAGAGCCCGAACAGGACGTAGCGGTCGCCGGCGAAGGCGAGGGCCCCGGTCAGACCCAGGAAGCCCTGGATCATGGGCGACAGGGCGAGGATGGGGACGGTCAGGACCAGCGACACCCAGAAGCGGCGCCGGAAATCGGCGATCATGGCGCCGTGATCGTGGTGCGCGTGCTCGTGTTTCTGATGGCCGCCGGAATGGTCGTCGGACGGGGTGTGCTCGCCGTGAGCGGCGTTGGTCATGGGTCGCCCTCCAGGTCCACGGTTGGTCGGTCAAGGGCGCTGTTCGGCCGCTACTCGTTGTCGGAAGGTAGTAGCGCAGACCGCCACTATCTACGGTGCTGGGGATACGCACCGCGGGCAATCCTCGCGCCCTGGCAGCAACGCAACTCCTTCTCGCCCTTGGCCGGCCAGGCCGTAGAACCTACGACCTCAACCCGGGTGACGGGCTACATACCGGTTGGCGTTTCCTGCTTCCCACGGCGGGCGTAGTGCACGATCGCGCCCGCGAAGTGCAGTAAAAGTACAGCCGGGAGGACATATATGCCGATATAGACGTGCAGCCATTCCATCGGCTCGTGGATCACCGACAAGCCTCCCAGCGGCAGACAGACAGAGAACCACCCGAATACATCCATGCACGCATCTTCGGTGAACAGGTACAACGGCCCGGTAGCCACCTGGACCACGAGCAGGGTCAATATGAGCCTGTGGACGACATAGGCAGTCCAGCGCTCCACAGAAGTCTTTCCAATATTTTCTGGGAACCCTTCATACAGCCTGAACAGGACCCGCCAGACGACGAACAGCAACACGAAGAAGCCCAGGGACACATGCACGCCCAGGACGTAGTCCTCGACGGCCTCAGACGGGGCCCCGGTAGCTGCAAAGCCCAGCGCCAGCATGACAACGACAAGGAGTGCGGTAACCCAATGATTGATCGTGGAGATTGCAGAGTAGCGGTCTGACTCGGACATCCTTCCCCCTTGACGAGTAAATGGCCTAACCCCAGCCCATATAGCCGGAAGTACCGGATATACGTCAGGGCAGCCAGCCTATTGACTCTCTTGAATGTAGATACGTACATGCCTCATGTCATGCGTTTCCTGTCCCTATACGCAGCCGACCAGGCAATCCGGCCCTCCTTATGGCCGAGTGGATGGATGAAGGTCGCGGGCCTTCGGGTAGGCGGGTTCCTTCGGGCAGTTCGATGGGGATTGAGAAACGAACACGCGCCGCCTCTCGGACCCAGCAGTAGGCTGGCCGAGTAGGCGCTCTATGGGGGTCAAGGAGTTATGAAATGGCTGGCGCCGCCGAATAGTGTGGGTCCCAGCGTGGGACACCCCCTTTCGTCGCGCAACTCATTGACATGGAAAGGAATCTGGCGGAGAGGGTGGGATTCGAACCCACGTGGGGCAGGGCCCCCAACCGATTTCGAGTCGGTGCCGGTATGACCGCTTCGGTACCTCTCCAGAAGTCCGTCAGCATAGGCGATCGGCGGTATCGCTGACAAGGCGGGGCGGCTCCGTTGTTACATCATTGTCAAAACCCTATCGAGAAACTGGGGAAACCGCCCCGGGTGGTTTATCCTGATCGGTTAGTCTCGGTCAAGAAAGAAGACCATGTTCCGACTGCTCCGCGCCCTCCCCCTCATTACGGTGACCACTCTGCCAGTTCTTGGCGGATGTGGGGAGGGTGAGCGCTCTCAACTGGAACGGATCCAGGCGGCCGGAGAGCTGGTGGTGGCAACGCGCGAGGCGTCCACCAGCTACCAGCATGGCGCCCTGGGCCCCACCGGCCCGGAATACGCCATGGCCCGGCGCTTCGCTCAGGAGCTGGGGGTCGAGCTGCGGCTCTCCGTCCAGCCCGGCCCGGACGCGATCTTCACCGCCCTGGACCGCGGCGAGGCGGATATCGCGGCGGCCGGGCTGACCCGGACGAAGCAGCGGGCGCAGCACCGCCCGTTCGGGCCCGCCTACCAGTACGCCTCGGCGCTGATCATCCATCGTGGCGGCGTCGGGACCCGGCCGAATACGATCGCCGATCTCGTGGGCCAGCGTATCGGCGTGGTCGCGGGCAGCAGCCACGTAGGCTTCCTGGAAGAGGCGCGCGAGAAACATCCGGGGCTGGCGTGGGTGGAGGTCGAGGATGCGGGGACCGAGGAACTCCTGAGCCGGGTCCGGAGCGGTGACCTCGACTACACCGTCATGGATTCCCACGAATTCCAGGCGGCGCGACGGTACTTCCCGGAGCTGCGCGCCGCGCTGGACCTCTCCGGCCCGCAGCCGCTGGCCTGGGCCCTGCCCCGCAATGCGGATGAATCCCTGCGGAACCGGGTTGATACGTTCTTCGACACCATCAAGACCGATGGCTCCCTGGCCCGGATCCTCGACCACCACTACGCGCACATCCAGGAGTTCGACTACGTCAACGTCCGCGCCTTCATGCGCCAGGTGGAGCAGCGCCTCCCGCGCTTCCAGAGCCTGTTCCAGGAGGCGGCCGAGCAATCCGAACTGGACTGGCGGCTACTGGCGGCCACCGGCTACCAGGAGTCCCACTGGCAAGCAGGGGCCATCTCGCCCACCGGCGTGCGCGGGGTGATGATGCTCACCCAGCCCACGGCGCAGTTCGTCGGTGTCAGCCGCCGGACCGATCCGGCCCAGAGCATCCATGGCGGCGCCCGTTACCTCCGGGTCATAAAGGACCGGCTCTCGGATATACCCGAGCCAGATCGCACCTGGCTCACCCTGGCTGCCTACAATATCGGCCACGGCCATCTGCAGGATGCCCGTGCCATCACCGAGCGTCAGGGCGGCGATCCCGATGCCTGGGTGGATGTGAAGCAGCGGCTACCGCTCCTGCGCCAGAAGGAGTGGTACAGCGAGACCGAGTACGGCTACGCGCGGGGGAACGAGGCGGTGGTCTACGTGGAGAGCATCCGGACCTACTACGACATCCTCCGCCGTCTGCGCGGTCCGGAGGGCCAGGCCACCACCATCGCCCGCGCCCACTGACGCCTAGCGCCGGGCGCGGAAGAAGGCGCGCAGCCGCTCCCCCGCCTCCTCGCCCCGAACCCCGCCGGTCACCGCCACGCGATGGTTGAGGCCGGGCAGTTCGAAGGCATCCACCATGGAGCCGGCCGCCCCGGCCCGCGGATCCGTCGCGGCGTAGACCAGCTCGGCGATCCGGGCATGGACCAGGGCGCCGGCGCACATGAGGCAGGGCTCCAGGGTGACGTAGAGGGTGGCACCGGGCAGGCGGTAGTTGCCCACGGCGGCGGCCGCCGCGCGCAGGGCGTTGATCTCGGCGTGGGCGGTGGGGTCGCAGCCGCCCACCGGGGCGTTGGTCCCCTCCCCCAGCACCTCGCCGTCGCGGACCACCAGGGCCCCCACCGGCACCTCCCCCGCCGCCTCGGCGGCATCGGCCAGCGCCAGGGCGCGCTCCATCCACCGTTCGTGATCGGCGACCGGCCCGGGCACCGGCCTACTCCCACTCGATGGTGGCCGGCGGCTTGCTGGAGATGTCGTAGGTCACCCGGCTGATCCCGGCGACCTCGTTGATGATCCGGCCGGAGACGTGCTCCAGGAACTCGTAGGGCAGGTGGGCCCAGCGGGCGGTCATGTAGTCCACCGTCTCCACGGCGCGCAGGGCGATGACCCACTCGTACTGGCGGGCGTCGCCGACCACGCCCACGGAGCGCACCGGCAGGAAGACGGCGAAGGCCTGGGCGGTCTGCTCGTAGAGGCCGGCGGCGCGCAGCTCCTCGATGAAGATGGCGTCGGCGCGGCGCAGCAGGTCGGCGTACTCCTTCCTCACCTCGCCGAGGATCCGCACCCCCAGCCCCGGCCCGGGGAAGGGGTGGCGGTAGACCATGTCCGCCGGCAGACCCAGTTCCACGCCGATGCGCCGGACCTCGTCCTTGAAGAGCTCGCGCAGGGGCTCCAGGAGCTTGAGGTTCATGCGCTCCGGCAGGCCGCCCACGTTGTGGTGGGACTTGATGACCTGCGCCTTGCCGGTGCGCGCCCCGGCGGATTCGATGACGTCGGGATAGATGGTGCCCTGGGCCAGCCACTGCACGCCCTGGATCTTTCCAGCCTCCTCGTCGAAGACCTCGATGAAGGTGTTGCCGATGGCCTTGCGCTTGGCCTCGGGATCCTCGACCCCGGCCAGCACGTCCATGAAGCGGCCCTCGGCATCCACGTAGACCACCCGCACGCCCAGGTGCTCGGCGAAGGTGGCGCGGACCTGCTCGGCCTCGCCCTCGCGCAGCAGGCCGTTGTCCACGAAGACACAGGTGAGCTGGTCGCCGATGGCCTGGTGCAGCAGGGCCGCCACCACGGAGGAGTCGACACCGCCGGAGAGGCCCAGCAGGACGTGGTCATTCCCGACCTGTTCGCGGACCTTGCCCACCAGATCGTCGATGATGTGGCCCGGCGTCCACAGGGTGTCGCAGCCGCAGATGGTGGTGACGAAGCGCTCCAGGATCCGCTTGCCCTGGAGGGTGTGGGTCACCTCCGGGTGGAACTGGACGCCGTAGAGCCGGCGCTGTTCATCCGCCATGCCGGCGATGGGGGCACTGTCGGTGGAAGCCATGACCTTGAATCCCGGCGGCAGCTCGGTGACCCGGTCGCCGTGGCTCATCCAGACGTCCAGCAGGCCGTAGCCCTCCGGGCTGGCGTGGTCCTCGATGTTGCGCAGCAGCTCGGTGTGGCCGCGGGCGCGCACCTGGGCGAAGCCGAACTCGCGGTGGTCGGAGCTCTCCACCCCGCCGCCGAGCTGGGCCGCCATGGCCTGCATGCCGTAGCAGATCCCGAGCACCGGCACCCCCGCTTCGAAGACCGCATCGGGGGCGCGGAAGGTGTCCTCCTCGGTGGCCGAGGCGGGGCCGCCGGAGAGGATGATCCCGCTGGCGCCGAAGTCGCGGATCACTGCCTCCTCCTCGTCGCAGGGGAGGATCTCGCAGTAGACCCCGATCTCCCGCACGCGGCGGGCAATGAGCTGGGTATACTGGGAGCCGAAGTCCAGGATCAGGATGCGGTCGGCGTGGATATCGGTGGCCATGCTCGGTCTCGTCCGCCAGGGGGAAGGGGGCGCATTCTACCCGCCGGGGAGGCCGGCGGGCAGCCCGCCCCCCGGGAAATTCGGGGGGCCCGGGTTCAGACGCGGTAGTTGGGGGCTTCCTTGATGATGGTCACGTCGTGGACGTGGCTCTCGGTCACGCCGGCGTTGGTCACCCGGACGAACTCCGGCTTGGTCCGCATCTCGGCGATGTTGGCGCAGCCGGTGTAGCCCATGGAGGAGCGCAGGCCGCCCATGAGCTGGTGGATCACCGGCTCCAGCGGCCCCTTGTAGGGGACGCGGCCCTCGATGCCCTCGGGGACCATCTTGTCCGCCTCCCGACCCTCCTGGAAGTAGCGATCCGAGGAGCCCTGGGAGCCGCCCATGGCCCCCAGCGACCCCATGCCGCGGTAGGACTTGTAGCTGCGGCCCTGGTAGAGTTCCACCTCCCCCGGCGCCTCCTCGGTACCGGCGAACATGGATCCGACCATCACCGACCACGCCCCGGCGGCCATGGCCTTGGAGAGGTCGCCGGAATAGCGGATCCCGCCGTCGGCGATGAGCGGGACGTCGGTGTCCGCCAGCGCGGTAGCGACATTGTCGATGGCGCTGACCTGGGGCACGCCCACGCCGGCGACGATGCGGGTGGTGCAGATGGAGCCGGGGCCGATGCCGACCTTCACGCCGTCGGCGCCGGCCTCCACCAGGTCCAGGGCGGCGGCGCCGGTGGCGATATTGCCGCCGATGACCTGCAGGTCCGGGAAGTGGTGCTTCACCCAGCGCACCCGGTCGATGACGCCCTGGGAGTGGCCGTGGGCGGTGTCCACCACCACCACGTCCACCCCGGCGGCGGCCAGCGCCTCCACGCGTTCGTCCGTATCGGCGCCGGTGCCCACCGCCGCGCCAACGCGCAGCTGGCCCTGGTCGTCCTTGCTGGCGTGGGGCTTGTCCTCCGCCTTCTGGATGTCCTTGACGGTGATGAGCCCGCGCAGGTGGAAGTCGTCGTTGACCACCAGGACCTTCTCGATGCGGTGCTCGTGGAGCAGCCCCGCGATCTCGTCCCGGCCGGCATCCTCACCCACCGTGGCCAGCCGCTCCTTGGGGGTCATGATGGAGGAGACCGGCTCGCTCTCCCGGGTCTCGAAGCGCAGATCCCGGCTGGTGACGATGCCCACCAGCTCCTCGCCGTCCACTACCGGCACGCCGGAGATGTTCTGCTTGCGGGTCAGCTCCAGCACCTCGCGGATGCTGGCATCCGGCCGGACGGTAATGGGCTCCTTGATGACCCCGCTCTCGAACTTCTTCACCTTGCGGACGTGGGCGGCCTGCTCCTGCACGCTCATGTTCTTGTGGACGATCCCGATGCCGCCCTCCTGGGCCAGGGTGATGGCCAGGCGGGCCTCGGTGACGGTATCCATGGCGGCGGAGACCAGCGGGATGTGGAGCTCGATCCCCCGGCTCAGACGGGTACGGAGGTCGACATCCCGGGGCGTGACGGCGGAGTGCGCCGGCAGCAGGAGAACGTCGTCGAAGGTGAGGGCTTCCTGAACGATTCGCATGGGCTAGGGGCCTTGTCCCGACCGCGTGGAGATGCGGAAATGGTTGATTAGCCGCTTATTATAGAGTTTGACGGCGCCCGGGTAAACGGTTAGCTTCGAGCCTGCGGGGTAACAACAGGACCCAGACCAAACAGCGGCGCCGCCCCCGCCCAGAGCGCCGCACCCAAAGAAGATCCCGATGGAGGAGACACCGTCATGCGCAAGACCTTCCTGACCCTGGCCAGCGCCCTCACCCTCGCCGCCTGCAGCTCCGGTGGTGGCACCTCCGCTGAGGCCGACGAGGTTCGCCAGGCCATCGCCGCCGCCGAAGAGGAGAAGAACGAGGCTGCGGAGATGGGCTTCGAGTGGCGGGATACCGGCAAGTTCATCGACCAGGCGCAAGACGCCATGGAAGAGGGCAAATACGACAAGGCCATGGAACTGGCGCGCAAGGCGGAGTCCCAGGGTGAGCAGGCCCAGAAGCAGGCCCGCGCCCAGGCCGATGCCGGCCCCGAGGTCCACATGGAAGAGGTGGGCGTCAACTAGGCCCCATCGCGGCCGGCCCATCCCCGGGCCGGCCAGCCAGAGCCCGCGACCGCCGGGTTCTGCTACCATGCCCCGCATGGATTCCACCCCCGACGAACTGCCGGTCATCTCCGTCTCGGAACTCAACCGGACGGCCCGTGATATCCTCGGCCGTGCCTTTCCGCGCGTCCATGTCGAGGGGGAGATCTCCAATCTCCGCCGCCCCCGCTCCGGCCATCTCTACTTTACCCTGAAGGACGATCAGGCCCAGGTGGACTGCGCCATGTTCCGTGGCAAGCAGCGCCATATGGCCTTCGAGCCGGCGGACGGCCAGCAGGTGCTGGTGCGGGCGGCGGTGGACCTCTACCAGGTCCGCGGCCAGTTCCAGCTCAACGTCCACTCCATGGAGGAGGCCGGGGCCGGCGCCCTGCAGCGCGCCTTCGAGGCCCTCAAGCAGCGCCTGGAGGCGGAGGGGCTCTTCGCCGACGCGCGCAAGCAGCCCCTGCCGCGCCTGCCGCGCCGGGTGGGGGTCATCACCTCCTCCAGCGGGGCGGCACTGCACGACATCCTCACCGTCCTCGCCCGGCGCTTCCCCGCCATCGAGGTGGTGGTCTACCCCGTGCCGGTCCAGGGCGAACAGGCCGCCCCGGCCATCGCCGCCGCCCTGGAGCGGGCCGGCCGGCGCGCGGAGGTGGACGTCCTCATCGTCGGCCGCGGCGGGGGCTCCCTGGAGGACCTCTGGCCCTTCAACGAGGAGGAGGTGGCGCGCGCCATCGCCGCCTGCCCGCTGCCGGTGGTCTCCGCCGTGGGCCACGAGACCGACGTCACCATCGCCGACCTGGTCGCCGACCGCCGCGCCCCCACGCCCACCGCTGCCGCCGAGCTGGTCAGCCCGGATGGTGAGGCCTGGGCGCGCCAGCTCTCCGCCCTGGAGCAGCGCCTGAATGCCGCCCTGCGCCGGCGGCTCACCGCCGACCGCCAGCGGCTGACCACCCTCCAGCGCCGTCTGCGCGAGCCGCGGCGCCGCCTCCAGGACCTGGGCCAGCGGCTGGACGAACTGGATACCCGCCTGCGCCGGGCCCTGGAGCGGGGGCTGGCCGAGCGCCAGCGGCGGGTCCACGCCCTCCAGCGCCGGCTCCGGGATCCCCGCCGGGAGCTGCAGCGCCAGCGCCAGCGGACGGCGGAGCTGCGCCAGCGCCTGGAGCGGGCCATGGGGCGCGACACGGAGCGCCGCCGCCAGCGACTGCAACTGGCCATGGGCCGGCTCCAGGCCGCCAGCCCGCTGGGGCCGCTGGACCGCGGCTTCGCCCTGCTCCAGCGCGAGGCCGATGGCGGCCTGGTCCGCAGTCCCACCGACGCCCCGCCCGGTACCCGGCTCCACGGCCGGCTGGATCGCGCGGGGAATGCCCTGAAACTGGACGTTATCGAGATCGAACATGCACCAGAAACGGACCCTGACCAGTAGCCTCATCGCCCTGACCCTCCTCGCCGGCCCCGCCGCCGCCCTGGAGGAGTCCCGGGTCCCCGGCGGTGTCGCCCTCATCGATCTGGGCGAGGCCGACCAGCGGCCCGAGGCCACCTATCGCGAGCACCCCGTCTGGGTCCGCCGCGACGGCGACGGCTGGCAGGCGGTGGTGGGGATCCCGCTGGAAGCCGAGCCGGGCCGCCACGAACTCTCCGTGGCCGGCGCCGAGGACCGCAGCTTCGAGGTCACGGACAAGGAGTACCCGGTCCAGCGGCTGAACTTCGACGACGACGAGCAGGTCAATCCCAACGCCGAGCAGCTCAAGCGGATCCGCCGGGACCACCGCGAGATCAAGGGTGCCTACCGCCACTTCTCCGAGGACAGTCCGGTGCCCGCCTTCCAGCCGCCGGTAGCGGGACCACGCAGCAGCTCCTTCGGTCTCAAGCGGATCCTCAATGGCGAGCCCCGCTCCCCCCACAGCGGCATGGACATCGCCGCCTCCACCGGCACGCCGGTGAGTGCGCCGGCGGCCGGGGAGGTCATCGAGACCGGGGACTACTACTTCAACGGCCGCACCGTCTTCGTCGACCACGGCCAGGGGGTGGTCACCCTCTACTGTCACCTGGACTCCATCGACGTGGAGCCGGGGGATCAGGTGGCCACCGGCGACCGGCTGGGCACCGTGGGCGAGACCGGCCGCGTCACCGGCGCCCACCTCCACTGGAGCGTCAGCCTCAACGACGCCCGGGTGGACCCGGCGCTCTTCCTGGCCGACGAGGCGGAGCAGGCGAGCGCGGACAACTAGCGGCGGCCCCACCGGCGCTACTACCATGAGGGAACCGCAACCCAGGAGGTTCACCATGCGCCGTATCCCGACCCTGCTCGCCGCCACCGGCCTCCTCGCCCTGGGCGGCTGCGCCACCGTGGGCCAGCCCTTCCCCGCCGAGGAGGTGGAGGGCCTGACGGTGGGCGAGACCACCCGCGCCGAGGTGAAGGAGCGCTTCGGCGAGCCCTGGCGCACCGGCAGCGAGGACGGCGACCCCACCTGGAGCTACGGCCACTACCAGTGGTCCGCCTTCGGCGCCAGCGACATGACGGACCTGGTGATCCGCTTCGACGACGACGGCGTGGTCCGCTCCTTCACCTACAACACCAGCGACTGAGGTCGTGCCCGGCCTTCCCTTCCTTATCGCCCTCTTCGGGCTCGCCTTCCTCTTCGCCCTGATCCAGATCGGGGCGCTGCAGCTGGCCTTTCACAAGCTCGGCCTGGCGCCGGAGGGGGGTGTGACCCTGCTGCTGGCCTCCCTGCTGGGGTCGCTGATCAACGTGCCGCTCTTCCGCATCCGGGCGGAGCAGCCGGCGGAGCCACCGCCCTCGCCCTTCGGGGGACTCCTGCGCCACGACCCGGAGAAGTTCGACGGCCGCACCACCATCGCCGTGAACCTGGGGGGCTGCCTGCTGCCGCTGACCTTCTCGATCTATCTCATGCAGCACGCCGGGGCCGCGGCCCTGGAGTACGTCCTGGCCATCGCCCTGGTCTCGGTGGTGAGCTACGTGGCCAGCCGGCCGGTCCACGGCCTCGGCATCGGCATGCCCATCCTGGTAGCGCCGCTGGCGGCGGCCCTGGCGGCCATCGCCATCAGCCCGGAGCACAGCCCGGCGCTGGCCTACGTGGGCGGCACCCTGGGGGTGCTGGTGGGCGCCGACCTGCTGCGCATCAAGGACGTGCGCAAGCTCGGCTCGCCGGTCGCCTCCATCGGCGGGGCCGGCACCTTCGACGGGATCTTC
The DNA here is from genome assembly GCA_051745535.1 of Pseudomonadota bacterium. Classification (GTDB taxonomy): domain Bacteria; phylum Pseudomonadota; class Gammaproteobacteria; order Thiohalospirales; family Thiohalospiraceae; genus Thiohalospira. The sequence goes on along the minus strand of JBNJED010000011.1, from coordinate 4,958 downwards.
ATCACCGGCATCATCGCCGTCCTGCTCGCCTGAACCGGATCACACCTGGGGAACGTCCATGGCCCGTACCATCCTCATCACCGGCTGCTCCTCCGGCATCGGCCACCACTGCGCCCACGCCCTGGCCGCCGAGGGCTGGCGGGTCTTCGCCACCGCCCGCGACCCGGACGATGTGGAGCGACTGCGGACCGAGGGCCTGCCCGATGCCCTGCCCCTGGATCTCGACAACGCCGCCAGCATCGCCGCCGCCGTGGAGCGGGTGGCCGAGGCCACCGGCGGCACCCTGGACGCCGTCTTCCACAACGCCGCCTTCGGCCAGCCGGGGGCGGTGGAGGACCTCACCCGGGAGCGGCTGCGGGCGAGCTTCGAGACCAACCTCTTCGGCACCGTGGAGCTGAACAACCGGGTCCTCCCGCTCATGCGCGAACAGGGCCACGGCCGGGTGGTCTTCGACAGCTCCGTCCTGGGGCTGGTGGCCCTGCCCTTCCGCGGCGCCTACAACGCCAGCAAATTCGCCCTGGAGGGGCTGGCCGACACCCTGCGTCTGGAGCTCGCCGGCAGCGGCATCCACGTCAGCCTCATCGAACCGGGGCCCGTCCGCAGCCGCTTCCGGGAGAACGCCCTGGCCAACTTCCGCGCCCACATCGACCGGGAGAACAGCCCCTTCCGGGCAACCTACGCCGCCGTGGAGGCCCGCCTGGAGGGGACCGGCGAGGCGCCCTTCACCCGCGGGCCGGAGGCGGTACACAAGGCCCTGCGCCACGCCCTGGAGAGCCGCCGTCCCCGCCCGCGCTACGCCGTGACCCACGCCACCCGGATCCTGGGCCTGGCCCGGCGGCTGCTGACCACCCGCGCCCTGGATCGGCTGCTGCGGCGGATCAGCCGGGACGAGAACCCGCCGGGCGGGGAATCGAACGGCTGAGTCAGGCCCCGGCGACCAGACCCGCCACCAGCAGGCCGCCGAAGGCGAGCACCAGTGCCACCGTGGCCGCCAGCGCCGGCCGCAGGCGGGCGGGGCGGCGGTGGTCATGCCAAAGCCGGCGGGTGGCCGGGACCCCGGGGAGGAGGCCGAGCAGCGCCGGCAGGGCCGTAGCCGGCAGCGGGCCAACGGCGACCCCGGCCACCAGGGCGGCGGCCGCACCGGCCAGAAGGAGGGGATAGCCCCAGCGGGCCCGCCGCGTGCCGAGCCGCACCACCCAGTGGTGCTTGCCGGCCCGGGCGTCCGCCAGGCGGTCGGGGAACTGGTTGATGTAGAGCAGCGCCGAACCAGCCAGGCCGTAGGGCAGGCCGGCCACCAGCGGCTCCAGGCCGGGAGCGCCGGCCACCGCCCAGTGAACCCCCAGCGGCAGCAGGCCGCCGAAGCAGACCACGAGGGTGGCCTCCCCCAGACCGCGCCCCACCAGGTTCAGCGGCCGGGCGGAATAGCCCCAGCCCAGCACCGCCCCGGCGGCCACCACGCCCAGCAGGCCGGCACCGGCACGCGCCGCCAGGACCCCGGCCACCACCAGACCCAGGGCGATGAGCCCCAGTCCCAGGGCCAGGGTAGCCCGCTCCCCCAGCCGTCCGGACTGGATGAGGCCGGCCCCGCCGGTGAAGGGGGGCACGCGGTGGCGATTGCCGGCGTCGGTGCCGCTGCGGGCGTCGGCCCAGTCGTTGAGGACATTGGCCGCGGCGTGGGCGATGACGGCGCCGATGAGCACGAGGAGCAGCCACCCGGGGTGGGCGCCGGCCCCGGCGGTGGCCACCCCGATCCCCACCGGCGGCACGGCGGCCAGGAGGAAGGGCGGCCGGGTCGCCACCAGCCAGCGCGCGGGGTCCCGCCGAACGCCCGCCTGCGCCCCGTCCCGGGTGTTCCCTTCCAGCGTGGCCATGGCCCCTCCCTGCACAGGATTTGCCCCATTTTCCCAGAATTTGAGAATGGGTTCATGCCGGGGCGGGGAGGCCGAGCGGGAAGACTCGGGCGGGTAGCCGGGACCCGCGCGCGCAGTGTTAGAATCCAGAGATGGGGCTGATCCACAGGATATCGAGAAGAATAACGTGAAGATCGCGCTGCTCGAGGACGACCCGGACCAGGCGGCCCTGCTCTGCTGCTGGATCGAGGAGGCGGGCCACGCCTGTGACGCCTTCGCCACCGGCGGGGCCTTCAAGGAGGGCCTGGCGCCGGACCGGTACACCGTGGCGGTCCTGGACTGGATGCTCCCGGACACCTCCGGCGAGGAGGTCCTGGCCTGGCTGCGGGCGGAGCATGGCTGGGAGCTGCCCGTGCTCTTCGTCACCGCCCGGGATGACGAGGCCGACGTGGTTACCGCCCTGCGCGCCGGCGCCGACGACTACATGGCCAAGCCCATCCGCCGGGAGGAGCTGGTCGCCCGGCTGGAGGCGCTGAACCGCCGCCGCTGCGGACCGGAGCCGGCCCGGGCGACCCCGGAGCAGGCGGTTGGCCACCTCACCGTGGACACCGCCGAGCGCATCATCCGCCGCCACGGCGAGCCGGTATCGCTGACCCAGAAGGAGTACGAGCTGGCCGCCTATCTGCTGGCCAACGTGGGCCAGCTGCTACCGCGCGCCCAGCTCCTGGCCGACGTCTGGGGCCACGCGGCGGTCATCAACACCCGCACCGTGGACACCCACATCAGCCGGCTGCGCACCAAGCTCGGCCTCATCCCGGAGAACGGCTGGCGGCTCTCCGCCGTCTACCAGCACGGCTACCGGCTGGAGCGGCTGGAGTCCGCCGAGGAATCGGCGTAGCCGGTCATCTCCAGGTAGCCGCGGCCGATGGCCTCCCCCGCGGCGCGCACGTCCACCGCCCCCTCCCAGTAGGTCACGAAGGTCCGCAGCTCCTGGGCCGGCTGCACCGCCCGCACCTGCCACGCCTCGTCCTCGCCGGGCAGCACCAGCCGCCATTCCACCGGGTAGCGCGCACCGGTCTCCGGGCTCTGCCAGTATTCCACGGGCTCCAGCTCGATGGCCGCGAAGTCCAGGTCCGGCTCGCGTTCGCCCTCCGCGTCCACCCAGGTGGCATAGCTCTGCGGCGCCGATTCGCCGCCGGCCTCGCGGATCTGGTAGATCATCAGGTCCCGGCCGTCGGCGAGCTGCAGCGAGAACCAGTCCCAGCCGGTCTGACCCTCACCCAGGGCGCTGGTGCTCCACTCCCGGTCCAGCCAGCTCGCCCCGGTCACCGACCACTGCTCGCCCCGGATCGCCACCTGGCCCCGGGTGGGCAGCCGCGGCAGGCTGTAGTACCAGGAGGCGTTGCCGGCCTCCGGCCCCTTCTGCGACAGGCCGCCGTCGCCGTGGAGGACCGGCGGCTTGCCGGGGGCCAGGGTCAGATCGATCCGGAAGTCCTCCCCCGCCGCCCGGATCCGGAAGGGCGGCGGCCCGCTCTCTCCGGCGCCCTCGCCGGCCGCCTCCATGCGCCAGTCCCCCAGCCAGGCGGCGAAGGGCTCCGCCCGCGCCCCGGCCTGGTCCAGCGCCCCGCGGGCGAAGCGCTCGTCGAAGAGGAAGCGCCCGCCCTCGGGATCGGTGACGGCCAGGTGGCCCATCCAGACCTGGTTGGTGGCCCAGGCGGAGTCCAGCTCCGGGGCCTTTGGCGCCACGGCGGTGCGAAAGAGGGTGATCTGGTAGCCCAGCCGGCGGCCGTCGTCGGCCTCCAGGTTGCCGGTGAAGTACCACCACTCCTGCCGATAATCCGGGTGGGGGCCGTGGTCGGCGGGGAAGGTAAAGGCCCGCTCCCCGGTGGCGCGGGCGTAGCCGGCGGTCTCGCCGCCGCCCAGGAGTTCGCCCACGTCGCCCCCGCCGCCCGCGGGCGCCTCCGGCTCCCCGCCGCAGGCCGCCAGCAGGAGCAGGGCCGGTATCCAGCCAAACCGCATCCGCATCACTCCTCCCGCACCAGTCGCGCCGGGGGCAGCCGCGCCGCCCGCCGGGCCGGGATGATCCCCGCCAGCAGGGCGGCGACCAGGGCCAGGACCAGCCCCTCGACCAGCACATCCGGCGGGATGGTGAGATCCATGGTCCAGCCGAAGGCGCGGCGATTGATGACGTGGACCAGCACCCCGGCCAGGGCCACGCCCAGGGGCAGCGCCAGCAGGCCGGCGGCCATCCCGAGCAGGCCGGTCTCGGTGGCCACCAGCCGCCGCGCCTGGCCGGGATCGAGGCCCACGGCGCGCAGCAGCCCCAGCTCCCGGCCGCGCTCCAGCTGCCAGGCCAGCAGGGCGGAGAGGATCCCCATGAAGGCGACCCCCACCGCCAGCAGCCGCAGGACGTGGGTGATGGCGAAGGTCCGGTCGAAGACCGCCAGGGAGGCCTCGCGCACCGCCCGGTTGGAGGTCACCTCCAGGGCCGGCCACTCCGCCACCGCCGTTCGCGCGGCCTCGGCCACCGCCTCGGGATCGACGCCCTCGGCCAGGTGCAGGCCCACGGCCCCCACGCCGGGGTCGTCGAAGCGCTCCCGGTAGCGGGTGCGGTCCAGGGCGATGACCCCCTGCTCGGAGCCGTAGTCGCGGAAGACGCCGAGGACCGTCCAGTCCGCCTCGCCGGTGGGGGTGGGCACCGCGATGGTATCCCCCGGCGCCAGCCCCTGCCGGCGGGCCAGGGGCTCGGAGACCAGCACCCCCTCGCCGGCCCGCCAGGCCGGCTCCACGTGGGCCGGGTCGCCGGCGGTGAGCGGGAAGCCGTCCAGCCCGGTGGCCCCGGCCTCCACGGCGAAGAGTTCCACCCGGCGGTCGTCCAGCTCCACCCGCGCCGCGCGGCTGACGGTGGCCCGCTCCACGCCGTCCAGGTCGCTCACCGCGGCCACCGCCGCCGGCGGCAGGTCGGCGCCGGTGCCGTCAGCGCGGCGGGCGGCGGAGGTGACGTAGACGTCGGCCTGCAGCGCCTCCCCCAGCCACGCCTGCAGGGAGCCGCGGAAGCTGTCCACCATGGTGCCCACGCCCACGGTGGCGGAGACGGCCACCGCCAGC
>JBNJED010000010.1:0-25021 GCA_051745535.1 Pseudomonadota bacterium | reverse complement strand
GCTCGTCCACCTGGTGGATGGTGGCGTTCACCGGCCCCAGCTCCACCACCTGCGCCCCGGTGGGGGCGATGAAGCGGCCGTCGGAGGTACCGCCGGCGGTGGAGAGCTCCGGCTCGCCGCCGGTGACCTCGGCCACGGCCTCCCTCACCGCTGCCACCAGGGTCCCCGGTTCGGTTAGGAAGGGCTCCCCGGAGAGGGTCCAGTCCAGGCTGTAGTCCAGGCCGTGGGCGTCGAGGCTGGCCTCGGTGCGTTCGCGCAGCTCCGCCGCCGTGGAGGCGGTGGAGAAGCGGAAATTGAAGTGGACATCCACGTTGCCGGGGATGACGTTGGTCGCCCCGGTGCCGGCGTGGAGGTTGGAGACCTGGAAGGTGGTGGGCGGGAAGAACTCGTTGCCCTCGTCCCACCGGGTCCCCGCCAGCTCCGCCAGGGCGGGCGCCAGCCGGTGGACCGGGTTGTCGGCGTGCTGGGGGTAGGCGACGTGGCCCTGGCGGCCCCGGACCACCAGGTGGCCGGAGAGGGAGCCGCGCCGGCCGTTCTTGACGGTGTCCCCCACGGCGTCGGTCGCCGAGGGCTCGCCGACGATGCACCAGTCGATGGTCTCGCCCCGCTGGCGCAGGACCTCCACCACGTGGCGGGTGCCGTGCAGGGCCGGGCCCTCCTCGTCGCTGGTGAGCAGGAAGCCGATGCGCACCGACGGCGTGCCGCCGCCGGCCAGATGGGCCTCGCAGGCGGTAATCATGGCCGCCAGGGAGCCCTTCATGTCCGCCGCGCCTCGGCCGCGGAGCAGGCCCTCGCCATCCACCGTCGGCTCGAAGGGCGGGGTGGCCCACGCCTCCTCGGGGCCGGTGGGGACCACGTCGGTGTGGCCGGCGAAGACCAGCAGCGGACCGCTGTCGCCGAGGGTGGCCCAGAGGTTGGTGACCCCCTCGACCTCCAGGGTCTCCACGGTGAAGCCCAGTGCGGCCAGCCGGGCCCCCAGTAGGGCCTGGCAGCCGGCATCGTCGGGGGTTACCGAGGGCCGGCGGATGAGTTCGCAGGCCAGGTCCAGGGTCTCGGACACGGTGGGCCCCCTATTCGCTGGTCGCCTCGCGCAGGAGCTCGTTGATGCCGACCTTGCTGCGGGTCTGCTCGTCCACCTGCTTGACGATGATGGCGGCGTAGAGGCTGTGGGTCCCGTCCTTCGCCGGCAGGGTGCCGGGGACGACCACGGAGCCGGCGGGGACCCGGCCGCGGATGATCTCGCCGCTGCTGCGGTCGTAGAGCGGGGTGCTCTGGCCGATGAAGACCCCCATGGAGATCACCGACCCCTCCTCGACGATGACCCCCTCGACGATCTCGGAGCGGGCGCCGATGAAGCAGTTGTCCTCGATGATGGTGGGAGCCGCCTGCAGCGGCTCCAGCACGCCGCCGATGCCGACGCCGCCGGAGAGGTGGACATTGTCACCGATCTGGGCGCAGGAGCCCACGGTGGCCCAGGTGTCCACCATGGTGCCGGAGCCCACCCAGGCGCCGATGTTCACGTAGGAGGGCATGAGCACCACGCCGGGGGCGAGGTAGGAGCCGCGCCGCGCCGCCGCCGGCGGTACCACGCGGACTCCCTCCTCGCGGAACTCGCGGGAGTTGTGGTCGGCGTACTTGGGCGGGACCTTGTCGAAGTAATTGGTGAAGCCACCCTTCATGAAGTCGTTGTCGTGGATCCGGAAGGAGAGGAGCACCGCCTTCTTGAGCCACTCGTTGACCACCCACTGGCCGTCGACCTTCTCCGCCACGCGGGCCTCGCCGCGGTCCAGGCGGCCGATGGCCTCCTCCACGGCGTCGCGGACGTGGGTGTCCACGTGGCGGGGGGTGATCTCGCTGCGCTTCTCGAAGGCCTGCTCGATGACGGGCTGGATATCGCTCATGTCGGATTCGGCTCCTGCTGGGTTTCGGTAGGGGTGGCGCCCTCGGCGTGGAGTTGTTCCACGAAGTGGCGGATGCGCCGGGCCGCCTCGATGCATTCGTTCTCTTCGGCCACCAGCGCCATGCGCACACGGTTGGCACCGGGGTTGGTCCCGTCCACCTCGCGGCCGAGGTAGCGGCCGGGGAGGACGGTGACGCCCTGTTCGGCGTGGAGCCGGCGGGCGAAGGTCTCGTCGTCCACCGGCGTCCGCGGCCAGAGGTAGAAGCCGGCCTCCGGGCGCCGGACGTCGAGCACCGGCTCCAGGAGGGGGAGGACGGCGTCGAACTTGGCGCGATAGCGCGCGCGATTCTCCACCACGTGGGCCTCGTCGGACCAGGCGGCGGTGCTGGCCGCCTGCACCGGCGGTCCCAGGCCGGCGCCGTGGTAGGTGCGGTAGCGCAGGAACTGCTTCAGGACCTCGGCATCCCCGGCGACGAAGCCGGAGCGCAGCCCCGGCAGATTGGAGCGCTTGGAGAGGCTGTGGAAGACCACGCAGCGGCGGAAGTCGGTGTTGCCCGCCCCCGCGGCCGCCTCCAGAAGGCCCACCGGCGGCTCCTCGTCCGGGTGGTGGATCTCGGAGTAGCACTCGTCGCTGGCGATGAGGAAGTCGTGGCGCTCCGCCCGCTCCATGAGGGCCACCATGGCCTCCCGGGAGAGCACGGCCCCGGTGGGGTTGCCCGGGCTGCAGAGGTAGACCAGCTGGCAGCGGTCCCAGACGGCGTCGGGGACGGCCTCCAGGTCGGGCTGGCCATCGCCGGCGGGCAGGTAGTGGGGCTCGGCCCCGGCGAGCAGCGCCGCCCCCTCGTAGATCTGGTAGAAGGGGTCGGGCATCACCACCAGCGGGTCCCGGCTGCGGTCCACCATCGCCTGGGCGAAGGCGAACAGCGCCTCCCGGGTGCCGGCCACCGGCAGGGTGTGGCGCCCCGGGTCCACGGCATCCCCGGGGAGATTGAAGCGCCGCGTCAGCCAGCCGGCGATGGCCTCCCGCAGCGCCGGCTCGCCCCGGGTGGTGGGGTAGCGCGCCAGCCCGTCCAGGGCCTCGGTAAGCGCCGTGCGCACGAAGTCCGGGGCCGGGTGGCGCGGCTCGCCGATGGACAGGGCGATGGGCTCCATCCCCGGCGCCGGTTCACCGAGCAGGCCGGACAGGCGCTCGAAGGGGTAGGGCTGGAGGCGTTGCAGGTCGGGATTCATGGGTCGGTCGTCACCGGCGGGATGGCGTATCATGGGTCGGATGGACCAAACGGACAGTATACGTCAGCCGGGCGATCCGCCCCAAGGCCCCGGCCACCTCGCCAGTGTCACCCTGCTCCTGGTGGGGGCCGGCCTCTGGGGGGTCTTCTGGTATCCCCTGCGCTGGCTGGACGCCGCCGGGCTGCCCGGCCTGTGGGCCGTGGCCGCCATCTATGTCGGGGCGACCGTCGTGGGCCTGGTGGCGGCACGCCACCACCTGCGCGATTTCCGTCGCTGGCCGGGGCGGCTCACGGCCATCGCCCTGACCTCGGGGCTCTCCGGTACCGCCTTCAGTCTCGGCATGATCGAGGGCCACGTGGTGCGGGTGCTCCTCCTCTTCTACCTCTCGCCGGTCTGGTCGGTGGCCATGGCGCATCTGCTCCTGGGCGAGCGGCTCAATGCCACTGCGGGGGTGGCCCTGGCGCTGGCCCTGGCCGGCGCGGTGGTGATGCTGCTGCCCGGGGCGGAGAGTACCCCTCTGGGCCGGGCCGATGCCCTGGGCCTGCTGGCCGGGATGGCCTTCGCTACCACCAATATCCAGGTCCGCCACGCGCAGGCCATCCCGCTGCGGGTGAAGTCCCTGGCGGCGTGGGCCGGGGCGCCCTTCCTGGCCGGCGGGGCGGCCTGGGCCGGCGGCCAGGGGGTGCCGGTGGAGGCGGGGCCGTGGCTGGTGGCCCTGGCGGTGGGGGCGCTGATGATGACCACCATGACGGTGACGGTACAGGTCGGGGTGACCTGGTTACCGGTGCAGCAGTCGTCGGTGATCCTCCTGTTCGAGCTGGTGGCCGGGGCGGTATCATCCGCCCTCGTCGCCGGGGAGGTCATCGGTGTGCGCGAGGCGCTGGGCGGTCTGCTCATCGTCGCCGGCGGCCTGCTCTCGGCCCGTCCACCGCCCGGGGAGGGACCTTGACCATCACCGATATCCACCACGTGGCCGTGCTGGTGGCCGACCTGGAGCGCTCCCTGGTCTTCTACCGGGACCTGCTGGGGCTGGCCGAGGACCCGGCGCGGCCCGACCTCGGCTACCCCGGGGCGTGGCTCACCGTGGGGCGGCGCCAGATCCACCTCATGGTCCTGCCGGACCCCGATGCCGGGGCCGAGCGCCCCGAGCACGGGGGGCGGGATCGCCACATCGCCCTGGCCGTGGACGACCTCGAGGCCCTGGCACAGCGGCTGGAGGCGGCGGCCCATCCCTTTACCCGCAGCCGATCGGGGCGGGCGGCGCTCTTCTGCCGCGATCCCGACGGCAATGCCCTGGAATTTACCGCCCCGGAGGGTGCATGAACGACTCCGAGACCGAGTTCCTCAGCCTGCGCATGCCCCGGGTCTCCCCCTCGGGGCAGGATGTGCTGGCCATGCTGGAGTCCCGGGACCCCAATATCCGCTCGGTCACCGAGGCCATCCATCGGGACCCGGTGCTCTCCTCGGCCGTGCTCAAGTACGCCAACGCCCCCATGTACCGCCGCCTGGTGGAGGTGACCAATGTCCGCCAGGCGGTGAGCATCCTGGGGCTGGCCAATGTCCGCCTGGCGGTCATGGTGGCGAGCATGCGCGACTTCGCCGGCGCCTACCGCGACCACCCCCTGGCCAACGCCATCTGGGCCCACAGCTTCACCATGGCGGGGCTCATGCGCGCCATCGCCGACATGGTCGTGCCCCGGCGGGCGGAGGACATCGAGCTCACCGGGCTGCTCCACGAGATGGGGGCGCTGATCCTGCTCACCAACTTCCCGGAGGAGTACACCCGGCTGGCGGATGAGGCGCTGGCGGAGGATGCCTTCCTGGAGGACCGGGAGAAGGCCTTCTTCGGGGTCACACACAACGAGCTGGTGGGCCGGGTCATCGACGAGATCCGGCTCCCCGACGCCAGCCGCGGGGCGATCACCGACTTCCCCTTCATGGAGCAAGTGCCCCTGGCCGGCCGGGAGGTGGACGACCACCTGGCGGTTCTCGCCCTGGCTCACCATCTCCACGAGGAGGCCGGCCGCCAGCCCCACCACCCGCGGGAGCGGATCCCCGATGAGCGCGACCGGCTGGTGGCGGAACTGGGGCTGGACGAGGCGGATCTCGAGGCGCTGCGCCAGCAGCACGGGGCGCTGCGCGACAGCTACGGCGTCGGCGGCTGAGTCGGGGCGCTCTCCGTCTCGCGGTCCAGCGCCTGGCGGATGGCCTCGGCCAGCGCCTGCCGGCGCGTCGGGTCCCGTAGCGGCCGGCCGTCGGGGTCGGTGACGAAGAAGACATCCTCCGCGCGCTCGCCGAAGGTGGCGATCTTGGCGCTGGCGATCCGGACCCCCGCCGCCAGGAGTTCCCCCCCCACGCGGGCCAGCAGCCCTGGCCGATCGGCCGTCTCCACGTGCAGGACCGTCCGGCGATGGGCCGGGTCGTCGCGGAATTCCACCCGGGTGGCCACGGGGAAGTGGCGCTGGCGCCGGCTCGGTCGCCGCCCGTCCACCGGCGGCGGTTCACTGTCCGACAGGGTGGCCTCCAGGGCGGCCCCGATCTCCCGCATCCGCTCCCCGGAACGGATGGGCTCGCCGCTCTCCTCCAGCACGGTGAAGCTGTTCAGGGCCCGACCCTCGGCGGTGGTGAAGATGCGGGCGTCGGCCACGTCCAGACCCAGCTGTTCCAGGACCGAGGCGGTGCGCACGAAGATGGCGGCCTCTGCCGGGGCGTGGATGAAGAGCTCCGTGCCGCCGCGCTGGGTCTGCTGCCGGAAGCGCAGCAGCGGGACCTCGTCGGGCGCGGCGGTGAGGATGGCGTGGGCGTGCCAGACCAGTTCGTCGGGGCTGTGGCGGCGGAAGTAGTCGGCGTCCAGGCCGTTCCACAGCGCCTCCAGGGCCTCCGGGTCGATGGCGTGGTCGCGTAGCAGCCGGCGGGCCTCGGCCTGGTGGGCAGCGGCGATCTCGCCGGCGGCCAGGCGGTGGCCCGGTCCCCGGGCCAGGGCGTCCCGGGTGGCGTGGTAGAGCTCGGCGAGCAGGGCATCCTTCCAGGAGTTCCAGACCGTGGGGCTGGTGGCGCGGATATCGGCCACCGTGAGCAGGTAGAGGTAGTCCAGGTGGCGCCGATCCCCGGTCCGGGCGGTGAAGGTGTGGATCACCTCCGGGTCGCTGATGTCCTGGCGCTGGGCGGTGGTGGAGAAGAGCAGGTGGTTCTCCACCAGCCAGACCACCAGGTCGGTGTCCGCCTCGCTCAGGCCGTGGTCGCGGCAGAAGGTGGCGGCATCGGCGGCCCCCAGTCGGGAGTGATCGCCCCCGCGCCCCTTGGCGATATCGTGGAAGAGGGCGGCGATGTAGAGCAGCTCGGGCCGCTCCACCTCGCCCATGAGCGCCGAGGCCAGCGGGTGCTCGTGGGCGAACTCGGGGACCGTCAGCCGGCGCAGATTGCGGACGACGAAGAGGGTGTGCTCGTCCACGGTGTAGACGTGGTAGAGGTCGTGCTGCATCTGCCCGACGATGGCGCCGAAGGCGGGGAGGTAGGCGCCCAGGATCCCGTAGCGGTGCATCCGCCGCAGCTCGTGGGTGACTCCCCGGGGCTGGCGCAGGAATTCCAGGAAGAGCCGGCGCGCCTCCGGGTCGGTGCGGAACTCGGCGCCAATGAGGTGGCGGTGGCGCCGGACGAGGCGGATGGTGTGGGCCCGAACCCCCTGGAGCTGGGGGTTGCGGGCCATGACCAGGAAGAGCTCCAGCAGGGCGCAGGGGTGGCGCTCGAACAGCGTCGGGTCGCGGACCTCCAGGAAGCCGCGCCGGGCCTGGAAGTGCTCGTTGAGGGCGAAGGGTTCGGCGGGGTCGTCGGCCAGGAGGATCTCCTCCTGGAAGAGCTGCAGCAGCATCTCGTTGAGCCGGGAGAGGCCGGTGATGGTGCGGTAGTAGGCCTTCATGAAGTGCTCCACCGCCAGCCGCCGGTCGTCGTCGCGGTAGCCGAAGCGCTCCGCCAGGGTGCGCTGGTGCTCGAACAGCAGCCGGTCCTCGCGCCGTCCGGCGAGCAGGTGGAGGCCGAAGCGGACCCGCCACAGGAAGTGCTGGCCGGTGACCAGCTCGGCGTGCTCCTCGGCGGTGAGGAAGCCGTGGTCCACCAGGTCGGCCAGGCTGTCGGCGCCGAAGTGGCGCTTGGCCACCCAGCCCACCATCTGGATGTCGCGCAGCCCGCCGGGCCCCTCCTTGATGTTGGGCTCCAGGTTGTAGGCGGCATCGAAATACTTGCGGTGGCGGGCGATCTGCTCGTCCCACTTGGCCTCGAAGAAGGCGCGCCCGCCCCACAGCCGCTTCGCCCCGGTGGCCTCGCGCATGGCGCGGAACAGAACGGGGTCGCCGGCCAGGGGCCGGGCCTCCATGAGGTTGGTGGCCACGGTGATGTCGGCACGGGCCTCCTGCTCGCACTCGGCCACCGTGCGCACGCTCTGGCCCACCTCCAGGCCCACGTCCCAGAGCAGGGTCAGGAAGGTCTCCAGGGCCTCGCGGGGCGGCTCTTCCCCCTCGGGCAGGAGGATGAGGATGTCGATGTCGGAGCCGGGGTGGAGTTCGCCGCGCCCGTAGCCCCCCACCGCCACCAGGGTCGGCCCCGCCGGGAGGTGGCGGTCCCAGAGCCGCTGGAGCAGGGCATCCACCACGTCGGCCCGGCCGGCGACCAGCTCCGCCACCGGCTGGCCGGCCTCGAAGGCGGTGGCCAGGGCCTCGTCCGCGGCGGAGAGTGCCTCGCGCAGGAGGGGCAGGGGTGCCTCGCCGGAGGCCAGCCGCCGGTCCAGGGCCTCCGTGTCCAGCAGCCAGGGGGCGGGCGCGGCCCCGGTCAAATGGGGTCTTCCTCCGGCCGGAGGGTGAGGACCTCGTGGCCGGTCTCGGTGACCAGCAGGGTGTGCTCCCACTGGGCGGAGAGGCTGCGATCCTTGGTGATCACGGTCCACTTGTCCCCCAGCACCCGGGTGTGGCGCTTGCCGGCATTGATCATGGGCTCGATGGTGAAGGTCATACCGGGGGTGAGCTCCAGGCCGGTCCCCGGTTCCCCGTAGTGGAGGACCTGGGGCTCCTCGTGGAAGTTCAGGCCGATGCCGTGGCCACAGTACTCGCGCACCACCGAGCAGTGGTTCTTCTCGGCGTGGCGCTGGATGGCGTGGCCGATGTCGCCGAGCTGGACCCCCGGGGCGACCATCTCGATGCCGGTAACCAGGCACTCGTGGGCGATGCGGATCACGCGCTCGGCCTGCACCGAGGGCTTGCCAACGCAGAACATCTTGCTGGTATCACCGTGGTAGCCATCCTTGATGACGGTGATATCGATATTGATGATGTCGCCGTTCTTGAGCTGCTTGTCCGCCGGGATCCCGTGGCAGACCACGTGGTTCACGGAGGTGCAGATGGACTTGGGGAAGCCGTGGTAGTTGAGCGGGGCCGGCGTGGCGCCCTGCTCGTTGACGATGTAGTCGTGGGCGATGCGGTCGAGCTCGTCCGTGGTCACGCCGGGGCGGACGTGCTCCTCCAGCATCACCAGGACATCGGCGGCGAGCCGGCCGGCCACGCGCATCTTCTCGATGGCCTCGGGGGTCTTGATATCAACGCTCATGGGGCTCCTGAAGGCCCGCCATGACGCGCGGGCCGGTTTGTCCGGGAAAGCAAATCATGGTATAAACCGCGCGCCTTCAAGGCAAACCCGACATCCGCGGGGTTACCCCCGGATGAATCCACACACGGACCCGCGCAACGCGCGTCGGGGTGCCCCGGAAGGGGTTCGGCGCGCGGGGTCCGTGGAGGCGCAACCCGACAATCAGGAGTCAACCGACATGGCCAATATCTCCATGCGAGACATGCTGGAGGCCGGCGTCCACTTCGGCCACCAGACCCGCTACTGGCACCCGCAGATGGCGCCCTACATCTTCGGCGCCCGCAACAAGATCCACATCATCAACCTCGAGAAGACGGTCCCCGCGCTCAAGGAGGCCCAGAACTTCCTCGGCGGCCTGGCCGCGCGCAAGGGGAACATCCTCTTCGTCGGCACCAAGCGCTCCGCCCGCGAGATCATCCGGACCGAGGCGAAGCGCTGCGGCATGCCCTACGTGGACCACCGCTGGCTCGGCGGCATGCTGACCAACTTCAAGACGGTCAAGCAGTCCATCCGCCGCCTCAAGGACCTCGAGACCATGAGCGAGGACGGCACCTTCGCCTCCATGCGCAAGAAGGAGGCGATGATGCGCACCCGCGAGATGGAGAAGCTGGAGCGCAGCCTCGGCGGCATCAAGGACATGAACGGCCTGCCGGACGCGCTCTTCGTGGTCGATGTCGGCTTCGAAAAGAACGCCATCCACGAGGCCAACAAGCTGGGCATCCCGGTGGTCGGCGTGGTGGATACCAACAACTCGCCCAAGGGTGTCGACTACGTCATCCCGGGCAACGACGACGCCATCCGCGCGGTCCGCATGTACGTGACCGCCATCGCCGATGCCGTCGACGAGGGCCGCCGGTCCACCGCCCACGTCGGTGCCGACGACTTCGTGGAGATGGAAGAGAATGAGGCCCCCGCTGCCGAGGCCGCCGAGCAGGCGCCGGACGCGGAGACGACTGAACAGACGGAGGGTTGAACGACCATGGCGATTTCTGCTGCTCAGGTTAAGGAGCTGCGCGAGCGCACCGGCGCCGGCATGATGGAGTGCAAGAAGGCCCTCACGGAGACCGAGGGCGACATGGAGGCCGCGGTCGAGCACATGCGCAAGACCGGCCTCGCCAAGGCCGACAAGAAGGCCGACCGCACCGCCGCCGAGGGCCGCATCGCGGTGGCCTACAGCGACGACGGCAAGGCCGGCGCCATCGTGGAGCTCAACTGCGAGACCGACTTCGTGGCCCGCGGCGACCAGTTCAAGGAGTACGCCCAGGGCATCGCCGAGCGGATCGTCCGCGACCGGCCGGCGGACGTGGAGGCCCTCAAGGAGATGGCCCCGCGCACTGGTGACGCGGAGACCATCCGCGAGTCGCTCAAGCAGCTCATCGCCCAGCTGGGCGAGAACATGGACATCCGGCGCTTCGAGCTCTTCGAGACCAGCGACAACGGCGTCCTCAACCACTACCTCCACGGCGAGCGCATCGGCGTCCTGGTGGAGCTGGAGGGCGGCGACGCCGACCTGGCCCGGGACATCGCCATGCACGTGGCGGCCAGCAACCCGGCGTGCATCGCCGAGGAGAACGTCCCGCAGGAACTCATCGAGAAGGAGAAGGCCGTCTTCCAGGCCCAGGCCGAGGAGAGCGGCAAGCCCCAGGACATCATCGAGAAGATGATCACCGGCCGGATCAACAAGTTCCTCAAGGAGGTCACCCTGCTGGGTCAGCCCTTCGTCAAGGATCCGGACCAGAGCGTGGCGCAGCTCCTCGAGGACAAGGGTGCCAAGACCGTGCGCTTCGTCCGCCTGGAGGTGGGCGAGGGCATCGAGAAGGAAGAGGCCAACTTCGCCGAAGAGGTCATGGCCCAGGTCCAGGGGAGCTGAGACGCGAATGGGAGATGGCGAACCGGGACAGCCCCGCTACAAGCGGGTCCTGCTGAAGCTCTCGGGCGAGGCCCTGATGGGGGATCGCTCCTTCGGGGTCGATCCCGCCATCATCCAGCGCATCGCCGCGGAGGTGGAGGAGGTCGCCGCCGCCGGCGTCGAGGTCGGCCTGGTCATCGGCGGGGGCAACATCTTCCGCGGGGTCTCCCTGGCGGCCTCCGGCATGCACCGGGCCACGGCCGACAAGATGGGCATGATGGCCACGGTGATGAATGCCCTCTCCATGCAGGACGCCCTGGAACAACAGGGGCTCAAGGCCCGGGTGATGTCGGCCCTGCAGATGCACGAGGTCTGCGAGGACTACATCCGCCGCCGGGCCATCCGCCACCTGGAGAAGGGCCGCGTGGTGATCTTCGCCGCCGGTACCGGCAATCCCTTCTTCACCACGGATTCCGCCGCCAGCCTGCGGGCCATCGAGATCGACGCCGATATCGTCCTCAAGGCGACCAAGGTCGACGGGGTCTACTCCGACGACCCGGTCTCCAACCCCGCGGCGGAGCGCTACAGCCGTCTCACCTACGATGACGTCCTGGCCCGCCGACTCAATGTCATGGATGCCACCGCCATCGTCCTCTGCCGGGACCACAACCTCCCGCTCCGGGTCTTCAACATCAACAAGCCCGGGGCGCTGATGCGCGTGGTCCAGGGGGAGGACGAGGGCACCCTGGTGGAACGAGGGGAAGCCGCATGATCGACGACATCCAGCAAGACGCCGAACAGCGCATGGAGAAATCGGTGGATGCCCTGCGCGGGGAGCTGCGCAAGCTCCGCACCGGCCGGGCCCACTCCAGCCTGCTCGACCACATCACCGTGGAGTACTACGGCTCCGAGATGCCGCTGAACCAGGCGGCCAATATCGGGGTCGAGGATGCCCGGACCCTCACCGTGAAACCGTGGGAGAAGTCCATGGTGCCGGTGGTGGAGAAGGCCATCATGAACTCCGACCTCGGCCTCAACCCGGCGACCAACGGCGACCTCATCCGCGTCCCGCTACCGGCGCTCACCGAGGAGCGGCGCAAGGAGATGGGCAAGCTCGTCCGCCAGGAGGCGGAGAAGGCCCGGGTGGCCGTCCGCAACATCCGCCGGGATGCCAACTCGGACCTCAAGGCCCTGCTCAAGGAGAAGGAGATCTCCGAGGACGACGAGCGCGCGGCGGAGGAGGCGATCCAGAAGCTCACCGACAAGTACACGGGGTTGGTGGATCAGGTCGCCGAGGAGAAGGAACAGGACCTGATGTCCCTGTAGGCCCGGAGGGCGGCGGACCATGGCAGCGCAGGGCGATTCCACCGGGGCCGGAGACGACGGCCCCATTCCCAGGCACGTCGCCGTCATCATGGACGGTTCCGGCCGCTGGGCCCGGCGGCGGCTCATGCCCCGGGTGGCCGGCCACCGCTCCGGTGTCGGCAATGTTCGCACCCTGGTGGAGGCGTGCGGCGAGAAGGGCGTCGAGGCCCTGACGCTGTTCGCCTTCTCCACCGAGAACTGGCGGCGGCCGGCCACCGAGGTGGGGGCGCTCATGGAGCTCTTCATGGAGGCCCTGCAGCGGGAGGTGGACCGCCTGGACGCCAACAACGTCCGCCTGCGCATCATCGGCGACCGCTCCGGCCTCTCCGATGCCCTGGCCGAGCGGATCGCCACCGGCGAGGCCCAGACCCGGGACAATACCGGCCTGGAACTCAACATCGCCGCCAATTACGGCGGGCGCTGGGATATCGCCTCCGCCGCCCGGCGGCTGGCCGAGCAGGCCCGGGCCGGGGAGCTGGACCCGGCGGCGATCACGCCGGACCGGTTGGGCTCGGAGCTGGCCCTGGCCGACCTCCCCGAGCCCGACCTCTTCATCCGCACCGGCGGCGAGCAGCGGATCAGCAACTTCGTGCTGTGGCAGCTCGCCTACACCGAACTCTACTTCACCGAGACCCTGTGGCCCGATTTCGACCGGGCCGCCTTCGAGGCCGCCCTGGAGTCCTTCCGGGGCCGGCAGCGCCGTTTCGGCAAGACCGGCGAGCAGGTGGAGGGTTGAGCGTGCTCGCCAAGCGGGTCATCACCGCGTCGATTCTGGCAGCGGGCCTCATCACGGCCATCCTGCTCCTGCCCACCGGGGCCTTCGCCGGGCTCATCGCCTTCTTCATTCTCCTGGGGGCGCGCGAATGGGGCGACCTCAGCGGCTGCTCCCGGATGGGGTCGGTGGGCTACGTCGCCCTGGTGGCGGTCCTGGCCGCCGGGGTGGTCCTGGCCGAGCCGGCGCCGGTGGCCGTGGCAGCCGTCGGCGCCGCCTGGTGGCTCGGGGTGCTGGGGCTGGTGATCGCTCACCCCCGGGGTGAAGGGGTGTGGCGCCACCCCCTCGGTCGCGCCGCCGGCCTGCTCGCCATCATCCCGGCCTGGTTCTCCCTGGTCCATCTCCACGGGCTGGCCGATGGCCCCTGGTGGGTCCTGGTGCTGATGTTCACCATCTGGGGCGCGGATACCGGGGCCTACTTCGCCGGCCGCGCCCTGGGTCGCCACCGCCTGGCGCCCTCCGTCAGCCCGGGCAAGACCTGGGAGGGCGCCATCGGCGGGCTCGCCCTGGCCCTGCTGGCGGGCAGCGGCGTGGCCCTGGCCGCCGGCCTGACCATCCCCGCCGGCTTCTCGCTGGTCGCCGCGATCACCGTCGTCGCCTCGGTGGTGGGGGACCTCGGGGAGTCCCTGCTCAAGCGGGCCGCCGACCGCAAGGACAGCGGCACGCTCTTCCCCGGTCACGGCGGGGTCCTGGACCGGGTGGACAGCCTCCTGGCGGCCACCCCGGTCTTCGTCCTCGGCCTGGAGGTGGTGGCATGAGTCGCAATATCGCGGTCTTCGGCAGCACCGGCAGCGTCGGTACCAGTACCCTGGATGTGGTGGCGCGCCATCCGGAGCGGTTCCGGGTGGTGGCCCTGGCCGCCGGCAGCCGCGAGGAGCCGCTGGTGGAACAGTGCCGACAGTTCCGGCCGGCCACCGTGGTCATGGCCGACGCCGACGCCGCCGAGCGCCTGCGGGCGCGGCTGGCCGAGGAGGGGATCGCCGGGGTGGACGTGCAGGCCGGTATCGAGGCCATGGAGGCGGTGGCCGCCGACTCCGGCGTGGATCAGGTCATGGCGGCGGTGGTGGGGGCGGCCGGACTGCGGCCGGCCCTGGCCGCCGCGCGTGCCGGCAAGCGCGTCCTGCTGGCCAACAAGGAGTCCCTGGTCATGGCCGGGGCGCTCTTCATGGAGGCCGTCCGGGAGGGCGGGGCGGAGCTGCTGCCCATCGACAGCGAGCACAACGCCATCTTCCAGTGCCTGCCCGACGGCCGCCCCGACCTGGATGCCGCCGGCGTGGAGCGGATCCTGCTCACCGCCTCCGGCGGCCCGTTCCGCGACCGGGACCCGGCGGAGCTGGCCGCGGTCACCCCGGATGAGGCGTGTGCCCACCCCAACTGGGACATGGGCCGCAAGATCTCCGTGGACTCGGCCACCATGATGAACAAGGGGCTGGAGGTCATCGAGGCCTGCTGGCTCTTCGGCGCCGACCCCGATCGGGTGGAGGTGGTCATCCACCCCGACAGCATCGTCCACTCCATGGTGAGCTACCGCGACGGGGCGGTCATGGCGGAGCTGGGCAACCCCGACATGCGCACCCCCATCGCCCACGCCCTGGCCTGGCCGGACCGGGTGGACGCCGGGGTGGACCCTCTGGACCTGGTGGCCTGCGGGACCCTCCACTTCCAGGCGCCGGACCCCGAGCGCTTCCCCTGCCTGCCGCTGGCCTACCGGGCCATCCGCGAGGGCGGGACGGCCCCGGCGCTGCTCAATGCCGCCAACGAGGTCGCCGTGGCGGCCTTCCTGGACGGTCGGCTGGACTTCCCGGGCATCGCCCGGGTCATCGCCGCGACCCTGGATGCCACCGCGGCCGAGCCGGCGCGGGACCTGAAGACCATCCTCGCCGCCGACGGTCGGGCGCGGGAGGTGGCGATGCAACTCCTGACCCCTGCGGGGAGTCCCTAGGACATGGGTGATCTCCTGTTCACGCTCGCCGCCTTCGCGGTGGCCATCGGCATCCTGGTCGCGGTCCACGAGTACGGCCACTTCCAGGTGGCGCGCTGGGCCGGGGTCCGGATCCTGCGCTTCTCCGTGGGCATGGGCCGGCCGCTGCTGCGCCGGACCGGCAAGGACGGGACGGAGTACGTCCTGGCGGTCCTGCCCATCGGCGGCTACGTGAAGATGCTCGACGAACGCGAGGGTGAGGTGGAGCCGGCGGAGCGCCACCGCGCCTTCAATACCCGGCCCCTGGGCTGGCGGACGGCCGTGGTCGCCGCCGGTCCGGCGGCCAACTTCCTCTTCGCCATCGCCGCCTACTGGTTGATGCTGGTCATGGGCGTGCCCGGGCTGCAGGCGACGGTGGAGGGCGTGGAGGCCGGTTCTGCGGCCGAGCGGGCCGGCATCGCTCCCGGGGATGCCATCGTCGCCGTGGACGGGCGTTCGGCGGCCACCTGGGGGGCGGCCATGCAGGCGCTGCTGCCGGCGGCCCTGGACGGCGAATCGGTGGCCGTGACCCTGCGACGACAGGGGGGCGAGGAGACCGTGACCCTGGAGGTCCCGCGCATGCCGGACGCCGCGCGCAGCGGCGACCTGGGCGGGCGCCTGGGCATGACCCCGGCGCGGCCGGCCATCCCCCCGATCCTGGGCGAGATCCAGTCGGGTAGCCCGGCCGACCGGGCCGGTCTCAAGACCGGCGACCGGATCGTCGCCGCGGGCGGGGAGCCGGTGGCCGGCTGGCGCGAGCTGGTGGAGCGGGTCCAGGCCAGCCCCGGGGAGCCCCTCTCCCTGACCGTGGAGGATGGTGGCGGGGAGCGCCAGGTCACCGTGACCCCGGAGGCGGTATCGGGTCCCGACGGCGAGTCCCGGGGCCGGGTGGGCGCCGGCGTGGAGCCGCCGGGGGAGCTGCCCGAGGAGTACCGCGCCATCCAGCGCTTCGGCCCGGTGGCGGCGCTGGGCGAGGGGGGTGCCCGGACCTGGGAGACGGCGACCATGACCCTCAAGGTCCTGGGTCGCATGGTCGTCGGCCAGGCCTCGCTGGAGAACCTCAGCGGCCCCATCACCATCGCCCAGTTCGCCGGTTACACCGCCGATGCCGGCTTCGTGCAGTTCATCGCCTTCCTCGCAGTGGTGAGCATCAGCCTGGGGGTCATTAACCTCCTGCCGGTGCCACTACTGGATGGCGGCCATCTGCTGTATTACGGTATCGAGCTTTTCAAGGGCAGCCCTGTCTCCGAGCAGACCGAGGCCGTGGGGCAGCGCATTGGCCTTGCGGCCATTCTCGCCCTCATGGGGCTGGCCTTCTTCAACGACCTGTCGCGGCTCTTCTCCTGATGCAGGCGAATGAGTCAAAAGGCTCCCAAACGGGCGGGATGATGTTCAGATGGATTCTCGGGGTCGCCCTCGGCGGACTCCTGGCAAGCACGGCCCAGGCCTTCGACCCCTTCCGGGTGGAGGCCATCGAGCTGGAAGGGCTGCAGCGGATCTCCGCCGGCAGCGTCCTCGACGACCTCCCCGTGGAGGAGGGGGATGAACTGGATGGTGGCCTTGCCGCCGCAGCGGTCCGGGAACTCTTCGCTACCGGCTATTTCCACGATGTCCGCCTGGAACGGGACGGGGATACCCTCGTCGTCCAGGTGAGCGAGCGGCCCTCTATCGCCAGCCTCTCCATCGAGGGCAACGAGGACATCCGCAGCGAGGATCTGGAGAAGAATCTGGAGATGATCGGCCTGGTGGAGGGCCGGATCTTCGACCGCTCGGTGCTGGACCGCATGGAGCAGGAATTGCGCCGGCAGTACTTCGCCAACGGCAAGTACGGCGTGGCCATCGACACCACCGTGGACCCACTGGAGCGCAACCGGGTCGGCATCACCATCGACATCCGGGAGGGCGACGTCGCCCGGATTCAGGGGCTCAACGTCACCGGCAACCGCGCCTACGACGAGGCGGAGCTGCTGGACGACTTCGAGCTCGGCCCGCGCGGACCGCTGCAGTTCTTCACCGGCAGCGACCGCTATTCCCAGCAGCGCCTCACCGGCGACCTGGAGTCCCTGCGCTCCCACTACCTCGACCGCGGCTACGTCGATTTCAGCGTTACCTCCAGCCAGGTCTCGCTGACCCCGGATCTGGAGGATGTCTATATCGACATCAATGTGGACGAGGGCGAGCAGTTCACCGTCTCGGACACCGATCTGGCCGGCCGCTTCCCGGTGCCGGAGGAGGAACTGGAGGAACTGGTCGCCATCGAGCCGGGGGAGGTCTTCTCGCGCAGCCGGGTCACCCGGACCAGTGAGCGGATCACCGAACGACTCGCGGAGGAGGGTTTCGCCTTCGCCAACGTCAACCCCGAGCCCTCCTTCGACCGGGAGAACCGCGAGGTCGGGGTCACCTTCCGGGTGGAGCCGGGCAAGCGGGTCTACGTCCGGCGCATCGAGATCACCGGGAACACCAAGACCAAGGACCGGGTGATCCGGCGCGAGATCCGGCAGATGGAGCGGGCCCTGCTCCTGCCCTCCCGCGTCGACCTCTCGCGCCGCCGACTGAACCGTCTGGGCTTCTTCGAGGACGTCAATATCGAGACTCAGCGGGTCTCCGGTACCGACGACCAGGTGGACCTCAAGGTCTCGGTGACCGAGCGTGCCTCCGGCTCCCTCTCCGCCGGCGTGGGGTATTCCGAGTCCCAGGGCGCGCTGGTCAACGCCAGCGTCAGTCAGCGCAACTTCCTGGGTACCGGGACGCACAACAGCCTCACCATCAATAACTCCGAGGTGAGCACGGTCTACGACGCCAGCTATACCAACCCGTACTACACGAAGAACGGGGTGAGCCGCAGCTTCAACGGCTTCTACCGCTCCACCGATGCGGGTGAGGCCTACATCGCCAGCTACATCACCGACTCCTACGGCGGCGGCGTCAGCTATGGCTTCCCCCAGGGGGAGACCAGCAACCTGCGCCTGGGGCTCGACTACCAGGAGACCATCCTGAAGTCGACCTCGAACTCGCCCGGCGAGATCTTCGACTTCCTGGACGAGTACGGTGACCGCTACGGCAATGCGCTGGTGACCACCGGCTGGAACTATGACAGCCGCAACCAGGGGGTCTTCCCCACCGCTGGCGGGCGGGTGAAGACCTCCCTGAAGACGGCGCTGCCGGGCAGCGAACTGGAGTACTTCAAGGCCGAGATCAAGCCACAGTACTGGGTCCCCCTGTTCGACGACTCCACCCTCGCCCTGGACATGGAGGTCAACTACGGCGACGGTTACGGCAATACCGAGGACCTGCCCATCTTCGAGAACTACTACGGCGGCGGTACCGGCTCCGTGCGGGGTTTCCGCTCCAACTCCCTGGGGCCGCGTGCCAGCCCGGGCGAGGACGGGCAGAACATCGACCGCTCCATCGGCGGCGCCTTCGAGGCCAACGCCACCGTGGAATACCTTTTCCCGCCGGGGGGCAGCGAATCCCTGCGCCTGGGGCTCTTCGTGGATGCCGGCAATGTCTGGGAGGATGTCGAGGTCTTCGATGCCGCCGACTTCCGCGCCTCCTACGGGGCCGGCGTGGTTTGGCTGACCCCCATGGGCGTATTAAAATTGAGCTACGCCAAGCCCCTCGCCCACAAGAGTGGCGATGAGCTCGATGCCATCCAGTTCAACATCGGTACGCCCTACTAGGCTGCCTTGAGGAGGAGCCGTGTCTCTCAGCAAGTCCATTCGGATCACACTGGCCGCCCTGGCGGCCCTGTGGATGGTCGCGGCCGGCCCTGTGGCGGCGCAGGAATCCTCTGCACGCATCGGGGTGGTCAACATCGCCAAGCTCTTCCAGGAGGCCCCCCAGGCCCAGGACGCCAACCAGCGCCTGGAAGAGGAGTTCGGCTCCCGGCGCCAGGAGCTCGGCCGCCAGCAGGAGGAGCTCCAGGAAAAGCAGGAGCAGTTGGAGAGCGAGGGCGACCTCATGAGCACCAGCCAGCGTGACGCCCTGGAGGACGAGGTGCGCCAGGGCCAGCAGGAGCTGGCGCGCGAGCAGCAATCCTTCGAGCAGGATGTCAACGCCCGCCGCAACGAGGAGCTGGGCCAGGTGCAGCAGCGCATCTTCGAGGTAATCGAGGAGCTGGCGAAGAACGAGGGCTACGACGTCGTGCTCGGCGACAACGTCATCTACGCTGCCGACAGCGTGGACATCACGCCACGGGTCCTGGAGCGCCTCAAGTCCCTGGCCGAGGACTCCTGACCCCATGGCCTGGACCCTGGGTGCCCTCGCCGAACGGGTGGGGGGGCAGCTTCACGGGGATGCCGGACGCTCCATCGAGGGAGTCGCCTCCCTGGAGAGCGCCGGACCCACGGACCTGAGCTTCGCCACCGATCGCGCCGAGGCCACCCTGGGCGCGACCGCCGCTGGCGCTGTGCTGGTGGGCGAAGGCGGTGCCGCTGACAGCCCCGTGGATGCCGTGGAGGTGGCCAATCCCCACGCCGCCTTCGCCCGGATCGCGACCCTCTTCGACCCGGCGCCCCGACCGGCGCCCGGTATCCACCCCAGCGCCGTGGTCGACCCCGACGCCAGCGTGGCGGAGGACGCCGCCATCGGCCCCCACGCCGTGGTGGAGGCCGGCGCCGTCATCGGCGCCGGTGCCATCATCGGCGCCGGCTCGCACGTCGGCGCCGGCAGCCGGGTGGGGGATGGCTCCCACCTGGTGGCGCGCGTCACCGTCCTCCACGGCGTCATCCTCGGCGAGCGGGTCATCCTCCATCCGGGCGCGGTGGTGGGCAGCGACGGCTTCGGCCTGGCCCGGGAAGGCGAGGAGTGGCTCAAGGTGCCCCAGGTCGGCGGTGTGGTCATCGGCGACGACGTCGAGATCGGTGCCAACACCACCGTGGACCGCGGCGCCCTGGAGGACACGGTCATCGAGGAGGGGGCCAAGCTGGACAACCAGATCCAGGTGGCCCACAACGTCCACATCGGGGCTCACACCGCCATCGCCGGCTGTGTCGGCATTGCCGGGAGCGCCCGGATCGGGCGCCACTGCGCCCTCGGGGGAGGGGTCGGCGTGGCCGGCCATCTCACCATCGCCGACGGGGTCACGGTCACCGGCATGTCCCTGGTCAGCCGTTCCATCCGCGAGCCGGGGGTCTACTCCTCCGGCATGCCGGCGGAGCCCAACGACCAGTGGAATCGCCATTCCGCCCGCTTCCGTCAGCTCGACGACATGGCCCGACGGCTGCGCGCCCTGGAGCGCGGCCAGGGCCAGGGAAATCAGTAACCGAGGAAAAGCCTTTGGAAACCATGGACATCCATCAGGTGCTCGAGCACCTGCCCCACCGTTATCCGTTCCTGCTCATCGACCGGGTGCTGGAGCTGGAGCCGGGGCAGCACCTGGTGGGGCTGAAGAACGTCACCTACAACGAGCCCTTCTTTACCGGCCACTTCCCCCAACGGCCGGTGATGCCGGGGGTGCTGATTCTGGAGGCGCTGGCCCAGGCGACCGGCGTCCTCGCCTTTCGCAGTACCGAGCGGCGGCCCAGCGATGGCTCCCTCTACTACCTGGTCGGTATCGACAACGCCCGTTTCAAGCAGCAGGTGGTGCCGGGCGACCAGGTCCATCTCGCCGTGGAGGTGGTGCGCTCCTCGCGCAGCGTCTGGAAGTTCTCCGGGGAGGCGCGCGTGGACGGCCAGGTGGCCGCCTCGGCCGACCTCATGTGCGCCGAACGGGGTGTGGAATGACCGTCGATCCCCGGGCGGTGGTGGACCCCGGCGCGGAGCTGGGAGAGGGCGTTACCGTATCGCCCTTCGCCATCATCGGCCCCGATGTGACCATCGGCGCCGATACCTGGATCGGCCCCCACGCCGTCATCCAGGGGCCCACCACTATCGGGCGGGAGAACCAGATCTTCCAGTTCGCCTCCGTGGGCGAGATGCCCCAGGACAAGAAGTACGCCGGGGAGCCCACCCGCCTGGAGATGGGCGACCGCAACGTCATCCGGGAGTCGGTCACCATCAACCGGGGGACCGTGCAGGATGTTGGCGTGACCCGGATCGGCGATGACAACTGGATCATGGCCTACGTCCACATCGCCCACGACTGCCAGGTGGGCAACAGCACCATCTTCGCCAACGGCGCCTCGCTGGCCGGCCACGTGGACGTGGCCGACCACGCCATCCTCGGCGGCTTCACCCTGATCCACCAGTTCTGCCGCCTCGGCGAGTACGCCTTTACCGGCATGGGCTCGGTGGTGGGCAAGGACATCCCGCCCTTCGTCCGGGTGGCTGGCCACCCGGCGGAGCCGCGCGGCCTCAACAACGAGGGGCTCAGTCGCCACGGCTTCGACAAGGAGGACATCCGGGCGCTGCGCGAGGCCTACCGGACCCTCTATCGCCAGGGCCATACCACCACGGACGCCCTGGACCGCCTGCAGGGTTCCCCCAATCAGGCGGTGCGTCGGCTCGCCGACTTCGTTGCCGGCAGCGAGCGCGGGATCCTGCGCTAGCGCGCGTCCACCAGCTCCAGCGCCCAGTCGGCGACGCCGGCGGCGGCATCGCCCTCGCCCAGGCGGGCGCGCAGGCCGGCGAGGTCGCGCCGGATCCCCTCCGCGTAGTCGCGATCATCCAGCAGCCGCTCCAGCTCGCCGGCCAGGTTGGCGCCGGTGGCCTCCCCCTGAATCAATTCCTTCACCACGCCGCGCTCGGCGACGATGTTCACCAGGCTCACGTGGTCGAGCTTCACCAGGCGCCGCAGGATGGCGTAGGTGAGCGGGGCCACCTTGTAGGTGACCACCAGCGGCGTCTCCATGAGTGCCACCTGCAGCGTGGCGGTGCCGGAGGCGCTGGCCACGGCATCCGATGCGGCGATGACCTCGTAGAAGGCCGAGCTGTCCACCAGGGTCGCCTCCACGCCGGCGGCCTCCAGGGGGCCGGTGATGGCCGTCCGATCCATGGAGGGGGCCACCGGGATGACGAAGGCGACATCGGGGTGGTTCCGCCGCAGGCGGGCGGCGGCGTCGGCCAGCGGCGGCATGAGCTGGGCGATCTCGCTACGCCGGGAGCCGGGGAGCAGCCCCACCACCGGGCCGCCCTCCGGCAGCCCCAGGGCGGCGCGGGCGGCGGTCGGGTCGCGGTCGGTGGGGATGTCGTGGACCAGCGGATGGCCCACGAAGCGCACCGGCACTCCGGCCGCCTCGTAGATGGGGGCCTCGAAGGGGAAGAGGACGGCCATGGCGTCCACCCGCTCCCGGATCACCTTTACCCGCTTGCTCCGCCACGCCCAGACTTGGGGGCTGACGTAGTAGAGCACCGGGATCCCCAGCGCCTGGGCAGTGGCGGCCAGGCGGAGGTTGAAGTCGGGGAGGTCGGTGACGATGAGCAGGTCCGGCCGGCGCTCGGCGAGCAGCCCCTGGAGGCGTTTGAGGATCCGGCGCAGCCGGGGATAGTGGCGCAGGACCTCGACGATCCCCATCACCGAGAGCTCATCGGCGTGGACCTGCAGCTCCACCCCGGCGGCGCGCAGCTGCTCCCCGCCGACGCCGAAGAAGCTCGCGCCGGGCCGACGTTCCCGGATGGCGCGGACCACCTCGGCGGTGTGGGCGTCGCCGGAGGTCTCCCCGGCGACCACCATGATGGTCGGTTCCTGCTTGCTCATGCGGTCTCCCGGAGGGTGTCGACGATGGTGTGGATCTCGTCCTTGGTGAGTTCGGGGAAGAGCGGCAGGCTCAGCACCGTCTCCGCCGCCGCCTCGGCGGCCGGCCAGTCCCCCTCCCTGCCACCGAAGGCCGGCCGACCGGGCAGGGTGACGGCATGGTCCACCGCCGTGGCGATTCCGGCGGCGGTGAGCCGCTCCCGGACGGCCGCCCGCGACGGGCTGCGGACGGCGTAGCGCTGATGGGCATGGGTCCCGCGCGGCGCCGCCGCTGGCGGTTCGATATCGGGGATGTCGGCCAGTAGCTCGGAGTAGAGCCGGGCGGCCCGGTGGCGCGCCTCGGCGTAGACCCGCAACCGCCCGAGCTGGTGGCGCAGGACCACGGCCTGGAGCTCGTCCAGGCGGCTCCCCCAGCCCGCCACCCGGTCGGCGCCGGCATCGCGCAGCTGGCGTAGCTGCTCCGCCACGGTGGCCGAGCCGGTGGCCACCAGGCCGCCGTCGCCGAAGCCGCCCAGGGGGCTCTCCGGCCCCAGGTCGAAGGCTGCCGCCCGGCCGAAGCCGCCGGCCGCCGTCCCGTCCGCCCCGGCGCCGAAGGCGTGGGTGGCATCCTCCATCAGGAACAGGTCGCGGCGCCGGGCCAGCGCGCCCAGACTGACCATGTCGGCCAGGCGCCCGAAGGTGTGGGCCGGCAGCAGGGCGCGGGTCCGGGGTGTGAGGGCCGCCTCCGCCGCGGCCGGGTCGAGGTTCAGGGTCGCCGGGTCGATGTCGGCGAAGACCGGCGTGGCGCCGATGTGGTGGATGGCCGCGGCGGCGGCCGGGGCGGCGAAGGCGGGGGTGACCACCTCGTCCCCGGGCCCCAGGCCGGCGGCGAGGAGCGCCAGGCGCAGGGCATCGGCGCCGGAGGCGCAGGCCACGGCGTGGTCCACCCCCAGCCGCCGGGCCGCCTCCGCCTCGAAGGCCGCCACGTTGGTGTCGGGGGCGTAGGCGCCGGCCGCCAGGGCCTCGGCCAGGGCCGGCTCCAGGTCGTCGCGCAGGACGCGGTACTGGCGGCTGCGGTCCACCAGCGGGATCACGGCGCGGTCCCCCCGTCGTCCGGGCGGGGAGGGTGGTGGCATCCGTTGGTCGTGGGGCGGCTGGTCGGCATGGTGGCGGGCTCCCGGGGTGGCCGCGATGATCGCACCGGCCCCCGGCGGGATCAATTCGGCGGCGCCCATCTGGCTGCCAGGGGGTGTGCGCGGTATCGTAGAGGCCTTCCCTCACCGGCACGAAGCAGACCTTCAGGAGCAGCATGAACGAGGCGGCAGACTGGCCCCAGCCCCTGGCGGGCGTGGACGAGGTGGGACGCGGTCCCCTGGCCGGCCCGGTGGTGGCCGCGGCGGTGATCCTTGACCCCGAACGGCCCGTGGAGGGCCTCGCCGACTCCAAGCGGCTCACCGCCCGCCGACGGGAGGTGCTGGCCGGGACCATCCGGGCGCAGGCCGTCTGGGCCCTGGGCCGGGCCGAGGTCGAGGAGATCGACCGGCTCAACATCCACGGGGCGACCCTGCTGGCCATGGAGCGAGCCGTGGCCGCCCTGGAACAGCAGCCGGCCTTCTGTGCCGTGGATGGCCGCCACCTGCCGCTCCTGCCGTGCCCCGGCGAGGCGGTGGTGGGCGGGGATGGCTCCGTCCCCGCCATCGGTGCGGCCTCCATCCTGGCCAAGGTGGCCCGGGATGCGGAGATGGTCGCCGCCGCCGCCGACTTCCCCGGGTACGGCTTCGACGGCCACAAGGGCTATCCCAGCGCCGCCCACCGCGCCGCCCTGGAGGAGCTGGGGCCGTGCCCCCTCCATCGACGCAGTTTCGGCCCGGTCCGCCGGATGGTGGAGGGGGGCGCGGCGTGACCGGCTTCGTCCACCTCCACGTCCACTCGGAATATGCCCTGGTGGACAGCACCATCCGCGTGAAGCCGCTGGTGAAGGCGACCGCCGAGGCCGGCATGCCGGCGGTGGCCATCACCGACCCGGTGAACCTCTTCGCCCTGGTCCGCTTCTACCGCGCCGCCGAGGGGGCGGGGGTCAAGCCCATCGTCGGCAGCGACCTGTGGCTGCCCAATCCCGCCGATCCCGGCGACCCCCACCGGCTGGTGGTGCTGTGCCGTAACGACGCCGGCTACCGCAACCTCACCCGGCTCATCTCCCGCGCCTACCTGGAGCGGGGGCCGCGCTCCCTGCCCCTGGTCCAGCCGGAGTGGCTGGACGAGGTGCGCGACAGCGAACCGGCCGGGGCCGGCCTCATCGCCCTGTCCGGCGGCATGGCCGGGGATGTCGGCCGCGCCCTGCTGGCCGGCGAGGGGGAGGCCGCCGGGGCCGCCCTGGAGGCGTGGCGCCGGCGCTTCCCCGACGGCTTCTACCTGGAGGTCACCCGCACCGGTCGGCCGGGGGAGGAGGACCACCTCCACGCCGCCGTGGACCTGGCGGCGCGGACGCAGACGCCGGTGGTGGCGACCAACGACGTCCGCTTCCTCTCCGCCGACGACTTCGAGGCCCACGAGGCGCGGGTCGCCATCCACCAGAGCCGGACCCTGGACGACCCGCGCCGGCCCCGGGAGTACTCCGCCGAGCAGTACCTGCGGACCCCGGAGGAGATGGCGGAGCTGTTCGCCGACCTGCCGGAGGCGCTGGCCAACACCGTCGCCGTGGC
>JBNJED010000009.1:0-26779 GCA_051745535.1 Pseudomonadota bacterium | reverse complement strand
CCTCAGAGGACTCTCACCTCCTAGTGACTTCCCGGCTCGCTTTCGCTTACCGGTTGACAGCGCCGAGCATCGGCGCTGCGCGCCGTGCCCGGCGCACCATGAAAAAGGGGCCGCGTGGGCCCCCTTTCCTCTCTTGCCGGGACCCGCGCCGAAGCGGGGGTCCACGCAAGTCTACCGATCCAGGTAACGCGTGTCCGAGTCCTCGGTCTCGCCGAGCTTCCACTCACCCCGATTGCGGGCGTGCTCCACCGCGGCCTCCACCTCGGACTCGGAGTAGTCACGACGGATGGTGAACTCCTGGCCAGGATGGATGAGGTCGGCATCCTCGATCCGGTCGCGGTTGGCCTTGAAGATCAGCGGCCACTGGTAGGGGTCATCGTAGATGTCGGCCATGCCGGCGATGTCCCAGAGGTTGTCACCACGCTCCACGGTGTAGGAGCCCTCCTCATCGGAATCGTCACCGCCAATGGCCGGCCCCATCACCTCACCATCGACGTCGTCGGCCGCGCCCTTGGACGGGATATTGTCCCCATCCTCGAAGAGACTCCGCTGCTCCTCGCACTGCTCCATCCCCTTTTCGGCCTGGAACAGGGCCTCGCTGGCCAGCTCCTCCGCGTCGGCGTACTCATCGCTATCCGCGGCCTTCTCGGCATCCTCCAGGATGGACTCGGTATCCCGCCACAGGCAGCCCCGATCGCCAGCCTTCTCGATGGCGGCACGGGCCTCGCTGATGGCGCGGTCGGCGGCATCCTCGGCACCGGACCCGCTATCGTCCTCGGACGGAGAGCCGGCGCAGCCGGCAGCCATCAGAATCGCGGCGGTCAGTCCCGCATAGTTCCACATGCGCATTTTCATCGCTTCGACTCCAAGTCTTGCGGTATCAACCGGCGCCCGCCCGGGACGCCCTGCTTGTTGCTCTCTACACCCCGGATTCTAAACCAAAGCCCGGTTATGGCAAACTTCCCCCTGCGAACCCCTCAAGGCTGACCGGCGTTCCGGGCCAGCCCCCGGGCTTCGTCGGCCCGCTGACGGGCCTTCCAGTACTCCTCGGCCTCCAGCGCATCCCGGGCCTCCCGGAGCAGCCGCTCCGCCCGCTGCCGCGATGTCGGCTCCATATCATCCTGCGCTGCGCGCACTGCCTGCCGGGCATCACTCATGGCCTGAACCGGTGGTGACCCGGCACAGCCGGAAAGCACTGCGATGGCGACGCCCGTCAAGAGAGCACACCCGGCGGTAAACTGGTGACAATATGGACGGAATCCCATAATCCCCCGAAAGATTTGCCGATTTGAAGCTAGCACCCCCCCCATGGGCTGTCAACGCGACTCCGGTTAGACTGTCCACCACTTCACAGAACCCGTTTCGAGGGCCCCATGGCGATCACCGTTTATCACAATCCACGCTGTTCCAAGTCGCGCCAGACCGTTGCGCTGTTGCGCGAACGCGGCATCGAGCCCGAGCTGGTGGAATACCTCAAGGAACCCCCGACGGTGGATACCCTTGCCCTCCTGGCCGAACTGCTCGACGTGGAACCCCGGGAGATGATGCGCCACGGCGAATCGGAGTACCGGGAGCTGGGGCTGGATGACCCGGCGGTGGGGCGCGAGGCCCTGCTGCAGGCCATCGCCGACCACCCCCGACTGCTGGAGCGGCCCATCGTGGTCAACGGCGATCGCGCCGCCATCGGCCGGCCGCCCGAAAGCGTCCTGGAGATCCTGGCATGAGTACCGCGCGCGAGGTCCTGGTCGTCTACTACAGCCGCCACGGGGCCACTGCCACCATGGCCCGGGAGGTCGCCGCCGGGGTGGATGGCGTCGCCGGGGCAGCGGCCCGGCTGCGGACTGTCCCGCCGGTCTCGGCCACCCCGGAGGCGGTGGCGCCCCCGGTCCCCGACGACGGCCCGCCCTATGCCCGCCCGGAGGATCTGGCCGAGTGCGACGGGCTGGTCATGGGCAGCCCCACGCGCTTCGGCAACATGGCCGCCCCGCTGAAGCACTTCCTGGACGGCACCAGCGCCCAGTGGCTGGCCGGGGCGCTGGCGGGGAAGCCGGGCGCGACCTTCACCTCCACCGCCTCGCTGCACGGCGGCCAGGAGAGCACGCTGCTGACCATGGCCCTGCCCCTGCTCCACCACGGCATGCTCCTTACCGGCCTGCCGTATACCGAGGAGCGGCTGAACACGACCACCTCCGGGGGGACCCCCTACGGTGCCAGCCACCTGGCCGGGGGCGATGCGGCCCGCGCCGTGGACGCCGACGAGGCCCACCTCTGCCGCGCCCTGGGGGCGCGGGTGGCGGAGCTGGCCATCACCCTTCAACGCGGCCGGGAGAACCTTCGTGGCTAGAAAGACCTACATTGCCCGGCTGGTGACCCTGGCCGCCTGGTTCACCCTCTTCGTCCTGCTGCTGGCCTGGTACCTCTGGCTGGCGCCCTCAACCCACTTCCACCCCTCCCTGGTGGTGGCGGTCATCGTCGGGCCGCTGCTACTGCCGCTGCGGGGGCTGCTGGCCGGGCGCGCCTACACCCACGCCTGGACCTCGATGCTCATCCTGCTCTACTTCGCCCACGGGGTGACCGAGGCCATGGCCAGCCCGGAGGCGCGACTACTGGCCGGGGCGGAGATCGCCCTGTCGGTAATCCTCTTTACCAGTGCGATGTTCTACGCCCGCTGGCGCGGCAAGGAGCTCAACCTCCGTCCGCCGAAATGAGTTCGCGCACGAAGGGGATGGTCAGCCGCCGCTTGGCGGCGAGGGTGGCGCGGTCCAGGCGCTCCAGCCAGCCGAAGACCTCGGCGGGGTCCCGGCTCACCCGGCGCAGGAGATAGGCGGCCACCGCCTCCGGCATCTCCATGCCGCGGCGGCGGGCGCGCCCCATGAGGGCGGCCTGCAATCCGGCATCGTCCAGGGGCTGGAGGTGGAAGACCAGGTCCCAGGCCAGCCGGCTGCGCAGGTCCTCCAGGACCAGCGGGAGGGCCGCTGGCGCCGCGCTGGCGGCCGCCAGAAAGGCGGCGCCGGCCTCGTGGCTGCGGTTGAAGAGGTGGAAGAGCGCCTCCTCCCAGGCGCGGTCCCCGGCCACGGCATCCAGGTCGTCCACCGCCACCACGGCCATGCCCTCCAGGCCCTGGAGGGCCTCCGGGGTCAGCCCCTCAGTACCCAGGGGGAGGTAGACGGCCGGCTCGCCCGCCCGACCGGCGGCCACACAGGCGGCCTGGAGGAGGTGGGTCTTGCCCCGCCCCGGCCCGCCCCACAGGAACAGGGGGCCGGGACGGCGCGCCGCCACGGCGGCCACCGCGGCGGCGTTGTCCCCGGGCTCGAAGCCCTCCAGGTCCGCCGCCTCGTGGAACCCCACGGGGAGAATGAGCTGATCGCCACCGGCCGCCATCTACTCTCCCGCGTAGGCCTCGCTGTCCAGGTAGCGCTGGTGGGCGTGGCGCAGCAACACGGCGATGACCGCCGCCGCCGGCAGCGCCAGCAGCATGCCCACGAAGCCGAAGAGCTGCCCCCCGGCCAGGACGGCGAAGATCACCGCCACCGGGTGGAGGCCTATACGGTCCCCCACGAACCAGGGGGTGAAGAGCGCCGTCTCCAGCACCTGACCGATGCCGAAGACAGCCACCACCCCGAGCAGCGCCCACAGCTCCTGGAACTGGAACCAGGCCACCAGGCCGGCCACGGCGATGCCCACCACCAGGCCGAGGTAGGGGATGAAGCTCACCAGTCCCGCCAGCAGGCCGATGAGGACGGGGGCGTTGATGCCCAGCATCCACAGGCCGGCGGCATAGACCGCCGCCAGCGCCAGCATCACCGAGAGCTGGCCGCGCAGGAAGGCGCCCAGGGCCTCGTCGGCATCCCGGGTGACCTCGACGATGGCGGGCTCCCAGGGCCGCGGCAGGATCTCCCGGATCCGGACCATGAGCCGGTCCCAGTCGCGCAGGAGGTAGAAGGTCAGCACCGGGATGAGCAGCAGATTCGTCAGCCAGGCCAGCAGGACCAGGCCGGACTGCGAGGCCGAGGCCAGCACCGTCTGCGCCCAGCCCCCGGCGGCCTGCCAGTGCTCCCGGGCGAGTTCCACCAGGCGGGTGAGATCCAGCTCCGCCAGCACCGGGAAGCGCGCCTGGGCCTGTTCCAGCCAGCCGGGGAGCTGCCCCAGCAGCCGCCACAGCTGCTCCCCGGCCAGCGGCAGGATCACCAGCACGGCGGCCAGGATGGCGGTCGCCAGCAGGAGGAAGACCACCACCACGCCGAGGGTCCGCGGCAGTCCGCGCGCCTCCAGGCGGTCCACCAGGGGGTCTCCCAGGTAGGCCAGCAGGGCGGCGGCGGCAAACGGCGTGAGCACCGGTGCCAGCAGCCACAGTAGCAGGGCGGCGGCGACGGCACCGCCGACGATCAGCAGGTGGCGCTGTTCCATCACGAGGCCCCTCCGTCGTTGTCCCCGGCGTTCGCCATGCGCCGAAAGGTTCCCAGGTAGTCCAGGCCGGAGGCGAGGGTGGTCAGGACCACCAGGACGGTGGCGTCCGCCACCACCGCCGCCGGCACGGGCAGCGGCACCAGCGCCGCCAGGACCAGCAGGATATAGCCAGCCTGGACGAACGTGTTGAGCTTGCTGACGGGCCGCGCGGCCACCCGGGAGGCGCGCCGCCGCCGCAGCCAGGCCGCACCCCCGATGATGAAGAGATCCCGGCCGATGACCAGGAAGGGCAGCCAGGGCGGGA
Source organism: Pseudomonadota bacterium (assembly GCA_051745535.1). Classification (GTDB taxonomy): domain Bacteria; phylum Pseudomonadota; class Gammaproteobacteria; order Thiohalospirales; family Thiohalospiraceae; genus Thiohalospira. Next base: position 22,068 of record JBNJED010000009.1, on the reverse strand, counting down.
TCGCGGCCAGCCACCCCAGGGTGGCATAGGCGGCCAGCATGAGGAGCTTGTCCGCCAGCGGGTCCAGGAAGGCCCCCAGGGCGCTCCCCCACCCCTTGTGGCGTGCCAGCCAGCCATCGATGCCGTCGGAGAGGGCGGCCACCAGGACCAGCCCCAGGGCGATATCATGGCGACCGCCGAGCATGGCGGCCACCGCCGGTGGCACCAGCAGGATCCGGAGGATGCTGATGGCGTTGGGCAGCCAGGCCAGGGTCATGGGAGGTAGCGGTAGCGCAGGGTATCTCCCGCCCCGGCCGGCTGCCGTGCCCGAATCAGGGTATCGCCGAGGCCGATGGCCTGGATGAGGCCGTCAGGACCACCGCGCAGGGTCAACTCCAGGTGCAGCTCGTCGCCGGTCACGCTGCTCACGTTCACTCGGCGCACGGCGGAGAGATCGGCGAGGTAGTCGCGGACACGGATGTAGCTCCCCAGATCCCGGACGCCGCTCACCGCCAGGGTGACATCCCCGGTTTCACCGCGCCCCCCCGTATAGGCGGCCGCCAGCGCCTCCGCGGTGCCGTCGATGCCGGCATCCGTCACCTCGACCAGCAGGTCACCGGAGGCGGACCAGCGACTGGTCTGCCCGCCGCGCAACAGGGTCCAGTCGGCCTGCCACTCCCCGCTGGCGGTCTGCCGCGCGCGGCCCATGAGGACGGCGTCGGTGGCGTAGCGGACGGAGGCAGAGCGGACCGGATCGACGAACCCGGCGGCGACATCCGCCGCCTCCACGGTGCGGCGATCCTGCAGGTCACGCAGCGGCCAGCGCAGGGGGAGGCCGCGCAACTGTGCCCGCTCGGCCAGCGCCTGCCGGACGGGGTGGTCGCTCTCCGGGCCCAGCAGGCGCCGCTCGCCCCCCTCCTCCACCGCCAGCCAGACCAGCGTCGTCGGCCGTGTCCGGCCCCAGACCGGGAGCTCCTCGGACTCCAGGAGGCGCCGGATGGATCGGGGCTGGAACCGCATCCAGAGGGCCAGGTCATCGCCCTCCTCACCGGTATAGCGGTACTGTTGGAGATAGCGCCCGGGCTCGGCCACCGCCGCCGCGACCCCCGGAAGCTCCCCCGCGCCGGTGCTCCCGGAGACGCGCACCAGCACCTGGCGCAGGCCGGCCCGCAGGGCGCCGGCGCGCTCCTCGGCACCCTGGCTCTCGACGGTGATCCGGGTCTCGTAGAGGTCGTCCAGGGTGGCAGCCGGGGCCGTACCGACCGCCATGGCAGACAGCAGGAGAAGAAGGAGCCGGCACGTGCGGGGGAACAGGGCATTCATGGCTGGCGATTATGGCCCACTGCCGGGCGCGGTTCCATGCCCCACGGGGACTCATTACAATGCGATCTTTGGATCCGACCCTCAGCCCATCGCCCCGAGGAGGCCCCCTTGAGCGCCGACGAAACCGAGACCGGCTCCGGCCTCACCTACCGCGACGCCGGCGTGGACATTGATGCCGGCAACGACCTGGTCGACCGCATCCGCCCCGCCGTGGAGCGCACCCGGCGGCCCGAGGTCCGCGGCGGCCTGGGCGGCTTCGGCGCCCTGGTGGACCTGCCCGCCGGCTACCGCGACCCGGTCCTGGTGGCCGGGACCGACGGCGTCGGCACCAAGCTCGCCCTGGCCGAGCGCATGGGCCGGCACGACACCATCGGCCGCGATCTGGTGGCCATGTGCGTCAACGACCTCGTCGTTCAGGGCGCCGAACCGCTCTTCTTCCTGGACTACTACGCCACCGGCAAGCTGGAAGTCGATACCGCCGGCGACGTGGTCACCGGGATCGCCGCCGGCTGCGAGGAGGCCGGCTGCGCCCTGGTGGGCGGGGAGACGGCGGAGATGCCGGGCTTCTACGAAGGGGGCCGCTACGACCTGGCCGGCTTCTGCGTCGGCGTCGCCGAGCGCGACCGGCTCCTGGACGGGACGCACTGCCGGGCCGGCGACACCCTGCTGGGGCTGGCCGCCTCCGGGCCCCACTCCAACGGCTACTCCCTCATCCGGCGGCTGCTGGATACCACCGGCGCCGCCCTGGACCAGCCCTGCGGCGATACCACCCTGGGCGAGGCCCTGCTGGCCCCCACCCGGATCTACGTCCGCCCGCTGCTCGATGCCCTGGCCGCCCACCCCGGCGCCATCCACGCCCTGGCCCACATCACCGGCGGCGGGCTGCCGGAGAACCTCCCCCGCGTCCTGCCCGAGGGGCTGGGCGCCCGGGTGGACAGCGGCCGCTGGTCCCAGCCGCCGGTCTTCGACTGGATCCGGGAGCGGGGGCACGTGGAGCCGGCGGAGATGTTCCGCACCTTCAACTGCGGCATCGGCATGGTGGTGGCGGTGGCCGCGGACGAGGCCGAGGCGGTGGCCGCCACCCTGCGCGAGGCCGGCGAGACGGTGACCGCCATCGGTGAACTCACCGCCGCCGATGACGGACCGCGGGTGGTCATCGCATGACGGCCCCCCACCGGCCCCTGCCCATCGTCGTCCTCATCTCCGGCGGCGGCACCAATCTCCAGGCGCTCCTGGACCGGGCCGCCGCCGGCACCCTGCCGGTGGAGGTCCGCGCGGTGATCAGCAATCGGCCCGATGCCGGCGGCCTGGAACGGGCCCGGGCCGCCGGCGTCCCCACCGAGGTCATCAACCACCGGGACTACGCCGACCGCGCCGCCTTCGACGCCGAACTGGCCCGGCGCATCGACGCCCGGGAGCCGGCCCTGGTGGTCCTGGCCGGCTTCATGCGGGTGCTCACCGACGACTTCGTCACCCGCTATACCGGCCACATGCTCAACGTCCATCCCTCCCTGCTACCGCGCCACAAGGGGCTGGATACCCATCGCCGCGCCGTGGAGGCCGGTGACGCCGAACACGGCTCCAGCGTCCACTTCGTCACCCCCGGGGTCGACGACGGGCCGGTGGTGGTCCAGGCCCGGGTGCCGGTGCGCGCCGACGACACCCCCGAGACGCTGGAGGCACGGGTCCGCCCCTGGGAGTACATCATCCTCCCCCAGGCCGTCCGGCTCTTCGCCGAGGGCCGGCTGCGGCTGCAGGGGGAGACAGTGCTGCTGGACCATGCCCCGCTGGAAGCCCCGCTGCCGCCCGAGGCGACACCGGAGGAGGGGGACCGATGAGGACGATCGCCCTTTTGACCGCCTGCCTGACACTGACCCTCCCGCCAGCCCTGCTGGCGGCGGGGACCCAGGCACCCTTCCCCGACGGGGTGGAGATGGAGTACCGCGTCAAGCGCAGCGGCTTCAGCCTGGGAACCATGGAGCGGACCATCAGCCGCGAGTCCATCGAGGAGGGCCGCGGCCACGAGTACCGCGTCGCCTCGGTGGCCCGCCCCGGCGGCATGGCCCGGCTGCTGTTCAGTGGCGACACCCGGGAGAGCAGCCGCTTCCGCTGGGATGACGACGGGATCCGGCCGCTTGAGTACCGCTACCGCCAGCGCACCGGCAAGGAGAAGGATATCCGGCTGAGCTTCCACTACGGCGAGGCCGTGGTGCGGGAGGCGGTACGTGGCCGGGAATGGGCGCTGGAGGCCGGCACCCAGGATCTGGTCAGCGCCCAGTTCGTCGTCATGCGCGGGGTGGCCGCCGGCGAGGAGACATTCGAGTTCCAGGTGGTGGACGAGGACGGCCCCGAGACCTACCGCTACGAGGTCACCGGCGAGACCCGGCGCGAGACCCCGGCCGGGAGCTGGCGGACCGTCCGGGTGGAGCAGATCCGCGACAAGCCCGGCAAGCGGCGCAGCGTCTTCTGGCTGGCCCCGGAGCTGGGCTATCTGCCGGTGGCGGTGGAGCAGCGCAAGGGCGACGACCGCAAGGGGCTGCTGGAACTCCAGAAGGCCCCGGAGGCCGACTTCTCCGCGATGGAGGAGTAACCGCCCTCAGGAACGCGGCAGCGTTACCCCGCGCTGGCCCTGATACTTGCCCCCGCGATCCCCGTAGGAGGTCCCGCAGACCTCGTCCGACTCCAGGAAGAGGAGCTGGGCCACGCCCTCATTGGCGTAGACCTTGGCCGGCAGGGGCGTGGTGTTGGAGAACTCCAGGGTCACGTGCCCCTCCCACTCCGGCTCCAGCGGCGTCACGTTGACGATGATCCCGCAGCGGGCATAGGTCGACTTGCCCAGGCAGATGGTGAGCACCGAGCGGGGGATCCGGAAATACTCCACCGTGCGCGCCAGGGCGAAGGAGTTGGGCGGGATGATGCAGACGTCGCCCTTGAAGCTGACGAAGCTCTCGTCGGTGAAGGCCTTGGGGTCGACGATGGCCGAGTTGATGTTGGTGAAGATCTTGAATTCGTCGGCACAGCGGATGTCGTAGCCGTAGCTCGACGTGCCGTAGGAGATGAGGGGGGAACCGTCCTCGCCGGTGCGCACCTGTTCCGGCTCGAAGGGGTCGATCATCCCCTCCTCGGTGGCCATGCGCCGGATCCAGTGGTCGGATTTGATGCTCATGCTCGGGCCCTCGTCGCCGCGCCTCCGGGAAGCCGGAGAGGGTAGCACGGCGACGGCCGCCACCCCAGTGGCCGAGGCCAGTGGGGTTCAACGGTCCCCGACTCAGTTGTCCTGGATGACGATGTTGGGGAACTTGTGGCTGTGCTCCCGCCCCTTGAGGGAGAGCCGCGCCGACGTACGCCGGGCGATCTGGCGATAGATCTCGGTGAGCCGGCTGTCCGGGTCGGCGACCACGGTGGGCTTGCCGCCGTCCGCCTGCTCGCGGATGTGGATATCCAGGGGCAGCGAGCCCAGCAGGTCGATACCGTACTCATCCGACATGGACTGGCCGCCACCTTCGCCGAAGATGTGCTCCTCGTGGCCACAGTTCGAGCAGATGTGGATGGACATGTTCTCGATGATGCCCAGGGTGTCCACCGAGACCTTCTCGAACATCTTGTGCGCCTTGCGCGCATCCAGCAGCGAGATGTCCTGGGGCGTCGTGACGATGAGCGCCCCGGAGACCGGCACCTTCTGCGCCAGGGTCAGCTGGATGTCGCCGGTGCCCGGCGGCAGGTCGATGACCAGGTAGTCGACGTCGTCCCAGTTGGTATCGTTGAGCAGCTGCTCCAGGGCCTGGGTGACCATGGGCCCACGCCAGACCATGGGGGTGTCCTCGTCGATGAGGTAGCCGATGGACATGGTCTGGACGCCGTAGTTGACCATGGGCTCCAGGGTCTTGCCGTCCTTGGAGTCGGGCTTGTCGGAGAGGCCCATCATCCGCGGGGTGCTGGGGCCGTAAATATCGGCATCCAGCAGCCCCACCCGGGCACCCTCGGCGGCCAGGGCCAGGGCCAGGTTCACCGCGGTGGTGGACTTGCCCACGCCACCCTTGCCGGAGGCCACGGCGATGATATTCTTGACCCCGGAGATGGGGGAGACGCCCTGCTGCACCGAGTGGGTCTCCACCTTCTGCTCGATGTTGACGGTGACGTCGCTGGCGTCGGTCCCGCCCTTCACCGCGTCGCGGACCGCCGCGGCGAGCTCGTCCCGGTAGCCCTCCACGGGGAAGCCCACCTTGAGATTCACGGTGACCCGGTCGCCGTCGACCTGGATCCCGTCGACGATCTTCGCCGAGACCGGGTCCCGGTCCATGTAGGGATCCACATACCCCTTGAGGGCGGTCTCCACCTGCTGCTCGGAAACGTTCGCCATGACGTTCGCACTCCTCGGACGGTTGTCTGCGAGGCCGCCGCCGCGGCGACCTCGCGCTATCTGGCCCGCTATTGTGGGACGGATGGGTCGGATATTCTACCCGAAGGGAATGAGCCTTTTCTGCTCTCGGTCCTCCACCGCTGGCCGCACCCCGGGAGCGCCCGCGCAACTGGCCCTCCCCCCGGCCGGCTAGTACCATGACAGGGTTATCTTCCAGCCCGCTACTGCCGAGCCGCGAGTCCCATGTCCGAAGGCCACCGCCGCATCCTGGTTACCAGCGCCCTGCCCTACGCCAATGGCAGCATCCACCTGGGCCACCTGGTGGAGTACGTGCAGACCGATATCTGGGTCCGCTACCAGCGCCTGCGCGGCCACGAATGCGGCTACGTCTGCGCCGACGACGCCCACGGCACCCCCATCATGCTGCGAGCGCAGAGCGAGGGGGTAGCCCCCGAGGAGCTCATCGCCCGGGTGGGCGAGGAGCACCGGCGCGACCTGGCCGACTTCCACGTCGCCTTCGACAACTACCACTCCACCCACTCGGTGGAGAACCGCCGGATGGTGGAGACCATCTACCGGCGGCTGGAGGCCGCCGGCCACATCGACCGGCGCACCATCCGCCAGGCCTACGACCCCGAGGCGGGGATGTTCCTCCCCGACCGCTACGTCAAGGGCACCTGCCCCCGCTGCCACGCCGAGGACCAGTACGGCGACGCCTGCGAGGTGTGCGGGGCCACCTACCAGCCCACCGAGCTGCTAAATCCGGTCTCCGCCGTCTCCGGCGCGGCCCCGGAGGAGCGCGACTCCGAGCACTACTTCTTCCGCCTGCAGGACTTCGAGGGCTTCCTGCGCGAGTGGATGGCCGAGACCGATACCACCGGCCGCCCCCGGGTGCAGCCGGCCATCGCCCACAAGCTGGAGGAGTGGCTCGCCGAGGGGCTGCGCGACTGGGACATCTCCCGGGACGCGCCCTATTTCGGCTTCGAGATCCCCGACGCCCCCGGCAAGTACTTCTACGTCTGGGTGGACGCCCCCATCGGCTACATGGCGAGCTTCCTGAACCTCGCCGAGCGGCGCGACCTGGACTTCGACGACTGGTGGGGGGCGGACAGCGACGCCGAGCTCTACCACTTCATCGGCAAGGACATCGCCTACTTCCACACCCTCTTCTGGCCGGCCCTGCTCCACGGCGCCGGCTACCGGGTGCCCAGTGCGGTCTTCTGCCACGGCTTCCTCACCGTCAACGGCGCCAAGATGTCCAAGTCCCGGGGCACCTTCCTCAACGCCCGGACCTACCTGGACCACCTGGACCCCGACTACCTGCGCTACTACCTGGCGGCCAAGCTGGACGCCGGCATCGACGACCTGGACCTGAACACCGACGACTTCATCGCCCGGGTGAACAGCGACCTCGTGGGCAAGGTGGTCAACCTGGCCAGCCGCTCCGCCGGCTTCATCAACAAGCGCTTCGACGGCGAGCTGTGGTGGGAGGCGGACCGTTTCGAGGGGGCCACCGCCGACTCCCTGGCCGAGCGCAACCGACTGGCCGAGCGCTGGCGCGCCGTGCACGCCGACTTCGCCGGGGAGCAGCGCCGCGCCGCCATCGCCGAACTCTACGAGAATCGCGAGTACAGCCGCCTCATGCGCGAACTCATGGAGCTGGCCGACGAGGCCAATCGGCTGTTCGACGAGCTCCAGCCCTGGGTGGTGGCCAAGGAGGCCGGCCGCGAGCCGGAACTGCAGGCCATCAGCGCCATGGTCCTGGACGCCTTCCGGGTCATCATGACCTACCTCAAGCCGGTGGTGCCGGGGCTGGCCCACCGCAGCGAGGCCTTCCTGGGCCGGGAGCTGACCTGGGACGACCTGGCCAACCGGCTGGACGGGGCCATCAACCGCTTCAAGCCCCTGCTCACCCGCATCGAACAGGACCACGTGGACGCCATGCTGGAGGCGTCCCGACAGGAGAATGCCGCCATGACCGAGACCGCCCTCACCGGCCCGCTGGCCGAGGAGCCCATCGCCGACGAGATCGCCTTCGAGGACTTCGTCGGCGTCGACCTGCGGGTGGCGCGGATCACCAGCGCCGAGCAGGTGGAGGGGGCGGACAAGCTCCTGCGCCTGCAGCTGGATCTCGGCGGCGAGACCCGCCAGGTCTTCGCCGGCATCAAGGCGGCCTACGACCCCGCGGATCTGGAGGGGCGGCTGACGGTGATGGTGGCCAACCTGCCGGCGCGCAAGATGCGCTTCGGGGTCTCCGAGGGCATGGTCCTCGCCGCCAGCGGCGAGGGCGACGGCCCCTTCCTCCTGGGCCCCGACGACGGGGCGCGGCCCGGGATGCGGATCAAGTAACCCTTATGACCCGTCCCGCGCGGGGTTGAGTACCCCCGGGGGCGGCGTCATACTTTTTCATCAGTTCCTGATGGACGGGCGGTCCCATGAGTGAGTACCTGCTCATCCTGGTGAGCACCATCCTGGTGAACAACTTCGTGCTGGTGAAGTTCCTCGGGCTGTGCCCCTTCATGGGGGTATCACGCAAGCTCGAGACCGCCACCGGCATGGGGCTGGCCACCACCTTCGTGCTCACCCTCTCGGCGATCTGCAGCTACCTCGTCAACGAGTACCTGCTGGCGCCCCTGGGGCTGGAGTATCTGCGGACCATCGCCTTCATTCTGGTCATCGCGGTGGTGGTGCAGTTCACCGAGATGGTGGTGCAGAAGACCTCGCCCCTGCTCTACCAGGTGCTGGGGATCTTCCTGCCGCTCATCACCACCAACTGTGCCGTCCTTGGCGTGGCCCTGCTCAACGTCCAGGAGGCCCACGGCTTCCTGGAGTCGGCGGTCTACGGCTTCGGCGCCGCGGTGGGCTTCTCCCTGGTGCTCATCCTGTTCGCCGCCATCCGCGAGCGCATCGCCGCCGCCGACGTCCCCGTCCCCTTCCAGGGGGCGGCCGTGGGGCTGGTGACCGCCGGCCTCATGTCCCTGGCCTTCATGGGCTTCTCCGGTCTGGTGCGGCTGTAGGCCATGCTTGAAGCCATCCTCGCCCTCGCCGGCCTCGCCCTCGCCTTCGGGCTCCTGCTGGGCTACGCCTCCATCCGCTTCAAGGTGGAGGGGGACCCGGTGGTCGACCAGATCGACGCCATCCTCCCCCAGACCCAGTGCGGCCAGTGCGGCTACCCCGGCTGCCGGCCCTACGCCGAGGCCATCGCCGCCGGCGAGGCGGACATCAACCAGTGCCCCCCCGGCGGCGAGCAGACCATCCAGCAGCTCGCCGACCTCCTGGGCCGCGAGCCCAAGCCGCTGAATCCCGAGCACGGCGAGGAGGAGGAGACCCCCGAGGTCGCCATCATCGACGAGAACATCTGCATCGGCTGCACCCTCTGCGTCCAGGCCTGCCCGGTGGACGCCATCGTCGGCGCCGCCAAGCAGATGCACACCGTCATCGAGGCCGAGTGCACCGGCTGCGAGCTCTGCATCGAGCCCTGCCCGGTGGACTGCATCTACATGGTGCCGGTACCGGAGACGCCGCAGACCTGGCGCTGGCCCTTCCCGGAGCTCTACTCCGAGGATGCCCAGCGCGGCCTGGCGCAGGCGGGGCAGGCCGATACGGACGCGGCGGCGGAGATGGACCATGAGCGCTAGGCTGTGGCGCTTCCCCGGCGGTCTGGAGCTGCCCGGCCACAAGACCGAGTCCTGCGAGCGGGACAGCGGCAAGGCCGCCCTGCCCGAGCAGGTGATCCTGCCCCTCCAGCAGCACATCGGCGCCCCGGCGGAGGTGGACGTGGAGCCGGGCCAGTACGTGCGTACCGGCGAGCGCATCGCCCGCGCCCGGGACTTCGTCAGCGCCCCGGTCCACGCCACCGTCTCCGGCACCGTGCAGGCGGTGGAGGACCGGCCCATCGCCCACCCCTCCGGCCTCTCCGCCCCCTGCGTGGTCATCGCCAGCGACGGCGAGGATGCCTGGACCGACCTGCACCCCGTGTCCGACTACACCGCCGAGACGGCCTCGGACCTGCGCAACCGCATCCGCGAGGCCGGCATCGTCGGCCTGGGCGGGGCCGGCTTCCCCAGTGCGGTGAAGCTCAACCCCGGCGGCCGCCCGGTGGAGACGCTCATCCTCAACGGCGCCGAGTGCGAGCCCTATATCACCTGCGACGACCGCCTGATGCAGGAGGAACCGGCCCGCATCCTCCACGGCATGCTCATCATGCGCCACGCCCTGCAGGCCCAGCGCTGCATCATCGGCGTGGAGGACAACAAGCCGGCCGCCATCGCCGCCCTCAAGGCGGCCCGGGACGAGCTGGCCGCCACCGACAGCGCCGCGGCCGGGGTGGAGATCATCACCGTCCCCACCCGCTACCCGGCCGGGGGCGAGAAGCAGCTCATCTACACCCTCACCGGCAAGGAGGTCCCCAGCGACGGCCTGCCCATCCAGGTGGGGGTGGTCTGTCACAACGTCGGCACCGCCACGGCGGTGGAGCGCGCCATCACCGAGGGGCGGCCCCTGGTGGACCGGCTCATTACCGTCACCGGCAGCGCCATCGCCGAGCCGCGGGTCTGGCAGGTCCGGCTAGGCACCCCGGTGGGCGAACTGCTGGAGGAGCGGGTCCGCAACTGGGGGGACATCGGCGAGATCATCGTCGGCGGCCCCATGATGGGCTTCCGCCTCTTCCATCATGAGGCGCCGGTGGCCAAGACCAGCAACTGCCTGCTGGTCCCCGCCGCCGAGGAGCTGACCCCGGCGCCGGAGCCCATGCCGTGCATCCGCTGCGGCGCCTGCCAGGAGGTCTGCCCGGCCCGGCTGCTGCCCCAGCAGCTCTACTGGCACGCCCGGGACAAGGACTTCGACAAGGTCCAGGACTACAACCTCTTCGACTGCATCGAGTGCGGCTGCTGCGCCTACGTCTGCCCCAGCCATCTGCCGCTGGTGCAGTACTACCGCTTCGCCAAGACCGAGATCTGGGCCGCCGAGCGGGAGAAGAAGAAGTCGGACATCGCCCGCGCCCGCTACGAGTTCCGCAACGAGCGCCTGGAGCGGGAGAAGGCGGAGAAGGCCGCCCGCCAGGCGGAGAAGAAGAAGCAGGTGAACAAGGACGACGACAAGAAGAAGGCCGCCATCGAGGCCGCCCGCAAGCGGGCCCAGGAGAAGAAGGAACAGCAGGGCGTGGAGCCGAAGAACACCGACGAATCCGAGCTCACCGAGGAACAGAAGCGCAAGGTCGCCGAGGCCCGGGCCCAGCGGGGTGAGGACGAAGGTAACGACAGCAGCGCGGGGAAGGGGGAGTAGTCGTGTTCGAACTGGTTCGCAGCTCGCCCCACTTCCACCCCGGTGGAAGCAGCGTCCGGCGGGTGATGGTCACCGTCTGCGCCGCCCTCATCCCGGGCACCCTGGCCCACCTCTGGTTCTTCGGCCCCGGGATCGCCTTCAACCTCGCCGCCGCCGTGGCGGCGGCGCTCGTCACCGAGGCCGCGGTGCTACGCCTGCGCCACCGGCCGGTCATGCCCTTCCTGGGAGACGGCTCGGCGGTCCTCACCGCCTGGCTGCTGGCCCTCGCCCTGCCGCCCCTGGCGCCCTGGTGGCTGCCGATGCTGGGGACGGCCATGGGGATCGCCCTGGGCAAGCACCTCTACGGCGGGCTGGGCCACAACCCCTTCAACCCGGCCATGGTGGGCTACGTCATCCTGCTGGTCTCCTTCCCCCGGGAGATGACCACCTGGCTGCCGCCGGCCGGTGCGGTGGACCTCGGCGCCCATCTGCAGTTCTTCCTCACCGGCACCCTGCCGGCGGCGGCCGACCTGGACGCGGTGACCCGGGCGACGCCGCTGGACCAGATCAAGACGGCCCTGGGCCAGAACCAGACCATCCCGGAGGTCTGGCAGGGAAACCCGATCTTCGGTGATCTTGCCGGCATCGGCTGGGAATGGGTGAACACCCTCTTCCTGCTGGGCGGGCTGTGGCTGGTCTTCCGCGGCACCGTCCCGTGGCAGACGCCGGCCGGCGTCATCCTCGGCGTGGGGGTCCCGGCGCTGATTTTCTACGCCCTGGACCCGGGCGCCTTCGCCTCACCCGCCTTCCACATCCTTTCGGGGGCGACCCTGCTGGGTGCCTTCTTCATCGCCACCGACCCGGTGAGCGCCCCCTCGGCACCGCTGGCGCGCTTCTGGTACGGCATCGGCATCGGCGCCTTCATCTACATCATCCGGACCTGGGGCGGCTACCCCGACGGCGTCGCCTTCGCCGTGCTGCTCATGAACACCGCCGCCCCCACGCTGGACTACTACATCCAGCCGCGGACCTTCGGCCACGGGAGGGGGGAATGACGGCCAACCTGCGCCATATCGCCCTGGCCGGCGGGATCCTCGCCCTCTTTGCCCTGATAGGGACCGGCCTCGTCGCCCTGACCCACGAGGCCACCGATGAGCGGATCGCCGAGAACCGGCGCGCGGCCACCCTGGAGACCCTCCACGAACTGGTCCCGGAGGCGCGCTATGACAACGACCCGGTCCGGGACGCTATCACCGTTAACGCCCCGGAAGCCCTGGGGAGTTCCGATCCACTCACCGTCTATCGCGCCCGCCGTAACGGCGAGCCGGTGGCCGCGGTCATGACCGCTGTCGCCCCCGACGGCTACGGCGGGCCCATCCGGCTGCTGGTCGCCATCAACCACGACGGCACTCTCGCCGGGGTGCGCGTGGTCAACCACAGCGAGACCCCGGGCCTCGGCGACGCCATCGAGATCGAGCGCTCGGACTGGATCGAGGACTTCGCCGGGCGCAGCCTGGGGAATCCCCCGCCGGAGGACTGGCGGGTGGAGAAGGACGGCGGCGTCTTCGACCAGTTCACCGGGGCGACCATCACCCCCCGGGCTGTGGTGGCGGCGGTTCGCCGCGCCCTGATCTACTTCGAGGAGCACCGTCGCGAGCTCTTCGCCCGCGACGAACCAGCGGAGGAGCCATGAACGAGGAATACCGCGAAATCCGCAACCAGGGGCTGTGGAACAACAACGTCGCCCTCGTCCAGCTCCTGGGTCTCTGCCCCCTGCTGGCGGTGACCACCTCGGCGGTCAACGGCCTGGGGCTGGGCCTGGCCACCCTGCTGGTGCTGCTGATCTCCAGCACCCTGGTCTCCATCATCCGCAACGTGGTGCGCCCGGAGATCCGGCTGCCCACCTTCGTGCTCATCATCGCCTCGGCGGTGACCGCCATCGAGCTGGCCATGAACGCCTGGTTCCACGAGCTCTACGGCATCCTCGGGATCTTTATCCCGCTCATCGTCACCAACTGCGGGATTATCGGCCGGGCCGAGGGCTTCGCCTCCCGCAACCCCGTACTGCCATCGATGTACGACGCCCTGATGATGGGGTTCGGCTTCGCCGCCGTGCTGGTGGTCCTGGGGGCGCTGCGGGAAATGATCGGCCAGGGGACGCTGTTTGCCGACGCCCACCTGATGTTCGGCGAGGCGGCCCGGGGCCTGGCCCTGGAGTGGGAGGCCTACGAGGGCTTCCTGCTGGCCGTGCTGCCCCCCGGCGCCTTCATCGGCCTGGGCCTGCTCATCGCGGTGAAGAATGTCGTCGACGCCCGCGCCGCTGCGCGGCCGGCACCAGCCCCCGAGGCGGAGCCCGAAGCGGCGGCCCAGGGTTAAGGGGGCTATGGGAGGCTTTCGAAGAGGCGGCAAGTGCGCCGGGGGTGGGCTCGTGCGGAGACGCGAGGACCATCCCTGGCGCTCCACGGCGGCCTTCCATGGCCGCCGAGGCCCCGCACGAGCCCACCCCCGGCGCACTCACCGCACAGCCTTCTCGGGGCAGCGCCTCCGTTCGGGCCCACCTCATGCGCTGAGCAAGCAGGCACGCTGACGCAAAAGCAGATGACTGTACCGCCGGACCCGCCTGCGGTATCCTCGCGGCGGATTTCCCAGGCTGTGACTGCGAGGTCACGGTCCCTTCAAGAAACCACGAGGAGTCAGGAAGATGGCTGGACATTTCCCCTTCAGCGGCCGGGGCGGTCGCGCTTCCACCAACGCCTTCTTCGAGGCCGAGGGCTTCAACGCCGACCTCCAGGAGAAGTACTACCAGTGGTGGTACAACCAGGCGAAGGAGATGGTGGAGAACGATTCCGAGCTCAAGGTCACCAAGGGCCACGAGTTCAAGGAATATCCCTTCGGCCAGCACGCGCACCACAACTTCCACCTCAACGACAAGGCCTGGGCCGTCGCCCTGGCCGACCTGGGTGACTTCCTCAAGGGCGTGGTCTTCCCCCGCCAGTCCGAGGAGGCCATGCACAAGCTCGAGGAAGAGCACAAGAAGGTGGTCGAGGGGCTGCGCAAGGAGGCCGAGGCGAACCCGCGGGAGGCCGCGCCGGACATCGGCTTCTTCCGCCACACCTGAGACCGTATCAGCGCCGCCGGCCCCGGCGGCGCTCGCCGGAGACCGCGACCTTGGATCCCGCCACCGTCGAGACGCTGTTCCAGCGCCTGGCCGCCGAGAATCCCGCTCCCGATTCGGAGCTGCAGTACGCCTCCCCCTTCGAGCTGCTCATCGCGGTGATCCTCTCCGCGCAGGCCACCGATCGCGGCGTCAACAAGGCCACGGCGAAGCTCTTCCCGGTGGCGAACACGCCACAGGCCATCCTCGATCTCGGTGAAGAGGGTCTGAAGGGGTACATCAACTCCATCGGCCTCTACAATTCCAAGGCGCGCAACATCATCCAGGCCTGCCGGATGCTGGTGGAGGACCACGGCGGCGAGGTCCCGCGGGACCGCAGGGCGCTGGAGGCCCTGCCCGGCGTGGGGCGCAAGACGGCCAACGTGGTGCTCAATACCGCCTTCGACGAGCCCACCATCGCCGTGGACACCCACATCTTCCGGGTCTCCAACCGGACCGGTCTGGCGCCGGGGAAGACGGTGCGCGAGGTAGAGGATCGGCTCCTGGAGGTCGTGCCCGGGGCGTACCTCCACGGCGCCCACCACTGGCTCATCCTCCACGGCCGCTACGTCTGTGTGGCCCGGAAGCCCCGGTGCGGGGCCTGCGTCATCGCCGACCTCTGCGAATACCCCGACAAGACCGAGGAGGTCTGACCATGTTCGGCCAGGACCGAAGCGAGATGCGGCGGACCTTCCAGACCGCCTGGGACAAGGCCCGCGCCGGGGAGGATCTCGACCCCACCCAGCGCGCCATCGCCGAGGTAGTGGAGGCGCATCCGGAGTACCAGGCGCTGCTCGCCGATCCCGAGGCGGCCCTCGACCGGGACTACACGCCGGAGCAGGGGGAGGCCAACCCGTTCCTGCACATGGGCCTGCACCTGGCCCTGCGCGAACAGGTAGGTACCGATCGCCCCACCGGGATCCGGCCCCTCCACGCCCGGCTGGCCAGCCGCCTGGGCGACGAGCACGAGGCCGAGCACCAGATGATGGAGTGCCTGGGCCAGGCCCTGTGGGATGCCCAGCGCAACGGCCGCCCCCCGGACGAGGCGGCCTACCTGGAGTGTCTCAAGGGGCTGTAGCCGGTCGGGGAGCCGGCCCCCTTGAGAATCAGTCCGGGTCGCATGCAGAACCCTGGCCCGTATCACGGGGCCGGGACGACCTTCTAGCGGCCTATTCGGCCCGGGGCTCCCAGGCCCAGTTGGCCAGGAAGGAGTCCAGGGGGGTCCCAGCCTGGTGGTTCATGTAGTTGGACATCGTCTTCAGGGCCACGCCCACCAGGATCTCCCCGGCGGCGGAGGCCGGCAGGCCGGCGGCATCCAGCTCGGCGCGCAGGGCCTCGTCCACCCAGCCCTGGCGCTCCACCGCCGCCCGGGTGACCCGACGCAGCGCCTCCAGGGCCGGGTCCGAGAGGGGCTCGCCAGCGCGCAGTGCCTTGAGTTCCTCCTCCGGCAGGGCGCTCATGGTGCTGTGGGCGGCGACGCAATAGCCGCAGCCGTTGACCATGCTGGCGGCGATGAGGATGACGTCCCGCTGCTCCGGGGTCAGCTCCCCGCCCTCGTAGGCCTCCGTAAGGGCCAGGTAGCCGTTGAGCAGGGCGGGGCTGCCGGCCATGACGCCGAAGATGTTGGGGATGGCCCCGTAGCGCTGCCGAACCGCCTCCAGGGCCGTCTTCGCCGCCTCGGGGGCGGTGGTGGCGTCGTGGACGGGCCAGTGGGTGCGGTCCTCGGGCTGGGTCGCGGTCTGGTTCATGACTCTCTCCTTTCTTGAACGACTGTTACGACTTACCCAGTCTGGACCTTGTTGAACGTGCGTTCAAGGTGCTACGCTTCAGCCATGAGTCGACCCAAGAGCTACGATCCCGAAACGGTCCTCGACCGCGCCACCGAACTGTTCTGGAGCCACGGCTTCCATGCCACCTCCATGCGCGATGTCAGCGATGCCACCAACCTGCGCCCGGGGAGCCTGTACGGCACCTTCGGCGGCAAGCGGGAACTCTTCCTGGCGGTGCTGGAGCGCTACTACACCGGCACCCGGGACGCCGTGGAGGAGGCGCTGGGCACCGCCCCAGATCCCCTGGAGGGGGTCCGCCGCTTCCTGGAGGGGGTCGCCGAGGCCGCCATCGCCGACGACCGGGCACGGGGCTGCCTGATGGTGAACACCGTCCTGGAGGCCGATGCCCTGGAGGATGACGGACTTCGCCAGCGCGTGGATGCCATGTTCGGTGGCATCGAAGAGCGGCTGGCGGGCGCCCTGGAGGCCGCGCGGGATATGGGACTGCTGGAGAGCCACCGGGATCCGGCGCGGCTGGCGCGGGCGATTATCGCCGCGGTCTACGGCCTGCGCGTCTACCAGCGCCGGCAGCCGGGGCCGGAGACCCTGCGGGAGTTGGCGGCCGAGCTCCTGGCCCTGCTGCCGCCGCGCTCGACAACCCCGACCGCGACTGCTTGACTGATACGGACAACAAACCGGGCCTCGAGCCCACCACCAAGGAGGAGCAACCATGAGCGATCGTCGATCCATCAAGCCCGTAAGTGCCGCCCTGGGCACCGCCTTCGCCGCCGGCCTCGCCGCCGGCAGTGCCAGCGCTGATACCGGCGCCAACCCCTTCGGCGTCACGGATCTCGGCAGCGGCTACCAGGTGGCCCAGTCCGAAGGACGCTGCGGCGAGGGCAAGTGTGGTGGCTCCGCCGACCGCGAGAAGAAGGATGGCGAGGGCAAGTGCGGTGGCTCCGCCGACCGCGAGAAGAAGGACGGCGAGGGCAAGTGCGGCGGCTCCGCCGACCGCGAGAAGAAGGATGGCGAGGGCAAGTGCGGGGAAGGGAAGTGCGGGGAAGGGAAGTGCGGCGGTAGCCGCTGACCACCCGAGGAGCGCTTCGCATGAATCGCCGCGAGGGCATCACCGGGGCGGGGCTCGGGCTGCGTCGCGCCATCGCCGACGCCCTGCTCGAACCTCCCGCGCCCGGCCCCGATTTCCTGGAGGTGGCGCCGGAGAACTGGATGGGACTGGGCGGCCGCCCCGGCCGTACCTTCCGCCAGCTCACCGAGCGCCACCCCTTCGTCGCTCACGGCCTGTCGCTCTCCATCGGCGGGCCGGAGGCGCTGGATACCGACTTCGTCGCCCGGGTGGGCAACTTCCTGGACACCCACGGCTTTCACGGCTACAGCGAGCACCTCTCCTACTGCAGCGCCGATGGCCACCTCTACGACCTGATGCCGCTTCCCTTCACCGAGGAGGCGGTCCACCACGTGGCCGGACGGGTCCGCACCGTGCAGGAGATCCTCGGCCGGCGCATCGCCCTGGAGAACGTCTCCTACTACGCCACCCACGAGGCCGGCATGGGGGAGCTCGCCTTCATCAACGCGGTGCTGGAGGAGGCCGACTGCGACCTGCTGCTGGACGTGAACAACATCTGGGTCAACGCCACCAACCACGGCTATGACGCCCACGCCTTCCTGGAGGGCCTGCCGGCGGAACGGGTGGCCTATCTCCACGTGGCCGGCCACTACCGCGAGGCCGATGACCTCATCATCGATACCCACGGCGCCCCGGTCATCGACCCGGTCTGGGCCCTGCTGGAGCGGGCCTACCGGCGCCTGGGGCCCCGCCCCACCCTGCTGGAGCGCGACTTCAACCTGCCGCCTCTGCCCGAGCTCCTGGACGAGGTGGAGGCCATCCGCCGTCGCCAGGCGGCGGCCGGGAATACCGAGCCGGAGGAGCCCCGTGTCCACGCAGGCGCCTGACCCCCTCGCCCGCCAGCTCCGCACCTTCGCCGACCACATCCGGGACCCGGAACGGGCCCCTGCGCCCGCCGGGGTCCCGGACCGGCGCATGGAGGTCTATCGCGACCTCTTCTTCAACAACCTGCGCGGGATGCTGGCCGACACCTATCCGGTCTGCCACGCCATCCTGGGGGAGGAGCGCTGGACGCGCCTGATCCGCGCCTGGTTCCGCGAGCACCGGCCCACCACCCCGCTCTTCCCGGAACTGCCGCGGGAGCTGCTGGCCTGGCTGGAGCGGCCGGAGCGCCCCGCGCTGGCCGACGAGCCCCCCTTCCTGGCGGAGCTGGCCCACTACGAGTGGCTGGAGATCGAGGTCGCCCACGCCGACGAGACGGCGCCCGTCGTCGAGCCCGGGGACCTCCTGGAGGGGGCCCCGGTCACGGCCGCGGCGGTCCGGTGGGCGCGCTATACCTGGCCGGTCCCCCACCTGGGGCCGGACTACCAGCCCGATACGCCACCGGCGGAGCCCACGGGGGTCATCGTCCACCGGGACGACCGCGGCCGAGTGGGCTTCGTGGCCGCCACCCCGGCGACCCTGGCCCTGCTGGACGGCCTGGCGGCCGCCCCCGGGGTCCCCGGCCGGACGCTGCTCACCGAACTGGCCCGCACCCTGGGCCACGCCGACCCCGCCCCCGTTATCGCCGCCGGGGCGGACATCCTCGCCGACCTCCGGGAGCGGGGAATCATTGCCGGCATCGCACCAGCCAACGCCAACCAGGGCGAGGAGGAGTCCCCATGAGCGCCATCCATCACGTGCAGGGGCTGCACGATCAGCTGGACCGGGTCGGCGTGGCCCTGGCGCCACTGGGTCTGCGCCTGCTCCTGGCCTGGGAGTACTGGGAATCGGGCTGGATGAAGTTCACCGGATCCAACTGGTTCGCCGAGATCCAGGGGGCCTTCCCCTTTCCCCTCAACGTGGTGCCGCCGGAGATCTCCTGGTTCCTGGCGACCTGGAGCGAACTGCTGGGGGCCATCGCCCTGGTAGTGGGGCTGGCCACGCGCTACGTCGGCGCGGCCCTGCTCATCCTGACGCTGGTGGCCTGGTACAGCGTCCACGCCGGCCACGGCTACAATGTCTGCGACAACGGCTACAAGCTGGCGCTCATGTATTCGGTGATGCTGCTGCCGCTGATCCTGCTGGGGGCCGGACGCCTCTCCCTGGACCACTGGCTACGCGGCCACCTCCGGGGCTAGCGCCTAGTCCTCATCGGTAACCACGCCGGCCGCGGGGCTCGGCGGCACCAGGTGGATCTCCATGCGGCGGTTGCGGGCGCGGCCCTCGGCGGTGGCGTTGTCCGCTACCGGGCGGTGCTCCGCGCGCCCCACCGCCTGGAGCCGTTCGGGGTCGACCCCGGCCTCCTCCTCCAGGTGGCGGACCACGTTCACCGCCCGCCGGGCGGAGAGCTCCCAGTTGGTGGGATAGGTGTCGACGAGCTTCTCGCCGATGGGGACGTTGTCGGTGTGGCCCTCGACGCGGATGACGTGGTCGCCATTGGCCTGCAGGCGCCGACCCACGCGGCTGAGCAGATCGCGGCCGGCATTGCTCAGCTCGGCGGAGCCGGAGCGGAAGAGGACCCGCTCCACCATGCGCACCGAGAGGCGGTCGGCCATGCGGTTCACCGCCACCTCCTTGCGCTGGATCTCCTCCTCCAGCTCGGCCACCAGCTCCTCGTAGAGGTCGCGGATACGGTCGAGTTCGACGAAGTTCTCGTCCTCGGCGGCCAGGCGCTTCTCGACCTCGGCCACCATCGCCTCCTGGTGCTCGGCCAGCTCCCCGGCGCGCTCCCCGAGTTCGCGATTGATGTCCCGCAGCTCCACCATCTGATCCCGGGCCGAACGGGCGTCGGTGTGGAACTTCCACGCCGCCCCGCCCAGCACCACCGAGAGGATGGCCAGGATGATCACGGCTGCCCGCATCTCACCTCCTTCTGCATGGGATTATGCGGTCACTATGGACCAGCGCTGCCGGGATTCCAAGCTACCCGGCCTGGCTGAAGTAGCGCGCCAGGAAGGTCTCGAAGGAGCCCTCGTCGGCCGCCTCGGTGGCCGCACGGGCCTCCCGGGAGCGCCGAGCCTCGTCCGCGAACAGCGCCCGCCGCTCCTCGGTGAGCGGCCGCTCCCGGTAGGCCTCGTGGAAGCTGCGCGAGCGGCGCAGGGCGAACTCGAAGAAGCCCTCGCCCTGTTCGCGCATTTCCCGGATCATGCAGGCCGAGGGGGTGGCCTCGGGATCGGCCACCGGCTCCCGCTGGGCGGCCACGGCATCGGCGTAGGGCGTCCCTTCCTCGCCGCTGTCCAGCCAGGCGGCGACCCCCTCCATATGGTCCAGGACCTCGGTGGCCCAGTCGCGCAGGGGCACCGTGCCCCCGCCGCGCTGCAGGGCCAGGCCGGGCTCGCGGCCGCGATGGGCGGTGGCCAGCTGGTTGGCGTCGATGGCGCGCCGCTCCACCGCACCGATGGGCGGACTCTCGTGGAGGAGGCAGAAGAGCATGAGCACCTCCACGAAGCGAAGCTGCCCCTCCTCCACACCCAGGGGGTGCCAGGCGTTGACGTCCATGGAGCGCAGCTCCACGTAGGCGACGCCGCGCTCGCGCAGGGCCAGGGAGGGCATCTCCAGCCCCTCGGTGGGCTGCTTGGGCCGCACGGTGGAGTAGTACTCGTTCTCGATCTGGAGGATGTTGGCGTTAAGCTGTTCCCAGCGGCCGTCGACCACCACCCCCATGCGTTCGTAGTCAGGGAAGGGGGTGGTGATGGCGCACTGGAGGCTGTCCACGTAGCAGTCCAGGTCGTCGTAACACGCCTTCACCCCGGTCTGGTCCTCGCGGGTGTTGGTATAGCCGATGTCGCCCATGCGCAGGGAGGTGGCATACGGCTCCCAGGCGGTATGGTCGTCGAAGGGCTCCAGGCTCGCGCCGCGCCCGGCGAGGAAGGACTTGCAGACCGCGGGCGAGGTGCCGAAGAGGTAGGGGATGAGCCAGCCCACCCGCTGGAGATTACGGATCATGGCGAAGTAGCCGGTATCCCGGAAATCGCGGAGGCTCCCCGCGTCACCCTCGGTCGACTGGTAGGCGCGCCAGAAGGCGTCGGGCAGGGAGAAGTTGAAGTGGACCCCGGCGATGACCTGCATGAGCCGGCCGTAACGGTGGCCCAGGCCCCGACGATAGACGGTCTTCATCATCCCCGGGTTGGAGGGGCCGTAATCGGCGATGGGGATGGATTCCGGACCGGCCAGGGCGCACGGCATGCTGGTGGCCCAGAGGAACTCGTCATCCCCCAGGATCTCGTGGACGAAGGTCTGGAGGTCACACAGGAAATCCAGCGCCCCGGCGGCGGACTCGGCCGGCGGGGTGACGAACTCCAGCAGCGCCTCGGAGTAGTCGGTGGTCAGCCAGGCATTGGTCAGCGCCGAGCCCAGGGCCTCGGGATGCGGGGTGGCCGCGATCCGGCCCTGCCCGTCGACGCGCAGACCCTCCTTCTCCAGCCCCACCAGGCGGCCATCGGGACGGCCGGCGTCGCCGAGCGCCTCCAGCCGCGCGAGCCGCTTTTCCAGCAATCGATACAAACGGGCTCCTCCGTCCCGACCGTTCGGTAAGAGCGGTGGATTCTAGCAGCTATCCCCGCTTCGATCCCGCCTATGGAGCCGCCAGCGGAGCCACCCGATGGCGGCCACCAGCAGGACCACCGCCACACCGGTCATCACCAGCTCGGCGCGCCAGCCCTCGTCGGTCCAGCGCAGCAGCTCCCGGCCGAGCACGTAGCCCGCCAGACTCACGGCCACCGACCAGATGGCTGCCGGCACCACGTCCAGGAGGGTGAAACGCCACCAGGGGATGCCAGAGAGACCGAGGACGAAGGGGGTGGCATTGCGCAGGCCGAACAGGAGGCGGTAGGTCAGGATGAGTCCCACGTGGTGGTGGACAAGCCGCTGCCGCAGGGCCATCACGCGGTGCTGCCAGCGCGGTAGGTCCGCCAGCCAGCGGGCGGCGGGGCTGCGCCCGAGGAGGAAGAAGACCTGGTAGGTGAGCACCGACCCCAGAAAGGCGCTGAGCACGACCTGGGGCAGCCCCAGCACCCCCCGGGCGGCGAAGACGCCCCCGGTCGCCACCACCACCTCGCCCTCGATGAAGACCCCGGCGGCAATGGCGAGGTAACCGTACTCCGCGACCAGCCCGTCCAGTGTCACCCCTCAGCCCCCGAGACCGCGCCGTTCCAGG
>JBNJED010000008.1:0-27296 GCA_051745535.1 Pseudomonadota bacterium | reverse complement strand
GGGGACCCTGGCGTCGGTCCGGGAGACCGACCTGGTGGGCCGCTGGGGCGGCGAGGAGTTCCTGCTGGTCCTGCCGGAGACGGATGCCCCGGCGGCCGCTCAACTGGCGGAGCGGGTGCGCGCGAAGGTGGACGGGCTGGAACACGCGGGCGCCGGCCGGATCAGCGTCAGTCTGGGCGTCGCGGAGCTGGCCCCCGGTGAGACGGTGGAGGCCCTTATCAAGCGGGCGGATGAGGCCCTCTACCGGGCCAAGCGGGACGGACGGGACCGGGTGGTGGTCGACGATTCCCGGGGCGGATCCCTGTCCTAGCGAGGCCCGACCCGGCAGAATGGGGCCATGGACGTACCGATCTGGGAATGTACCCTCACGGATATCGGCCTCTGTCGGTTATTGAGTATCGGGGGGAGTACGCCGCAACGGCGGGTGGTGGAGATCCCGTTCCGGGAGGATGCGGCCTCGGCGCGGGCGGCCGCGGCCCTGCTCTTCATGCTGGACGGGGCCGGCGATGCCGGCAATCGAGCAGATGCCCATTCGGCCCCGGCGGAACTCTGTGTTACCGAGGCCGTGGAGTGCCGCCGCATCCAGTAGGCGGCGACACCCCGGGGCGTGATCAGTCCTTGATGCGGGTCTCTTCCAGATCGCGGCCGGCGGCGATCCAGGCCTCCACCCACTTGGGCTTGCGACCTCGGCCCGTCCAGGTCTTGCCGGAATCCGGATCCTTGTACTTGGGGGCGACCTTGTTCTGGCGGCGGCCGCCCTTGGTGCTGCCCCCCTCGACCAGCGTCTCGAGGTCGAAGCCGTAGCGCTGGGCCACCTGCTTCAGCTCCTGCTGCGCCTCCTTGCGGGCCTCGCGTTCGCGCCGCTTTTCCTCGCGCTCGATCATGCGGGTGGCCTCGCGGATCTCGTCCAGCGGGAGCTGCTGAATGGCCTCTTCAATGGTCTTCAGGGCCTGACTGGAATCACTCATGGTCGTTCTCCTGTAATTGTCGGTCTTTCGTTTCGCCTCTGCGACGGCGGCAATTCATCCCGAATCACGGCCGCCTTTCGTTTTCCGGCCATCCAATAATACAAACGAATGGAGATTTTAAAAACCCCGCGGGTATCGGGCGGTGATTCAAAAACCAGAATCGCCCGGGCCGACCAAAAGGGAGGGCCGTCGAATGGTGGAAATGGAATGTCGCCACGGCGCCGGACGGCGAGAATATCAGCGAGGGAGAACAGCAAGGATTTGAAAAAGAAAAAGCCCCGCCGATTGGCAGGGCTTTTCCTGAGTTCCCGGCCATCATGCTGTCGACGAGGCCAGGTCGATTTGGTGGGCGGTGCTGGGATCGAACCAGCGACCCCTGCCGTGTGAAGGCAGTGCTCTCCCCCTGAGCTAACCGCCCGCTCGGGAAGGTGCGTATTCTAGGGAGGCGGTCCCCGGTCGTCAAACCCTCAACGCACCCGCCGGGCTCTGGTAGGCTCGGACCAATACCACAGGAGGGGCGCAACCATGTCCGGGCACATCTTTCCCTACGACTACCTTCCCGCCTTCATCCGCCACGAGATCGGGGAGATCCAGCGGTACTACGAGGAACAGAAGCGACTCACGGTGCTCTACTTCCACCTGGACCGGGACACGGCCGCCATCCATGCCGAGCTGGAGGGTGCCCTGCGCGAGTGCGACGCCATCTTCCACCGCAAGGGCCACTTCTTCCTCGTCCTCCCCGGGACGGACAAGGAGGGCGGTCTGCACGTGGGCGGCATGATGGCCGAGGCCTTCGACCGCTCGGTGAACGAGGTCGCGGCCAGCTGGCCGGAGGATGGCAAGGACGAGCCGAGCCTCATGGCCGCCCTGATGGAGTACGCCCGCTACCACCACGCGCTGGATCTGGAGGAGATCCTGCCGTAGCTCCAGGGCGGCGCGGCTTGGTAGAATTGCCGGATCCCCGTCAGCGCCGGAATCGAGCCATGACCATTCGTACCCGTTTTGCCCCCAGCCCCACCGGTTATCTCCATATCGGCGGGGCGCGCACCGCGCTCTTCTCCTGGCTGTACGCCCGCAAGCACGGCGGCAGCTTCATCCTCCGGGTGGAGGACACCGACCGCGAGCGCTCCACCCGGGAGTCGGTGAATGCCATCCTCGAGGGCATGGCGTGGCTGGGCCTGGATTACGACGAGGGCCCCTTCTACCAGACCGAGCGCTTCCCGCGTTACCGCGAGGTGATCCAGCGCCTGCTGGATGCCGGCCACGCCTACCACTGCTACTGCACACCGGAAGAGCTGGAGACCATGCGCGAGGAGCAGCGCGCCCGGGGGGAGAAGCCGCGCTACGATGGCCGCTGCCGCCACCGGACCGAGCCGCGGGACGGCGTCGACCCGGTGGTCCGCTTCCGCAACCCGCTGGAGGGGGAGGTCCTGGTGGACGACGCCGTCCACGGCAGGACGCTCTTCGCCAACCGGGAGCTGGACGACCTCATTATCGCCCGCTCCGACGGCAGCCCCACCTACAACCTCACGGTGGTGGTGGATGACCTGGACATGGGCATCACCCACGTGGTGCGCGGCGACGACCACCTGAACAACACCCCGCGCCAGGTGAACATCCTCCGCGCCCTGGGGGCGGAGCCGCCGCGTTACGCCCACGTGCCCATGATCCTGGGCTCCGACGGCAAGCGGCTCTCCAAGCGCCACGGCGCCGTCTCGGTGATGCAGTACCGGGAGGAGGGCTACCTGCCGGAGGCGCTGCTGAACTACCTGGTCCGGCTGGGCTGGTCCCACGGCGACCAGGAGGTCTTCTCCCTGGACGAGATGACCCAGCTCTTCGACATCGACGCCGTCCACAAGGCGGCCTCCGCCTTCAATCCGGACAAACTGGTCTGGCTCAACCACCACTGGATCATGCACGGCGAGACGGCCCACGTGGCCAACCACCTCACCCACCACCTGGGCGAGCGGGGGATCGATCCCGCGGCGGCCGGCCCGGACCTGATGGCGGTGGTGGAGGCCCAGCGCGAGCGCTGCAAGAGCCTGGTGGAGATGGCCGACAAGAGCACCTTCTTCTACCGCGAGTTCGAGGCCTACGACGAGAAGGCGGCGCGCAAGAATCTCACCGCGGAGACCCGCGCCCCCCTGGCGGATCTGCGAGAGCGCCTGGCCGGACTGGAGGCCTGGGGGGCCGAGCCCATCCACGCCGCCATTATCGCGGTGGCCGAGGCCCACGACCTCAAGCTGGGGAAGGTGGCCCAGCCGGTCCGCGTGGCCGTTTCAGGGGGTACCGTTTCCCCGCCCATCGATGCTACCTTGGAACTTCTTGGGCAGGACGCCACCCTCGCGCGGCTGGACCGCGCAATCGCCCATATTGATGGGGCGAAGGACTGAAAAGAGGGGTTGTCAGGGACGACAGCGCTGCTATAATGCGCAACTTCAATTCGGGGCCATAGCTCAGCTGGGAGAGCGCCTGCATGGCATGCAGGAGGTCGGCGGTTCGATCCCGCCTGGCTCCACCATTTTTCGACCGAGCCGGTTTTCCATGACCGGCTCGGTTTGTAAGGGGCTAAGGGCCCCTTCGAGGTAGATTCGGGGCATGCACCTCGCTGGAACCGTGCTGGTCTGGTTGAGCATCCTCCTCATCGTGGTGGGGATGGTCGTCGGTTTCGGGGGGATGCTCGCCGGTGCGGGGGATGAGTGGGTCAGGCTCATCGTCCTGGTCCCCTGGGGATTCCTGCTGCTAATGACAGGGACCGCCATGGCCCAGCTCTCCGGGCGGCGCTGACCCCGAAGAACCATCCTCGTCCCCATCGTCTAGAGGCCTAGGACACCGCCCTTTCACGGCGGCGACAGGGGTTCAAATCCCCTTGGGGACGCCATATTCTCGCCTTTCGGGCCCCTTCCGGCCCGAACCTTCCAAAAAGCTCGAATTCCGCTGCGGGGTCGATGGTGGCCCCGGGATCATGGCCCCCCTCATCCGGCTTTGGCACAATCGGGGCGCGTTGATTGTACCCGTCCATGGCGGGGCGAGCAGGAGTGCCGATGGAGCCCGATTCCCGAACCGGTTCGCCGTACTGCGCCGTGGATGAGGCACTGGTACGCATCTCCGCCGAGTTCCGCAGTGGTGCCCCGGTGGATGAACGGCTCCAGGCCATTCTGGAGACCCTGTGCCATTCCCTGGGGGTTCAGCGGGCCTCCCTCTGGCTGCTGAAAGCGGACGGCCTCCATCGCCGCCATCTGGTCACCAGCGATCCCCACGTACGTGCCACCGGGCCTGCGTACCTTTCCCGGGACGACATCCCTCGTTACTACGCCGCCCTCGAAGAGAGCACCACCATCGCGGCCTCCTCGCTGGAGGAGGGGGTCGTGCACGAGCTCGCCGGGTCGTACGCGAGTACGACCGGCGTGACCGCCCTCATGGATGCGCCGGTGGTCCAGGAGGGGCGGCTCACGGGGGTTCTCAGTGTCGAGGCCGCCGGCGGTCCCCGGTCGTGGCAAGCGGCGGAGCAGCGCTTTATCACCGTCGCCGCGGATCTGGTGGCCGGCCTGCTCCAGGAGGAACGCCACGCCCGCGCCGAGAAGGAACTCACGGCGACCACCTCCCGGTTGCAATCGCTCACCGCCGCCATGTCCGACGCCGTGATCATGGAGGACGCCGAGCCCCGGGTGGTCTTCGTCAATGCCGCCGCACGCCAGTATCTCCGCCGTTTCGGCATAGACCGGCCCGAAGGGATGCACTGCTGCGACGTGGTGGACCGGGTGGCGGAATACAGCGAGGGCGGCGACGGGATGGTGGAGTGGGCCCGGCAGGTCATCCAGCGCCGGGAGACCCAGCAGGAGGTTCCGCTGCGCCTGCTCGACGGGACGGAGTTCGAGATCGACCACCTCCCGGTGGAGGGGGAGTCGGGCGTCGTCGGCCATCTCTGGCAGATCCGCGATGTCACGGAACGCCGCCGAACGGCGGCGGCGCTGGAGCGGCAGCGCAATCTCTACCGCGCCCTGTCCACCATCAACCAGGCAGTCATCCGCGGTTCCGAGGGGGACGATCCGGGCATGCTGCTCGATGAACTCTGTCGGGTCGTGGTGGAGCATGCCGGACTGGCCCTGGCCTGGATCGGCGAGGCGCAGTCGGACGGGACGGTGAAACGGCTAGCGGCTCACGGCCCCCTTTGCGAGTACCTGGAACAGCTCCACATCCGGACGGAGGCGGATCGCCCGGAGGGCAACACCCCCACGGGCCGAGTCTTGAGGTCCGGCGAGCCGGTCATCAGCAACGACCTCCAGGGAGGCCCGGATGTCGGGCCCTGGCGCGATCTCGCCGCCCGCGCCGGGGTGCATGCCTCGGCGGCGTTCCGGATCCCGGTGACCGGGTCGGATTTCGGCACCCTGAGCCTGAGCGTCTATGCCCTCGAGCGGGACTTCTTCGACGATGTGGTGGTCCAGCTCATCGAGGAGCTGGTCGCGGACGTCGGGTATGCGCTGACCCGAATGGAACGCGAACGCGCCTATGATGCCGCTCGCGCCGAGCGGGACCTGCTGGCCGAGGTGGTGGAGTACACGCCGGACTATATCGGGATCGCCGACGCCGAGGGCCGGGAGGTCTACCGGAACGCGACCGCGCGGGAGTGGAGCCAGCTCTCCGGCGAGGAGGGGCGCAGTGTGCGCGACGCACATCCGCGCTGGGCCTGGGAGATCGTCCGCGATCTGGGGATGCCCACGGCGCGGCAACGCGGGATCTGGCAGGGGGAGACCGCCTTCCTGGACGGCGAGGGCCATTCCATCCCGGTCTCCCAGGTCATCCTCGCCCATCGAGACGGCGCCGGCGAGATCCGCCATTATTCAACGGTTGCGCGGGACATCCGCGACCTCAAGGCGGCCTATGCCGAGATCCAGCACCAGGCCCACTTCGACCCGGTGACCAGGCTGCCCAACCGCCAGCTCCTGCGGCAGCGCCTGGACCTGCGCCTCACCGAGCATCGCATCCACGGGACGACGGCACCGCTGCTGTTCGTGGATCTGGATCGCTTCAAGGATATCAACGACGCCCTGGGCCACGCCGTGGGCGACCGCCTGTTGCGGACCATCGGGCGCCGGCTCCAGCGCATGGCCGGTCCCGGGGCCACGGTGGCCCGCCTGGCCGCGGACGAGTTCATCGTCCTGCCGGAGCTGAGCGGGGCCGATCCCGAGGAGGTCCGGCGCGAGGGCCAGCGGCTGGCCGAGCAGCTGCACCAGGGCATCGCACGCGCCCATCGGGTCCACGGTCACGGGGTCTTCGTGGAGGCCAGTATCGGCGTCGCCTGCTACCCCGATGAGCTGGAGGCGGAAGAGGGGGCAGAGGCGCTGCTTACCCGGGCCGATGTGGCCATGTACGAGGCCAAGGGGGAGGGGGGCGGCGCACGCCTGTTCGAGTCCTGGATGCTCGATCGGGTGTATCGCCGCCACCGCCTGGAGAGCCGCCTGCGCTGGGCGCTGGACCAGGATGAACTCCACCTCCACTACCAGCCCCAGGTGAGTCTGGCCGGTGAAGAGATGATCGGGGCGGAGGCCCTGATCCGCTGGCAGCCCGCCGGGGAGGATCCCATCTCCCCCGGGGAATTCATTCCGGTGGCGGAGGAGAGTGGGCTGGTCATCCCCCTGGGCGAGCGGGTCCTGGATATAGCGCTGGGAACGGTGCGTGGCTGGCTGGACCGTGGCTGCGCCTGCCCGGAACACGGGATGGCCGTGAATGTCAGCCCCCATCAGTTCCGGCTGCCCGACTTCGTGCAGCGCATCGAGGCAGCCCTTATGCGCCATGGTGTGCCGCCGGAGGCCCTGACCCTGGAGATCACCGAGGGGGCAGTGGTCCGGGACCTCGGAGACACCATCGCCAAGATGAATGCCCTGCGGGAGCTGGGCGTGACCTTCTCCATGGACGACTTCGGCACCGGCTACTCCTCCCTGAGCCAGCTCCGGGAACTCCCCCTGGATACGCTCAAGGTGGATCGCGCCTTCATCCGGGACGTGGACCGGCAGCCGCGCAGTGCTGCCCTGGTGGGGACCATCCTCGACATGGCCCGGCACATGGGGCTCTACGCCATCGCCGAGGGCGTGGAAACCCCGGCGGAGAGGGCCTTCGTCGCCGAACACGGCTGTGACGCCTACCAGGGTTTTCTCTACGCCCGCCCCCTGCCGCCCGAGGAATTCGCCCGGTGGGTGGGCCTGGGGTACTAGCTAGCGCGGGAAGAGGTAGAGGAGTTCGCTCCCCTCGAGGAACTGGTGGGAGACGATGAGCGAGGTGGCAGTCCAGACCTGGTTGAAGTTGGCCCGGCGGCCGATGAGGCGGCCGGCCCGGCCGTCGTAATACTCCGCCCAGTGGTCCGATTCCAGCTTGTCCGCCGCCTGCTGGTAGGCGCGCTCGGCGAGATCGCCGCGGCCGCTGCGCAGGGTGGCGGCCACGAAGCCCCACAGCAGGGCCGGCCAGTTGCCGCCGTTCTGGTAGGACCAGGCGACGTTCTTGGGGTCCGACCCGGTCTGTACCTGCCACTCCAGCCCCTCCATGGCGGGGAAGCAGATCTTCAGCGGCACCGCCCCCACCAGGTCCCCCCAGCGCGCCTCGAACAGCCGCACCGTCCGCTCCGCCTGCTCGTCGGTGGCCAGGCCGAAGAGGATGGAGAGCAGGTTCCCCAGGGCGAAGAAGCGGAAGTCCATGCGCGACGGGCCGGTATTGCCCACCAGGTAGCCCGCCTCCTCCGGCAGCCAGTCCACTACCCAGTCCGGGATGGACTCGGGGTAGATGTTGAGCATGTTGACGCTGTCGCTGCCGAACTCCTCGGTGGAGTAGCGGTGGATCTCGTTGAGCCGTCGCAGATCCAGCCAGTAGAACAGCCGGACATAGTTGCGCAGGGCCTGCTCCCGGGTGGTGGCCGACTCCAGTAGCGCCTCGTCCTCGGGGCCGCGGGGCTCGATGAGCTCATGGACGCTGCGCAGGACGCCGTAGAAGAGCGCCTGGATCTCCAGCGGGTGGCCGTAGATCCCCAGCCGCCGGTCGATCATGGAACAGCCATCCGGCACCAGCAGCCCCGGGCTCACCTCGAAGGTGTCCTTGAGGCAGAGGTGGAGGATCTGGCGCATGGAGCTCTGGAAGTCCGGCCGTCGGGCCAACTCGTAATCGCCGGTGTGGCGGGTGTAGATGTAGAGCAGCACCGTCCACCACATCATGGAATCCACCGGCGCCACGCGGCCGATGGCGCGCTCACCGAAGTCGGCCAGCAGGTGCTCCTCGCCGGCCTCGTCGGTATCGATGCGGAAGCTCGCCGGCATCACGCCGGGCTGGATCTCGTGGCCCGCCCGGCTGCGCTCCCGGGTGCGCAGGCTCTCCACGACCTCCAGGAAGTTCCGCACGATGTCGGTGCGGCCGTCGTGGAGGAAGACCAGCGCCGACGGGACGAAGTCCCGGACGAAGCACTCCTCGTAGTTCTCCGCCGCCGGCGCCTTGGGATCCATGGCCGCGCGCGTACCTACCGGCTGCCCCCGATAGTAGAGGATGGAATCCTCGAGCAGACGATAGGCGGAGGCGAGGCGCTCCTCGGACATGGGTGGCTCCCGATGGGGTGGTGGTAACCGAATCAGTCTCGCGCAGAGCGGGCAGCGAGACAACACGGGCACGATGGGCGCCGATTGCGTATGCTGGAATGGAATGTTCGCAACGGCAGTGGGAGACGGCGATGGAAGACGTCCGCACGGCCCCGGTGATCTTCGGCGAGGTCCTGTTCGACGAGTTCGGTGAACACGCGGTACTCGGCGGCGCCCCCTTCAACGTCGCCTGGCACCTGCGCGGTCTGGGATGGCCGGCACAGCTCATCAGCCGCGTCGGCGACGACGACTACGGTCGCCGCATCCGCGAGGCCATGCATCGCTGGGAGCTGGATACCGCCGGCCTCCAGCTCGATCCCGACCACCCCACCGGCCGCGTCCGGGTTGAACTCCACGACGGCGAACCCACCTACGAGATCGTCACCGACGTGGCCTGGGATGCCATCGACGCGGCGACCGCCCGGGCGGCAGCCGATACGCCCCGGCTGCTCTACCACGGCAGCCTGGCCGCCCGGGACCCGCGTTCCCGCGCCGCCCTGGAGGCCCTCCGGGAGCGGACCGAGGGGGTCTTCGTGGACGTGAACCTCCGGCCGCCCTGGTGGGAGCCCGGGCGCCTCTCGGCGCTGCTGGACGGGGCCCGCTGGATCAAGCTCAACGGCGACGAACTGGCCGAGCTGGTCGGCGGTGACGAGGCGGCCGCCGCCGACACCCTGCGCCGGCGCCACGGCGCCCGCGGCGTCCTGGTGACCCGGGGCGGGGAGGGGGCGGAACTCCATACGGCGGAGGGGGTGGAGCGCGCCGCCCCCGCGCCGGTGGCGCACTTCGAGGATGCCGTGGGCGCCGGGGATGCCCTGGCGGCGGTCTTCCTCCTGGGCGAGGTCGCCGGCTGGGATGCCCCGACCCGCCTGCGGCGCGGGGTGGAACTCGCCTCCGCCGTCTGCGGGCTGCGCGGGGCGGTCAGCGACGACCCGGGCTTCTATCAACCCTACCGTGAGCAGTGGCTGGCATGAGCACAGACGACCAGGGAACGCCCGAGGCCGGGCAGGGCCTCTACATCCAGCTCATCAGCATCCACGGCCTCATCCGGGGCCAGAACCTGGAACTCGGCCGGGATGCCGATACCGGCGGCCAGACCCTCTACGTGGTGGAGCTGGCCCGGGCGCTGGCCGAGCACCCGCGGGTGGACCGGGTGGACCTGCTCACCCGCCAGGTCATCGATGCCAAGGTGGATGACGATTACGCCGAGCCGGAGGAGCCGCTCTCCGACGGCGCCCGGATCGTCCGGTTGCCCTGCGGTCCGCGGCGCTACCTGCGCAAGGAGGCCCTCTGGCCCTACCTGGGTCAGTTCGCCGACCGGGCGCTCCAGCACATCCGCCAGGTAGGGCGGCTGCCGGACGTCGTCCACAGCCACTACGCCGACGCCGGCTTCGTCGGCGGCCGGCTCGCCGACCTGCTGGGCGTGCCGCTGGTCCACACCGGCCACTCCCTGGGCCGGGACAAGCGCGCCCGGCTGCTCCAGCGCGGGGTCAAGGAGTCCCGGCTGGAGGAGGTCTACAACATGGGCCGGCGTATCGAGGCGGAGGAGGCGACCCTGGACCGCGCCTCCCTGGTCATCGCCTCCACCCAGCAGGAGGTGGAGGAGCAGTACGCCGCCTACGACCACTACGAGCCCCGGCGCATGGAGGTCATCCCGCCGGGGGTCGACCTCTCGCGCTTCCGGCCGCCGGTGCCCGACGACCCCGAGCCCACCATCCGCCGGACCATCAACCGCTTCCTGCGGGAGCCGGCCAAGCCGATGATCCTGGCCATGTCCCGGGCCGACGAGCGCAAGAACATGATCTCTCTGGTCAAGGCCTACGGGGAGAACAAGGACCTGCAGGAGATGGCCAACCTGGTCCTCATCGCCGGCACCCGGGACGATATCGAGGAGCTGGACAAGGGCTCGCGTCAGGTCCTCACGCAGCTGCTGCTGGCCATCGACCGCTACGACCTCTACGGCAAGGTGGCCTACCCCAAGCAGCACCGCGCCTCGGACGTCCCGCACATCTATCGAACGGCGGCGCGCAGCCGCGGCGTCTTCGTCAATCCGGCGCTCACCGAGCCCTTCGGCCTGACCCTCATCGAGGCGGCGGCCAGCGGCCTGCCCATCGTCGCCACCCGGGATGGCGGGCCCCGGGACATCATCGCCAACTGCCGCAACGGCGCCCTCATCGACCCCTACGACATCGACTCCATCGCCGACGGGCTGCGCCAGGCCCTGGGCAATCGCCGGCGCTGGCGGCGCTGGTCGCAGAACGGGGCCCGGGGCGCACACGACCACTACTCCTGGCCGGGCCACACCGAGAAGTACATCCGCGCCGTGGACCGCGTGCTCCAGCGCTTTGCCGGCCCCCAGGCGAGCCTGGCGCCGGCCAACCGCAGTCGCCTGCCCACCATCCAGCGCCTGGCCGTCACCGAGCTGGACAACACCCTGCTAGGGGACGACGAGGCCGCCGACGAGCTGGTGGCGACCCTGCGCCAGCAGGGGGAGAACACCGGCCTGGGCGTGGTCACCGGCCGGACGCTGAAGTCCACGCGGGAGGTCCTGGCCGAGCACGGGATCCCCACGCCGGATATCCTGATCACCGCCGCCGGCGCCGAGATCCACTATACCCACCGGAGTGGGCGCTGCGTCCCCGACCGGAGCTGGCGCAGTCATATCGACTACCGCTGGGACCCGAAGGCGGTGCGTGAGGCCCTGGGCAAGCTGCCCGGACTCAAGCTCCAGCCCCGGCGGGAGCAGCACCCCTTCAAGGTGAGCTACTACCTGGACGCCGAGCGCGCCCCGGCCATCAAGACCATCCGCAAGCACCTGCGCCAGCAGGGGATCCCGGCCACGGTCAACGCCGCCTACGGCAGCTACGTCGACATCCTGCCCATCCGCGCCTCCAAGGCCCAGGCGGTGCGCTGGGTCGCCTTCAAGTGGGGCCTGGACATGGACCGGGTCCTGGTGGCCGGCGGCGCCGAGGATGACGAGGAGATGCTGCTGGGGGACACCCTGGCCATCGTCGTCGGCAGCCACGCCCCCGGTCTGGAGCGGCTTCCCGACCGACGCGAGGGCATCTACCTGGCGGCCGGTCACCACGCCCGCGGGATCCTCGAGGGGTTGCGCCACTACGGCGTCCTGCCGGACGAGGGCGGGGGGTAGGAACGGCCTACTCGACCGGTCCGTGGCCGCCCATCTCCTCCAGCGCCTCGCGGTAGGCGGCGCAGGGGTCGGTGGGGCCGCGCCGCCGGGTGAAGGCGATGAAATTGGCTGGCGGCCCGTCCGCCGCCGCCTCCGCCGCGCCCATCCCTGCCTCCGGGGTGGGGCGTAACTGCAGGGTGACCGCCGAGCCGTCGGCGCCCTGGCGCTGCAGGTGGAAGGGGACCGCATGATCCGGGCGGACGTGGCCGGTGCCGGCGACAAGCAGCGTCCCGTCGCCGGTGGCAGATGCCTGCAGCCGCCGGGCCATCCAGGCGTCGCGCAGGAACTGGACCCGCGCCTGGCGCCGGAAGAGGTCAGCGGTGCCGTGGTCGCAGTGGGCCTCCCGCACCTCCCCGCGGAGCGCCTCCATAACGTCCCCCGGCGGCTCCTCCTCCAGGGCCAGTCGGGCGCGGATGTCGGCCCCCAGGGCCGCGAAGCCGTCGCGGTGGACGTCCATGGTGGTCGGCCGGTCCGGGTTGCCGGCATGGAGCGGCCAGCCGGCCTCCAGGGTCGCGGCGAAGAGGGGCTCGTAGAGGGAGAAGTCCGGCCACCCGCTTCCGTCCCAGGTGACCGCCCGCGCCACGGCCCCGACCTCCCGGGGTGGCTGGTTGCGTAGCCCCTCCAGGGCCGCCTCGTCCTCGGCATCGAACATCTCGGCCACCAGGGCCCGCCGCTGACCCCGATCGGCCAGCGCCTGCACCAGCCGGCCCTGGAGCCGGTGGTGGCCGGGGTGGTCGTGCTGCTCCCCCACGAGAATGTGGTCGTGGTCCGCCAGGCGGTCCACCAGGGTGGGGAAGTCGATGAATTCGCCGGCCTCGACATCCCAGTAGCGGCCCTCCAGGGCGCTGCCGGAGGGGGTGGCGGGGCCGCAGGCCGTGAGTACCCCGGCCAGGGCCGCCGGCAGGAGCAGGGCGGAGAGTGGCCGGGAGGGCGCGGCGCCGGTTACAGTGGCTTCCAGCGCACCGGAGAGAGCTCCCATGAATCTCGAAAAGGTCACCTTCGCCTTCTTCATCGTCTTCGCCCTCACCGTGAATTTCGGTTTCGTCTGGGGGGAGGTGGACGTCCCCGCCCATCATAGCGTCTACGAGCTCTACGCGGCCCTGGTGGTGAGCCTCATCGCCACCATCCTCAAGTTCGGGGACCGGACCCACATCGGCGCGGTCATGCTGGCCACCAGCCTGGTGGCCGACCTCCAGCTCATCGCAGCGGCGGTGGTCTGGGCGGTGGCGGAGCACGTCACCGGGACCGGCACCACGCCCACCGTGATGGCCCACGTGGTCTCCATCGCCGGCGGTGCCCTGCTGGCCAACCTCATGTCGGTGATCCTGCTGGTCATCGAGACCGTCACCGTTCGGCGGTAGGAGCATGGTCCGCCGGGTCCTGCCCATCCTGCTGCTGCGGCTGCGGACGCCGCTGGTGGCGCTGGTGGCGGTCTACGCCGTCACCATCCTCGGCTTCGTCCTCATCCCCGGGGAGGACAATGCCGGCGAACCCTGGCGCATGGACTTCTTCCACGCCTTCTACTTCGTCAGCTACATGGGGTCCACCATCGGCTTCGGCGAGATCCCGTACCCCTTCACGCCGGCGCAGCGATTGTGGGCGACGGTCTCCATCTACGCCACGGTCTTTACCTGGCTCTACACCATCGGCTCGCTGCTGGCCCACCTGCAGGACCCGGCCCTGCGCCGGCTGGTCCAGGAGGGGGCCTTCCGCCGGGACGTCCGCCGCCTGGGTGAGCCCTTCTACGTCGTCTGCGGGTACGGCGACACCGGCTCGGCCCTGGTCCGCGGGCTGGACGAGCGTGGGCTGCAGAGCGTGGTGGTGGATATCGACGGTGAGCGCCGGGACGAGCTGGCCACCGACCTGCTGACCCGCCACGTCCCCGGCCTGGCCGGGGATGCCGCCGACCCGCGCGCCCTGGAGCTGGCCGGCCTCTCCGCGCCCCACTGCCAGGGGGTCCTGGCGGTCACCAATGACGATCGGGCGAATCTGGCCGTCTGCGTCAGCGCCCGGGTGCTGCGCTCCGGATTGATGACGGTGGGGCGCGCGGAACGGGGAGAGACCGAGGAGAACATGCGCTCCTTCGGGACCGACCACGTCATCAACCCCTTCGAGACCTTCGCCGACCGCTTCACCACGGCGCTGCGCTCCCCGGGGATGTATCTGCTCTACGAGTGGCTGGCCACCACCGACGAGGGGCGGCTGGCCGAGCCCGTCCTGCCGCCGGCGGGGACCTGGGTCATCGCCGGCTACGGCCGCTTCGGCCGGGCCGTGGCGCGCTATCTCGACTTCCACGGTCAGCCCTGCCGGGCCATCGACCCGGAACCGCCCGCCGCGGAGGCGGAGACGATGGTGGTCGGGCGCGGGACCGAGGCGGTGACCCTGCGGGCGGCGGATATCGAGTCGGCCGTGGGTATCGTGGCCGCCACCGACGACGATGCCGACAACCTCTCCATCATCATGACGGCCCGGGAGCTCAATCCCGAACTCTTTACCATCGCCCGGCAGACCCAGCGCCGCAACGACGAGCTCTTCGCCGCCGCCGAGCTGGACATGGTCATGCAGCCGGGGACCATCATGGCCAGCCGGATCCTCAGCCTGGTCACGACGCCACTTTTAACCGAGTTCCTGCGGGAGGCCCGCCACCAGGAGGCGGACTGGGCCAACCTGCTGGTGAGCCGGCTCGCCGGGCTGCTCCGGGAGGGGGAGGCGCCGTCGGTCTGGGGCGTGCGCCTGGATGCCTACGATGCCCCGGCCATTACGGAATGGCTGGAGGAAGGGGGCGTGGTGGAGCTGGGGACGCTGCTGCGCGATCCCCGGGATCCGGGCGCGGGGCTGTCGGCCCTGCCCCTGTTGCGCGAGGGCGAGGACGGGAGCCTGGAGCGGTTGCCCGCGGCCACCACGCCGCTCGTGGCGGGGGACCGCCTGCTCTTCGCCGGCCATCACGGCGAGCGTACCCGGCAGCGCTGGGTCCTGGACAACCGCAATGTCCTGGCCTACCAGCTGCGCGGGCGCGCCATGCCGGAGAGCTACCTGTGGCGGTGGCTGGGCCGGCGGTCTACTGGACCTTGATGTACTGGTATCCCTTGCGCTGGAGCTCGGCGACGCGGACCACGCCGGAGGGGACGACGTCCACGTTGGCGTAGAGGTCGTCTTCCTCCAGCTCGCCGATGGTGCGGGTGATGTTGCAGAGTTCCAGCTTCACGTCGTGGACGTCGGCCAGGGTCTGCAGGCGATCCCGGAACTCCGCCCGCCGGCTCTCGAAGGCCTCGGGCGTCTCGAAGGGGGTATCGGCCATCTCCTCGTCGGTGACGTAGCGCACCGCCTGGGAGATGAAGACGATGCGGACGTCGTAGTCAAGCAGTTCGTCCTTGTAGTGCTTGACCATGTTGCGGACGTTGATGAGGGTCAGGTTGAAGCGGTCGGGGTCGGCGTAGTCGACGTGGAAGACGACCTTGCGGTCGACGTCGTCATCGGATTCCGCCGCGACCGGGCCGGCCGTGCCGACGACTAGCAGGGCGGCCAGCGAGAGGAGGAGGGTGCGGATACGGGTCATGGAGGGCTCCCAGGTTCGAATGAGACCAAATCGTGTTGCCAGTCACGAAGGCTAGCACGTCCGTCCAGGCCGGCCCCGGCCTGGACCCGGTTCAGTGAGGCTCTGACCACGAGCCGCGTCGAAAGTGCCTTGAAAAGCGGGTGCGGGGGTGCAAGAGTCAGGGGAGAGGCCATTCGGTCTCACCATAAAAGGAGGAGTCTGCATGGGACATTTCGCCAACGCCGAGGAGATCAGCGCCCTGGAGAAGGATCTGGAGACCGAGCGCCCGGTCCCCAACAAGGATCCGGACCAGACCCACGTGGTCTACTGGCATGTCTTCCGGCGGCGGGAGGATGTGGTCGCCTTCGCCCGTTCGGTGATGCTCGAGCCCGGAGAGGAGTTGGTGGCCGGGCATTGCGAGGATGACCTGGGCCGACTCTGGTGGCTCGGGGTCCGCGTGGACGATCTGGCGAAGTGGGGCAATCGGACTGCCATCCACAAGATCGACGCCCAGGAGGGGTCGAATTACGGTTCGAGCATGCTCTGAGGGGATGGGGAGCGACGGCCGCGGGGAGGGTGATCCCGCGGCCGTGGTCGGCTACTACTCGGCGTCGGCCTCGAGGAGTTCGATCTCGAAGACCAGGGTTTCGCCGGGGCCGATGGCGGGGCCGGCCCCCTGCTCGCCGTAGGCCATCTCCGGCGGGATGACTACCTTCCACTTACCGCCTTCCTTCATCTGCGGCAGAACCTGCTGCCAGCCCTCGATGACGGAATCCGTCGGGAAGGTCACCGGCTCACCGCGCTCCTGGGAGCTGTCGAAGACCTCCCCGTCCACCGTCTCGCCGTGGTAGTGGACCCGCACGGTGGCACCCTCCTCGGGGCTGGCGCCGTCTCCTTCCTCCAGCACCTTCCAGGCGACGCCGTCATCGTTGGTCTGCACTTCATCCTCGCCCCGGAACTCCTCCAGGTAGTCGCTGCCGGCCTGACGGTTGGCCTCGGCCTCCTGCTGCTGCTCCTCCACACTCCGCTCCTGGGCGGCCTTCATGGCGGCCTGCATGGCCTCCTGGTCCAGGGCCGGGTCGTTACCCGCCAGGGCGTCGCGGATGGCCGCCGCCACGGCGTCGCCGTCGAGCTCCATGCCGCTGCGCTGGATGTTCTGGCCCACCTGCCAGCCCACGGCGTAGGCGTGCTTCGCCTCGTCGCTCTCGAGATCGGGCTCGTTGTTGCCGCCATTGCAGCCGGCGAGGGCGAGGAGGCCGGCGGGGAGCAGGATTGCTAGTCGGTGCACGGTCAATCTCCTTATGGGTAGACTCACTGCATGTTCGCACAGGGTGGAAGAGGGCGGAAGGCGTCGGTTTGTCGTGCCATCCTTCGGTGTTACATTGGCGCGCTTGCTCGCGCGGGGGGTCCATGGGACACGAACTTACACTGCTGTTCGGACTGGTTCTCATCCTCGGGATGGCGGCCCAGTGGCTGGCGTGGGCGGCGCAGATCCCGGCCATCGTCCTCCTGGCCACCGCCGGTATCCTGGTGGGGCCGGTCTTCGGGGTCATGGAACCCTCGGAGGATCTGGGCGGACTGCTGGAGCCGCTCATCAAGCTGGGGGTGGCCATCATCCTCTTCGAGGGCGGACTGTCGCTGCAGTGGCACGAGTTGCGCCAGGCCGCTGCCGGCGTGCGCCGGCTGGTCAGCCTCAATGTCCTGTTCATGTTCGCCTTCGGCAGCACGGCCGCCTTCTACCTGGGCGGGCTGTCGCTGCCGGTGGCCATGGTCTTCGGGGCCATCGGGGTGGTCACCGGGCCCACGGTGATCCTGCCCCTGCTGCGCCACGCCCGGCTGCGCAAGCGCCCGGCCTCCTTCCTCAAGTGGGAGGGGATCATCAACGATCCCATCGGGGCCCTCCTGGCGGTGGCGCTGTTCGAGTACTTCACCTACACCGGCAGCGGCGGGGGCGGCGGCTGGGAGGAGATGGCCATCCACCTCGCCCTGGGGCTGGCGCTGGCACTGGCGCTGGGCGTGGCCGGCGCCTGGCTCATGGCCGAGGGCCTGCGCCGCGGCCACATGCCGGAATACCTCAAGGGCCCCATCGCCCTGGCCGGCGCCATCGCCGTCTACATCGCCGCCAACCTCTACATGGAGGAGCTGGGGCTCATGGCGGTGACCATCTTCGGTCTGGTGCTGGGCAACCGGAAGCTGGCGAGCATCAGCGAGCTGCGCCGGTTCAAGGAGTACATCGCCGTGATCCTGGTCTCGGCGGTCTTCATCCTGCTCACCGCCGATCTGGATCCGGCGACCCTGCTGGCCCTGGACTGGGATACGGTGGCGCTGCTGGCCGCCATGATCTTCCTGGTCCGCCCGGTGAGCGTCTTCCTGGCCACCCTGGGCACCGACATGAGCTGGCGCGAGCGGACCCTGGTGGGCTGGATCGCGCCGCGCGGCATCGTGGCGGCCGCCGTGGCCGGGGTCTTCGGCCCGCGCATGGCGGAGCAGGGTTACGCCGGCGGGGAGCTGCTGCTGCCGCTGGTCTTCGCCCTGATCCTGACCACCGTGGTCCTCCACGGCTTCACCCTGAGCGGGCTGGCGCGCTACCTGGGGCTCTCCGTCTCGCGGACCAACGGCGTGCTCATCGTCGGTGCCTCGCCGTGGACGGTGGGGCTGGCCGAGGCCCTGCGGGAGGCGCGGGTGCCGGTGCTCATCGCCGATCCCTCCTGGTCGCGGCTGCGGCCGGTGCGCAACGCCGAGATCCCGGTCTTCCACGGCGAGGTCCTCTCGGAGCACGCCGAGCACACCCTGGAGTTCAACGAGGCCGGCTACCTCCTGGCGGCCACCGACAACGACGCCTACAACGCCCTGGTCTGCACCCGCTTTGCCGGGGAGTTCGGCCGCCACCGGGTCTTCCAGCTCCCGGCGCCGCAGAAGAGCGATGAGGGGGCGGTGCCCTACACGCCGGGGATGCGCGGGCAGGTGACGCCCAAGGCGGATGCCTGGTACGACGACCTGGTGGCGGATACCTACCGCGGCTACGTCTTCCACCGCACCCAGCTCACGGAGAAGTACCCCTACCGCCAGTGGCGGGCCGACGGCGGCGACCGGCTGCTACCGGTGGCGCTGGTGCGCGAGGGGCGTCAGGTCCGCTTCTTCTCCCCCGACTCCCAGGTCCAGCCCCGGGCGGGGGATACCCTCATCGCCTTCGGCCCGCCCGGTGCCCGTGATGAGGCCCGCGGCCCCGCCGGCTGAGCGGGTCCTGGCCGAAGAAACGGCGTAGCTGGTCGTAGATGGCCGGGTAGGCGGCATCCAGCTCGTCGGGGCGGACGAAGAAGTACTCGCAGGCGACGGCGAAGAACTCCGCCGGATCGGTGAGGGCGTAGGGGTCCAGGGCGGGGTGACCGGCCTCGTCGGCCGCCTCCAGGTCCGCCCAGGCAGCCTCGAAGACGGCGGTCCAGTGGTGCGGGTCCATGTCGGGGCGCAGGGGCGGGAAGCCGTTGGCGACGCCGTTGGCGGCGTCGATCTTGTGCGCCATCTCGTGGATGACCACGTTGCCCTCGTCCGCCCAGGGGTGGTCGGGGCGGGCATCCTCCCACGCCAGGACCAGCGGTCCGCGATCCCAGGCCTCTCCGGCCAGCTCCCGCTCCCCGACATGTTCCACGCCGGCCTCGTCCACCTCCTCGTGGTGGGCAACGAAGGTCCCGGGGTGGAGGATCACGGCGTGCCAGCCGTCGAGGTAGTGGGGGTCCAGGTGGAGCAGGGGGAGGGCGGCCTGAACGGCCACGTCCACGGCCATCCCGGCGGTGACGGTCAGGCCGCCGCCGCTCTCCACCGATTTGCGGTGGAGGAAGAGGCTGGCCACCTCCCACAGCGTGCGCTGCTCGTCCGGCGGGAGTTCGGCCGCCAGGGGGAAGCGCGCGAGCGCCTGTGACCAGGCGCGGCCATCGATGCCGTGACGACGGAGCAGGCGCTGCCTGTGCCAGGCGCGCAGACGCTGGAGCATCTCGAACTCTTGGAAACGGAGAGGGGGAGGGGAAAAAAATGGTGCGCGGGGCGAGACTTGAACTCGCACGGGGTTGCCCCCACTAGCCCCTCAAGCTAGCGTGTCTACCGATTTCACCACCCGCGCAGGGCTTCTTGCTGATTGTCTTGCCTGGTGGCGCCGGTGAGACTCGAACTCACACCTCAGAAGAGACCTGATTTTGAGTCAGGCGCGTCTACCGGTTCCGCCACGGCGCCGTCGAGTGGCAGTGAGGCTGCCGCCGTCGACAGTTGCGTACTCTATCACAACGTGAATGGGACGCCATACCCCTTTGCCCGCATTCCGCAGATAGTGAGGCCTATGCCGCCACTACCCGGTTGCGACCGGCCTCCTTGGCCGAGAGCATTCGGCGGTCGGCT
Source organism: Pseudomonadota bacterium (assembly GCA_051745535.1). Taxonomy (GTDB): domain Bacteria; phylum Pseudomonadota; class Gammaproteobacteria; order Thiohalospirales; family Thiohalospiraceae; genus Thiohalospira. Next base: position 7,607 of record JBNJED010000008.1, on the reverse strand, counting down.
CGCTCCATGGCAGCCGCGCGGCCCTCACCGACTCCCTCGGTTACGGCGCTGATGCCGATACTCACCGTGATCACGCCGGCCCCCTCCTCGGCAATGGCGGTCGAGTTGGCAACAGCCTCCCGGAGGCGCTCGCAGACCTCGGTGGCCTCCGAAGGGGTCGTATCCGGCAGGATCAGCAGGAACTCTTCGCCCCCCCAGCGGCCGCACAGGTCGTATTCCCGGAGGCTTTCGGTAATGGTTCGGGCCACCCCGCACAGGACCCGATCGCCACAGGCGTGGCCGTACCGGTCGTTGACGGCCTTGAAGTGGTCGATGTCCATGAGGGCAATGGTCAATGGTGTACCGCTCCGGCCCGCCCGCTCGATTTCGGCGTCCAGCCGCTCGGAGAGGAAGCGGCGGTTGGCCAGGCCGGTGAGGTGGTCATGCAGGGCGGCCTCCTGGAGGGATTCGGTGAGCTCCCGCAGGCTCTCCTGATAGCGATCCGAGATGCGGACCAGGCGCTCCAGTCGGCGCAGGTGGGCATCGCTCCTTTCGGCGAGGTTGCGGTGATCCTCCCGGGCCATCTCGTGGAAGCCGTCGGAGATCCGTATGAGTCGTTCCAGCCGCTCCCGCTGACCGGTACTCAGCTCCAGGAGCTGGGCCATGGGCTCGCGCAGGGGGTTGTTATCGTACGCAGGGTCGGCGAGGAGTTGGGCGACTGTCTCCAGGAGTTCGCTCTCGTTAGCGGGACCGGATGGACTCATTCTGCAGGCTCGCTGGGCTGAATCACGAAGGGGAAGGTACAGTCCTCCTTGAACTCCGCGGCCAGTTCCGCGACGCGCTCGTTACGCGGGTCGTAGAGCCACTCCACGGCGACGTCACGGCCGCCGTTGTGGGCTTCCTCCAGGAGGTCGAAGATGTCCAGCATGGCGCGTACGGAGCTGGTATTCAGGTACGCTAGGCGCAGATCCAGCCGCAGAGGCGCCGTAGACTCCTGTAGGTAGTTCTCCACCCAGCGGATGATATCGCCAAAGAATTCGTAGGAGTTCTCGGGATAGGAGTCCCCCTGCATGGCAAGCATGCCACGTTCACTGTCGGCCGTGACTGCCGGTGTGGACCGGGTCGAGGCGCGCTCGATGGGGCTCTGCATGGGGCTTTCGGTCATTTCAGGGCCCTCCTAGATGGTGGCGATGAGGCTGAAGAAGGAGCGCCCCCCGGGCGCTTCCTCCAGCTGCGCCGCCAGTGGTCGCGCGGATTTGCGGGCGATGTCGATGAGGCCGAGTCCGGCCCCGGTGGCGGCGGCCATCTCCCGGGGCGTACGGAGCTGGCTCTTGAAGGCCGCCTTGAGTTCGGCGCTGTCCATGCCGGCCAGCTCCTCCACGCGTCGGAGGAGGGCCTCACCGTCAGCAGGTTCCACCAGGTTGCCGGACTCCACCAGATAGTGGCCGTCCTCGTCCCGCGCCACCACCACGGTGGCTGCACTCTCGGTGTCGTTGTAACCCTGCCGGGTGGCGTAGTGCCGGATATTCTGGGTCATTTCCACGTAGACGCCGAAGACGTCCATGACGGCGTCCGGGGCGGTCTCCTCGGCCTCGAGATAGTTCTTCAGGGCGTTGCCGATCTCTTCGATGAGGCTGCGCGAGATGGGGCCGTTAAAGCAGAGCAGGATATTCTGCTCCTGAAAGTATTCCCGCAGTCTGAACAGATCAGTGCTTGCCATGGCGGGGGCTCCGGTTCGGGGTTAGGCGGAAGGCGAGTACGGTGATGTCATCGCGCTGCTCGTACTCGCCACGATATTCGGACAGGGCCGCCTCCAGGGCCAGGGCCTGTTCCTCCAGCGGCCGGCGTGCGTGTTCGCGCAGCAGGGCGGTGAAACGTTGGTTGCCAAAGCCGAAGCCCTGTTCACCACCGGCCTGATCGAGGTAGCCATCGGTGACCATGTAGAAGGTCGTCGCCGGATCGGCCCGGCACTCCTCATCGGTGTATTCCCCGTGCCGGCGATCGCACAAGGCACGGCGCCCCCCGGCAATCATATCGACCTGTTCGCCGTCGCTCCAGTGGAGGCCGATCCGGGCGCCGGCATAGCGGACAAGGCCCTCGTTCCGGTCGACGCAGGCCAGGCCGGCATCGAGGTTGGTGGCGACGGAGGAGGGCATCCGGGACTGGCGGACCATCTCCCGCAGCGTGGTGTCAGCATGGTGAAGCAGTGAGGCCGGCGACTCGATCCCCAGTCGGTTGACCGCATCGTCAAAAGCGGCCCGGGCCAGCATCGTCATCAGGGCGCCGGGGACGCCGTGGCCGGCGCAGTCGACCACACCGATGAGGAAGCGGTCCCCCTCGCTGTGGAAGAGGTAGAAGTCACCCCCCACCCCGTCCCGCGGGTGCCACAGGACGAAGTGATCGGAACCGAGCTGCTCCTCGAGCTGGGCATCGGGCAGGAGGGCTCGCTGGATGAGGCCGGCGTAGTCGATGGAGTCACTGACCTTGCGCTGGGCCGAGGCCATCTCCCGGTTGGCCTCTTCCAGTTCCCGCGTCCGCTGCTGAACGCGGTCCTCCAGCTCCTCTGTCTGGGCCCGGACCTGCTCGGCCATGCTGCCAAAGGCGTGACTGAGATCGCCGATCTCGTCCTGGCGGGCTGCCGGCAGGCTGACCTGGTAGTTCCCCTCGGCCATGGCGCTGGCGGAAGACTGCAGGGTTCGCACGGGGCGCAGGACGAGTCGGTTGACCGCCCAGGCAAAGCCGCCCAGCAGGAGCAGCAGGGTCAGGAGTCCTGCGCCCAGGCTCCAGCGCAGCCATGTCCCCTCCATGACCCGAGCCGCCTGCAGGTCGACGGCGGTGGCGACATACCAGTCCAGCTCCGGGACGTGGGTCAGTGCCAGGAGCCGTTCCTGCCCGTCCAGGGAAGTCCAGAGGGTCTCCACGGCCCCGTCCTCCCCCGAGGCCCCGGCCATGGCCTCTTGCAGGTCGCGGGCACCGGCCTCCGACAGCAGTTCGGGGAGGGTGGCCTCATCCCGGTCCATGCCGGCCCCGGAGCCATAGGCGATACGCTCCGGATCCGGATGGGCCTGGAAGGCGCCGTCCCCGTCGATGATGAAAGGCGTGACGCCCGGGGCGTCGGGCGTGACGAACTCCTCCAGGAACCGGGACAGGTCGAGACCGGTCCCCGCCAGTGCCCGGCGCTCCCCGTCGATGGTGACCACGACATTGAGCCAGACCCGGGTGGCCTCCAGCGCCTCGTCGGTGTTGACATTGACCACGAACGGGTCATCGTCGGCCATGATGTTGAAGAACCACTCATCATCCTCGGCTTCCGGGTCGAGGGTGTAGCGCGGTTGCCGGCTGTACTCCTTGTCCGGTTCGTTGAGGTAGTAGTCGCCGTCTTCGTCGATGAGGAAGTAGGTGCCGTTGCGGAAGTTATCGCGATAGCGCTCCGCTTCCCGGAAGAAGCGATCCCGCGCGGCCTCTGAATCCGGGTTTCGGACCCAGTCCTCGGTCACCGTGGAATCGGCCAGCTGTCGGGAAAGGGCCAGATCGCGCTGGATGCGGGTGATGATGCGCTGGGCGTGGAGGTCGGTGAAGTTGCGGGCGTAGGCCTCGCCGAAGTGGGAGCGGACGGCATCGACCAGCTGCCAGCCGGCGAGGCCCAGGGGGATGAGGGCGAGCAGGAAGGCGGCCAGGAGCGCCCCCATTGCCTTCGCCCGCAGCCCGAAGCCCCACCGCGCCATGGTCCCGCCCGTATCCTAGACTATTCCCACTATCATAAGGGAATCGGTCTAAATCCGGAACCCGCTATTCCGGCGGTAGCACTATCAGGTGGCGCCGATCACCACTGCCCCGGCTCTCCGCGACCAGCCCCTCGCGCACGACGATCCGGTGCTGCAGGCGGCGCAGGGCGCTCTCGCGCGGCGGCAGTGCGACCTCCTCCCCACTCTCTCGGGCGCGGCGGACGGCGGCCTCGCTCTCCCGAACCACGGCATCCACGTCGTCCGGATCGGCGCCGTGGACCTGGTTGAAGGCATCGGCGAGGGCCCGGCGGATCTGGGCGGTGGAGTTCTTCTTCACCGTCACCAGGGGGATGGTCGCGGTATCCACCAACCGCTGGAGCCGGGGATCGTCGGCGCGGCTGCGCAGGGCCACCACCATGTCGGCGCGGTCGGCGTTGGTCACCGTCTCCGCCGGCAGTCCCTCGGTGCGCAGGACCCGGTCCACCGATTCCCGGCTGACGCCGTAGGCCAGCAGGCGGGTAATTCCCCGGCGCCCCGGGGAGTCCGGGGCGGAGGCCGGGGCCCCGGCAGCGGGGGTGCTCCCTGAAGAGGGTGCGGACGCCGCTTCGGCACGGGCGGTGCGCGCCTCCCAGCGCGGTGCGCGCCCGGCCAGCAGGCGATCCACGGCCCGGCCGGTATCCGGGTGCAGGCGCAGCTCGCCGCGCTCGACGATCTCCACCACGGCGGTGAAGGCGGGCGGGCCGCGGCGCTCCTGGACCGTCTTCTGGCCGCCCCGGGCGCGGGCCTCGTCGTCGCCGAGGATCACGGTCTGCACACCGCCCACCAGGTCGTCCAGGACCGGGTTGCGCAGGAGGTTCTCCAGGGAGTGGCCGTGGGCGGTGGCCACCAGCTGCACGCCGCGCTCGGCGATGGTCCGGGCGGCGCGCGCCTCCGCCTCGGTGCCGATCTCGTCGACGATGATGGCCTCGGGCATGTGGTTCTCCACCGCCTCGATCATCACCCGGTCCTGCTGGCGCGGGTCCGCTACCGGCATGCGCCGGGCGCTGCCGATGGCCGGGTGGGGGACGTCGCCGTCGCCGGCGATCTCCCCGGCGGTATCGACGATGACCACCCGCCGGTCGCACTCGTCGGCCAGGACCCGGGCCGTCTCCCGCAGCAGCGTGGTCTTGCCGACGCCGGGCCGGCCCAGGAGCAGCAGGCTGCGGCCCGCGGCGACCACGTCGTGGATGGGCTCGACGATGCCGTGGGCGGCGCGGCCGACGCGGAGGGTCAGACCGATGATGCGGCCCTGGCGGTTGCGGATGGCGGCGATGCGGTGGAGCGTCCCCTCCACGCCGGCGCGGTTGTCGGCGCTGAAGGTGCCGATCCGGGCGGCGATGGCATCGAGCTCGGCCTGCTCCAGCGGGACGGCGGAGAGTTCGGTGCGGCCGTGGTCCAGTCGGGCCGTAGCCGGACGGCCGCGGTCGAGGACGAACTCCACGAGGCGCTCCGGATCCAGGGCGGCGGCGGCCGCCCGCAGGTCCGGCGGCAGGAGGTCCAGCAGGGCGGTGAGGTCGTCGGTGTACTCTTCCATGGGCCCAGCCTATCAGACCGGGGTGCCGGGCGATCGGGGTCCCGGGTGATCGGGGTGTCGGGCGGAGGGTAGCGGCCGCCGATGCTAGAATGGCGGCCCAAATGAATGGCGTAGGGGGCGAGGGTGAGCCTGCTCGACGAACTGGCCGAACAGCGCATCCGCGAGGCCGCCGAGCGCGGGGAGTTCGACGAGCTCCCCGGGCGGGGCGAGCCGCTGGCCCTGGAGGATGACAGCCTCGTCCCGGAGGAGCTGCGTGCCGGCTATCGCCTGCTCAAGAATGCGGGTTTCGTCCCCCCGGAGCTGGAGTCCATGCGCGAGCTCCGGGAGGTGGAGACCCTCATCCGCCAGGCCGAGGCCGAGGCGGACCGCGACGCCCGCGACCGGGGCGGCCGGCGGCTGCGCGTGGTCCTGCAGCGCCTCCACGAGGGGCGCACGCCGCGGGCGGTCCACGACTACGCCGAGCGGCTGCGCGCCCACCTGGAGCGGCTGGAGCAGGGCGAGTAGGACCCGCCCTACTGGCTGTCGAAAAGGTCGTCGCCGCCGGCGGACCGGGTTGCACTGTCCATCATGGGGTCCTCCTGCCTGGGTCTGCCCCGCGATACTGCGCGCTGGCACGTGACACCGTGATGACAGGGAGGTGACCGCCGTATGACCGGGGTGCGCGGCGTCGTCCCCCTCTGGCCTCAGCCGAAGTAGTCCGGCTCGTTGCCCGGCTTCCACTTGATGTTGCAGCCCATGCTCGGGACCTGCTCCGCCGGGGCCGGCTCGCCGGCGAGCAGGGCGTGCGCGGCAGCGCGCAGATCGGAGCCGGTCACTGGCTCCTCGTTGCCGGGCCGGGCGCGGTCGAACTGGCCGCGGTAGAAGAGCCGCTGCTCGCCGTCGAAGAGGAAGAAGTCGGGGGTGCAGGCGGCACGGTAGGCCTTCGCCACGGACTGGTCCGCGTCGTGGAGGTAGGGGAAGGGATACTCGAAGGACCGCGCCTCCTCGGCCATCTTCTCCGGGGCGTCATCGGGGTAGTTGTCCACGTCGTTGCTGCTGATGGCGACGGTGGCGATGCCCCGGGGGGTGTAGTCCCGCGCCCAGGCGATTAGGCCGTCGCGCAGGTGCTTGACGTAGGGGCAGTGGTTGCACATGAAAACCACCAGCAGCCCCCGGGCGTCGCCGAAGTCGGCCAGGCGGACGGTCTCGCCGGTGAGCGGCTCGGGGAGGGCGAAGTCCGGGGCGGGGGTGCCCAGCTCCAGCATGGTGGACGGTGTCAGGGACATTGGGGGCCTCCTCTTGTGGTATCCGGTGCCCCGGATTGTAGCGCCGCGGCGGGCAGGGCGGCCATGCGGTGGGGCCTCCGGGGCTACCGGTCGATGGACCAGAGGAGGTCGATGCCGCTGGCCTCGCCGGTCTCGGCCTCCAGGGTCCACTGGTCGTCCAGCAGGTAGCGGGTGCGCAGGGTGTTGATGTCCTCGGTGAGGCCGATGGCGTAGCGCACGTAGAGCCGCGGCGAGAGCCAGGTCCCCAGGACCAGCGCGGCGGAGTCCGCAGTGGTCCCCGAGGCGATGCCCACCTCGTCAATGCCGAAGCGATCCCCCAGCTGGTTGGCCAGTCGGCTCCCGCCGGTAAGCTGCAGGGCGGTGGCCGCGGCCGCCAGGCTCGCCCCCTCCTCGCCGCTGGCCGATTCCAGCGGTCGGCCCAGGACGACCCAGGAGAGGATCTCGCTGTCCTCCATGGCCGGGTCCGAGTAGAGCGCCAGGTTCGGGTTGCGCAGGCGGCCGCCCACGTGGACGCCGGCGGTCACCGGCAGGCCGGGCCGTTCGGCCCGGAGGTCGAGGCCGGGGTTGTCCACCGGGGTATCGGCGAAGAGCAGCCGGCCATTGTCGACGGTGAGCTCCTGACCCCAGGCGCGGTAGTGGCCGTCCTGGATGACCAGCTCGCCCCGCCCGCGGGGCGGGCTCCCCGGCTCCTGCAGCAGCCGCAGATCCCCCTCCAGCCGGCCGCGGAAACCGTGGCCGCGCAGATAGATCCGGGGCCCCAGCAACAGCCGGATATCGGCCCGGACCGGCAGCCCCGCCTCCTCCTCCCGGGCGTCGCGGTAGACTACGTCGGGAGAAGGGGAGGCCCCCGTTGCACCTCCCCCCTCCGGCAGGACCAGGCGGGCCTCGGGGATCCGGACCTCGCCGGTGAAGGCTACCTCTTCGGGGGTCAGCTCCAGCCGCAGGTCCGGCGTCGCCTGCACGCGCGCCTCGGGGAGGTCGACCACCTGCACCCCCTTGCCGGTGAGCCGGAGATCGGCGGTCATCGGCGGTCGCGGCTGAAACGTGCCGGCAAGGTCGAGGGTC
>JBNJED010000007.1:0-28158 GCA_051745535.1 Pseudomonadota bacterium | reverse complement strand
TGGAACCGACCGAGCCGGGGCGGGGCGTGATCCTGATCCAGCCCGGACCCGACCGGTCGGAGACGCGCGACTGGCAAGGGCTCCGGGAGGCGCTCTCCGCGGAGGGTTACGGGGTGCTGCTCCTGCAGCCCGCTGGTGGGCAGTGCGAGGGGCCGTGGCGCCGCCTGCACCGCGATGGCATGGCCGAGACGGGGGCCTGGTTCGACTGGCTCCTGAGCGAGGGCCATGGCCGGATCCACTTCCTGGGGGTGGAGCGCGGAGCCAACCAGGTCGCCTGGTTCCTGGCCAGCAGCCGCCATCCGGCCCTGGGCGCAGCCCTCCTGCTGGACCCCATGGTCTGGCGCGCCTCGGACGCTGCGGACCGCTACCAGCAGCGTCACGGCCGACCGCTGGAGCCCGTGCTGGACCGGGCCCGTGACCTTCAAGCGGAGGGCGAGGCCGATACCCTCCTGCGTGATATCGGTTTTCTCCACTGTGATCAGGTTGATGTCAGCGCCGCCGCGCTGCTCTCCTACTACGCGGATGAACCGAAGCTGGATACCGGCCGACTCCTGGGCGATCTGCCGGGCCGCGGCCTTGTCGTCGCAGGCCCCGGATACTCCGAGGCCGAACACATGGAGGCGGCAGCCTCGGAGGCCGGTATAACCTTTCGGCGGCTGACGGACGACCTCCCGACGGGAGCCTCAGGGCCGGTGACCGACTTCCTGCGAGGGGAGGATGAGACGTCGGAGTGAGGTGAGAGCGCCCTCGGCCCGCCTCCGGCATCGTCCGGAACCGAGGCGCGCGGCCGGCAACCGCCTTCTATGGCAGCAGGCGCCGCCGGCCGGGGGCCATGCCGCGGTCACCTGGTTGCTACCCGCCACGGGCAATCCCCTGCCGCAGCTCGTGGCGCTGGCGCCCTGGCGCCGGATGGGCGACGAGGTTGTGCTCACGGGCGCGACCCCCGATCCCGAGGCCGGCTGGGCCCCCCTGGTGGATCAGGCCATCCCGGAGACGGGCCCCGGTGCGGGGCGGCTAGCCTGGGGGCAGGTGGTGGTGAGCCTGCCCGCCGGGGTTCACTGGCCGGAGGAGCTGCGCGAGATGGTCCTGGCCGGAGCGGAGGCCGCGCCGTGGGGGGTCTGCAATCGGGCGCGGTGGCCAGAGTGGCTGACGGCCCTGATGACCCTGGACCCGCGCCGCCCCCCCGAACACCGCCTGGCCCATCGGGCCCTCTTCTGGCGCGCCGCCGAGGCGGCGCAGGTCCGGGACCTCGCCGATCTCCCCCGCCTGGGGCCGCCGGCACGACTGTCCGTGGCGGTCAGTCCCGCCTGAGGCTCAACGTCATTCTTCCCGGGCAAAGGTGTAGCGGTTGCGCCCGGTCCGCTTGGCCTCGTACATGGCCGCATCCGCCTGCCGCAGGAGCTGCTCCGGCGTCGCCCGGGCCGACCCCGTCTCGGGGGCGACATGGCATGCGATGCCGATACTGGTCCCCAAGCGGGGCTGCCCGGACTCCGACTCCATGGGGTGTGCCACGGTATCGATGATCCGCTGGGCAATGGCCCCCAGGGCGTCCCGGGCCTCGTCCGGCGATCCCGTCTCTGCCAGGATGACGAATTCGTCACCGCCCAGGCGGGCCACGGTGTCGCAGTCACGCAGTTCGGTGGCGAGGCGGTTGGCGATCTCCATCAGCACCCGGTCCCCGGTCGCGTGGCCCAGGGAATCATTGATCGCCTTGAAGCCATCCAGGTCCGTGAAGAGCAGGCCCAGGCTGTGGCCATGGCGGTCCACCCGCTCCATAGCCTGTTGCAGCCGGTCCAGCAGCAGGGTGCGATTGGGTAGACCGGTGAGGGCGTCGTGATGGGCCTGGTGCTGCAGCCGCGCCCCGATCTCCAGCGCCTGGCGGACCTTGTACCCCTGGTGCAGGCCCACCAGCTGAGAAAGCTTCTCGGCCATCTTGATATGGTGTTCCTGCCAGGGGAGGCTCTGGCCGCGCACCTCCTCCCGCCAGAGCTCGAAGGACTTGCGCGGCGAGAGTCGGCCGGTATCGGGATTGCGCTCTATCGCCTTGTTGGGATTGCCGGCCCAGTCGATGGTCTCGATCTGCTCCTGGCGAAAGAGGCAGAGGTAGTCATTGCCGTGGTTGGCCAGGGGAACGTAGAGGGCCCCGGCAACCCATCCGGAAGAGGTGCCATCCTCCCGTTGTCGGCCCAGGCTGTTGGTGGCCAGGATCTCGTCGTGGGTACCGGCCTCGGTGACCGTGGCCTCCAGCACCTCCTGCAAACCCGATGGCGGTGCCTTCCCCATGGTGTAGCACTCCCCCCGCAGGCAGACCATCATCCCCTCGGCCTCGAAGGCGGTCAGGAGTTCGGGGGCCCGCTGTTCCAGGTAGGTCACGAGGTCGTCGGCCCGGGGAAGATCGGCGAAGAGCTCGTTGATACGGTCCAGGCCCCGGTCGGTGGCCTCCTCCTCCAGACGCAGCCGGAGGAGGGGGATGTGGGCCGAGAGGAGTTCTCCCAGCCGGGCGCTGTAGGCGCGAACGGCGGGCGGAAATGTCCGGGGCTCGCCGTCATGGCAGACGAGCATGCCCCAGAGATCGTCCTCTTCGTCGAGGATGGAGATGGCGAGGGTCGCCCGTACGCCGAGATTGTTCAGGTACTCCAGATGGATGGGCGAGACGCTTCGCAGCAGCGCCATGCCCAGATCCGCCGCCTCGACGTCCCGGTCCCGGGCCAGCAGGGGGACAGGGGCATAGGCGGTATCCGGGATGGTCCGTACCCGGTTGCGGCGATAGAGGGCCCGCGCCTGCTGCGGGATGTCGCTGGCGGGGAAGCGCTGCCCCTCGTAACGCCGGGGTCGCCCGTCGGTGAACTCGGCGGCGATGGTACCGTTGTAGTCGGCGTCGAATCGGTAGACCATGGCCCGCTCGGCGCCCGCCACTTGGCGCAGTTCCCCAGCGGCGAAGGCCAGCAGGGCATCGGGATCCTTCCAGCCGGTGAAGCGATGGAGGAAATGATCCAGCTCCTCCATGGTTCCCGCGCCGCCCTCGGTCGCCGGATCGGTCAGCCGTTCCAGCTCCACGACCAGCCCGTCCCCGCTGTGGTGGGCCGTGAGGTGGAGGGCGGTCGGCTCGCCCTCCGGTAGCGCGGGCAGGAGCCTGACGGCCTTCGGCCGCTGTTCCAGCGTCCGCTCCATCTCCTCGAGGGCGGCGGCGCAGGGCAGCCATTCCGTCAGTGGCCGGTCGAGGAGGGTGGCGGCGTCCGGCGCTCCCGGGAGGAGGTTGCCGGCGTTGGCACTGGCCATGCGGATGGTGTGATCCGTCGGCGCAAGCACCAGCAGGGCACCGAAGGGCTGGATACTGCCCGGGGTGGCGATGGGCTCCTGGTGGCAGTTGTGCAGGTCGACCTTATCCAACGGGGTCCTCCTCCAGCCATCGGAGCAGGCTGCCGAAGGTGGCGCGCGCGCCGTGGAGCGCATCGGCACGCTCGGCGTCTCCCCAGGGGTAACCCTCCAGGAGCGCCAGGAAGGCCCGCCAGGCCGCCGGGTCCTCTTCCCCGTGGAAGGGGCCGATGACATCGGCGCCCAGCCGCTCCGTCAGGTGACGGCGTATCACCTGCGCCCCGAGGGCGGAGCCCTCCAGCACCCAGGCCATCCCCAGCAGCCCCGCGCGGCCACGGGGCGAGGGCACATGAGGGCAACGGGGGAGGGTGGCCGTGTCGGTACCCCGGGTACCCAGGTCGCGGGCCAGGCGCTCGGCCCGCGGCTGGAAGGGGGGCGATTCGCCCGGCCCGCAGCCGGCCAGCAGCCGTTCCTCCAGCGGCGCATGGAAGCCGTGGAGCCGGCCAAGGAGGAGCCGGTAGTCGTCCGCGGTAACGGCCGGCCCCATGAGCCGGTGCAGGACGGGCGTGGCCTCCACCGCGACGTGCAGGTCCCGGGTGGAGTCCCGTAACAGGGTCCGGATGCCCCTTTCCGGCAGGGGAGCAGCCGTTTCGGCACCGGTCGTCGGCATGGGAGGCCCTGGCGATGGCAAAAGCGCGTACGCCTACATATCAGGCCACTCTACCGCTGTCCGTTCAACGAGGGAAACGGTGGTTCGATCAGGAAACGTGGCGCCGGAGGGCGTTTGCGATCTTCTTGCGCAGGGTCTCCTCGTTGAAGGGCTTGACCACGTACTCGTCGGTGCCAGCCTCGATGGCCTGGGTGATCCGCTCCTTGCTGTTCTCGGCGGTGACCATGATGAAGGGGATGTCGGCGAGGCTGCTGTCGGCGCGCATGGTCTCCAGCAGCTCCAGGCCGGTCATCTTGGGCATGTTCCAGTCGCAGACCACCAGGTGGATGGACTGGTTGCGCAGGATATTGAGGGACTGCTGACCATCCTCCGCGTCGTAGATCTCGGCAAAGCCGATGTTGCGCAGGATGGACTTGATGACGTTGCGCATGGAGCGAAGGTCATCGGCCACCAGGACGTGGAAGCTCTCCATCCCCATGCCGGCCTACCCCCCGACCCTGCCGGTACGCAGGGCGGTGTGCCCGTTGCGGTCCATCCCGGAATGCCCCCGATGACCCACGGCCTCAGGCCCCCTCTGCTTCCAGGCGGGCGAGCTCCGCCTCGGTGTTGATACCGGCAAAGGGCGCCGACGAGGGGAAGGGCACCTCCACCGCGCCGACCTCGGCCAGCCACATCCCCGTGGCGTGTTCCCCGTGGGCCAGCGCCGCCTCCAGTCGGGGGCGCAGCTCCCGATGGAGGAGGGCAAAGACCGGCTGCCGTCGCCCTTCGGCCTGTGCCAGGGCAGCCGGGGCCCCGGCCTCCCGGGCGCCGCCCAGCAGCCGCTGAACCAGATCGGCCGGGGGGCGGGGACTGTCACCGGGCACGGTGGCCAGCCACTCGCCTGCCTCTTGCAGGCCGGCCAGGAAGCCGGCCAGGGGGCCGGGGTAGTCGGCGACGGGATCCGGGCAGAGGGACCAGCCGAGCTCGGCATAGGCCGCCTGGTTGCGGTTGGCGTTGATGCACAGCCGCTGCACCTGCGGCGCCAGGGCCCGGGCGGCCCGTTCCGCCAGGGGGGTGCCGGCGAGGGGGACCAGCCCCTTGTCCCGGCCGCCCATGCGGGTGCCGCGACCGCCGCAGAGGACGACCCCGGCGACGTCCGCCCTGCTGGTATCAGGGGTGGCCAAGCCATTCCTCCCGGCGCTGCTCCTGTTCCGGCGCGGGCTCGGCCACCAGGTCCAGATAGTAGGTATCCCGGGGCGGTTCGGTGGCCCGCAGCGTGGTGGTGATCAGCTCGTCATGGCGGAAGGCGTGGACCGACAGCGCCTCGCCGGCGGGATAGCGCCGCAGGACCTCGTCCAGGCCGGCGGCGGTGGCGCGCAGACCGGCCACCGCGACCAGCTCATCCCCCGGAGAGAGCCCGGCTGCCTCCGCTGGGCTCCCGGCATGTACCGTGCGGACCCGGGTCGAACCCTGCTCGTCGGCGACCACGGCCCCGGTCCAGGCCGGGACCACGGAGTCGCCCCCCGCGGTGCCGCCGCGGTCATCCCGGCCGGAACGGGGGCGGCTGCGCAGGGCCACCCCTACCGTCTCAAGGAGTTCCGCCAGGGGCGGGTCCTCGGTGCCGTGGACGTAGCGCACGAAGAAATCGCCGAGATCGAGCCCGGATACCGCCTCGGCCGCCTGCTGGACCCCGTCCTCCGGGACGCCGATCCCGGGACGGCCGTGCTCGACCCACAGGCGGCGCATGACGTCGTCCAGCCGGACGCCGGCATCGCGCCGCAACAACAGGTCCAGGGCCAGGGCGACCAGGGCCCCCTTGGCGTAGTAGCTGACGATGGCGTTGGGGGCGTTGGCATCCTGCTGGTAGAAGCGGGTCCAGGCGTCGAAGCTGGAATCGGCCACCGATTGGCGGTGCCGGCCACTGCCGCGCAGGACCCGGGTGATCACCCGGCCCAGCCGCTCCAGATAGGCGTCGCGACCGATGCGCCCGGCGGTGATCAGGGCGCGGTCGTCGTAGTAGGAGGTGATGCCCTCGAAGGCCCAGAGGAGGGTGGTGTGGACCTCACCGCGCAGGTCGTAGGGGGAGAAGGCTGCCGGGCGGATCCGCTTGACGTTCCAGAGGTGGAAGTACTCGTGGCTGAACAGCCCCAGCAGCTCGGCGTAGCCGTCGGCGTCCACGTCACCGCCGGGTCGCGGCAGGTGGTCCCGCTTGGCGACCAGAGCGGTGCTGTCCGCATGCTCCAGGCCGCCGTAGCCGTCGCCGACCACGTGGAGATAGAAGACGTAGCGCTCGGTCACCGGCAGCTCCCCGAAGACCGCTACCTGCTCCTCGCAGATCCGCTGGACATCCTCGGCGAGCCGCTGCAGGTCGGCCCGGTGCTGGCCGCTGATGGCGATGGTGTGCGGGATCCCGGCGACCTCGAAGCCCACCCGGGCCAGCGGGGCCATGGCCACCGGACTGTCGATGAGGGTGGCATAGTCCACGGCCCGATAGGTCCCGAAGGCTCCCTCGGCGGCGCCGGCGGGGGACAGGGCAGTGGCCACGCCCCACTCGCCGTCCACGCACCCGGCGGGTGGCGGGTCCAGCTGGAGTTCGCAGGGGCGGTGTTCGTGGCCCACCGGCTCCAGGAAGAGGGACGTACCGTTGAAGAAGCCCCGCCGCCGATCGAGCCAGGCGCTGCGCACGGAGGGGTCGTGGGCGTGGACGACCGTGGTGAGCAGCAGCGGCCCCTTGGCCGGGGCGGCCCGCCAGGTCTGCTTGTCCTCCTTGGTGAGGGGAACCGGCGAACCGTCCCCGTCCCGGGCCGCGATCTCCACGATATGGCGGGCAAAGTCGCGGACGAGGTAGCTGCCCGGAATCCAGGCGGGCAGGGTAAGCCGCTGACCCGCCGCATCGGGTTCCGGGACCGTGAGGTCCACTGCAAACTCATGGCCGGATGGCCGGAAGGGTTCGACTCGATAGCGAAGCGGCGTAACGGCGTCGCGACTCACGGTTCCCCCTCTGCGACGTGGATCGGGCCCCTCTGGCCGGGGCCGGTTTTTCTCACGAACTGGCGGTCTATTCCGGGCTTCCTTGTTGTCCTGGCGATTCAGTATTCGAAGCAGTGCTTGCGCGCCTTGAGCTGTTGTAGCCACTCGATGCGGCCGGTAACGGCGTCGAAGCGCTCGCGCTGGCGCGGCTTGTCCACGACCTCGTTGCGCAGGACATAGAGATAGGCCGGACTGAAGGCGAAGGTCCCGATACTGCCGGCGGCTGTATTGCCCTGATCCTCATGGAAACCCTCCGGTGCGAAATCCATCGCCTGGCCGTAGAGGTCACCGATACGTTGATCCAACTCGCCACAGGTCAGCTGCTTGTCCCCGGCCTGCCGGACCTCGACGACATTCTCAGTGGGCTCAAGGTAGACCTCCCGGGCACAGCCGGCCAGCAGCATGAGCACGACCGCCCCGATCAGGGCCGAGGTCGAAAGGCCGCGGATTCGTCCCGCCATGGAACGCCCTCAATCAACCGGAATGGCCGCATTGTGGCACAGCGGGGGCGCCCGGGACAGATTGCCCGGACCACGCGGAAACCATCCTGGCCACGACTTAACATAATATACATTATGCGAAGCATAAGGAGGGCCAGGAGAGGCACCCGGGCTGCTCGCTGCTGCGGCGCGGGGCCCCAACCGCCCCCGTGGATCCCGCTTCGTGGCGATGGCCTGGCGGCCTCGTTGCGACCTCGTCGCGATACTCGGTGAAGGACGGGGTCGTGATCGCCGGGAAATGGATCGTGTCGGATTTCGGATTCCCGGTGGCCGTGTCCGGGCGTACTGAGGAGCCCCTCGGGACCGGGTCTCCGATCCGGTTTCGGGCCGCGGGCCGGCAAGCCCGTCGGGCCGCCTGCGAACCTTGCCTTGCCGGCCGTGGCGATCCAGAATGCAATTAACCAGTTGGTCAGTCGGGCCGGATCCAGGCTGGTGAAACACCTGAGAATCCGGTTTCGGTTCTATCGTCAAGATACTGATAAAAAAGAAATGGCAGTGCGTGCAACAAGGGGGGTGGAGCCATGAATATGGATTCCGAGGCGGTCCAGCGGGGTCAGGGCATCGTCGCGATCCTGGAGACGGCCGAGCATCTTTTCGCCAGCAGCGGCTTCGATGGGGTCTCGTTGAGCGCCATCGCCGAGGCGGCGGGTACCAGCAAGGCGAATATCCTCTATCATTTCCGGACCAAGGAGGAGCTCTACCAGGCAGTCCTGGAGAATGCCTGCCGGGAGGGGCTCGATGCGCTTCGCAACGAACTCGACGCATCGTCGGACGGCATGGAGGAACGGCTCCGGCGCTTCGCCCGGCAGCACCTCAAGCACCTCTTCGAGCGGGAGGACCTGAGCCGGCTGGTGCTGCGCGAGATCCAGGATCGGGACAACCCGCGCGGCCGGGAGCTGGCCGAGAACGTGCTCTCCAACCACTTCCGCTACGTCGTCTCCATCATCGAGGAGAGCCAGGCGGCCGGCACCTTCCGGCGCGATTTCGACCCCGCGGTGCTGGTCTCCGCCCTGGTGGGGGCCGACCTCTTCTTCTTCATGAATCGCGAGGCACTGGAGCGGGAGAACGACGGTGCCGCCATGAAGGACCAGCCCGAGCGCTACAGCGATGCCCTGGTCGACATTCTCCTGACCGGGATCCTCCGCCAACCCGACACCGGCGAGTAACCAGCGATGCCCTCACCCCGCTCCTCTACCTCCCTCGCCCCGGTTTGCACCCGGCTCGCCCTGGTCCCCCTGCTCTTCCTCGCCGGTTGCGGCGAGGAGGCGGACGAGGGGCGTCAGGAGATGGCCAGCGACCGCGCCATGCTCGTCCAGGCGGATACCGCGCGGGAGGAGGCGGTGGACATCACCGAACACACCGTGGGGCGGGTCCGGGCGCAGACGGCGCCCACCCTGCGGGCCGAGGTGGCCGGCCGGGTCACGACCGTGGCGGTGGATGCCGGGGACCGGGTGGACGCCGGGGACGAGCTGGCCACCCTAGACCGGGAGCCCTTCCTGCTTGCGCGCAATGCAGCCCGCGCCGAGGTCCGGCGGTTGCAGGCACAGATCCGCAATCAGGCCCGGCAAGTGGAGCGCCTGCGCGCCCAGGCGGACGAGGACTATGTCTCCGAGTCGGAGATGGACGCGGCCGCGACCGGCCTGGAGGAGGCGCGCGCCCGCCTGGCGGGGGCCGAGGCCGACCTTGAGCGGGCGGAGCGCGACCTCCGGCTCACCCGGGTACGCGCCCCCGTTGCCGGCCGCGTGGTGGAACGGCACATCGCCGAGGGCGACTACCCCGGCGTCGGCGAACCCCTCTTCGAACTGGTGGCCCCGGATGCCCTGCGTGCGGTCCTGCCCCTGCCGGAGACCGCCGCCGGCCGGGTGGAGCCCGGCATGGGCGTCCGGTTGAGCCTGCCCGCCGACCCGGATGCGGTGGTCGAGGCAGAGGTCACCGCCCTGCGCGAGCGGGTGGGCGATGCCAGCCGCTCCTTCGACGTCCTGGTGGACTTCGACAATCCCGGCGGCTGGCGCGACGGTGCCGGTGTCGTCGGGGAGATCGTCCGCAACCGGCTCCCGGCGGCGGTGGTCGTGGACCAGACCAGCGTGGTCCGGCGCCCGGCCGGCGAGGTGGTCTACACCCTCGAGGACGATAAGGCGGTGGAGAACGAGGTGGAGACCGGCTTCCGCTTCGACGGGCGGGTGGTCATCCTTGAGGGGGTGGACGCCGGCGACTCCATCGCCCGGGATGGCGCCGACTATCTCTCCGACGGGGCCGACGTGCGGCTGCGCGAGGGTGACGACGAATGACCCTCCCGGAGCTATCCATCCGGCGCCACGTCCTGGCGCTGATGCTCTCGCTGGTGCTGGTCCTCTTCGGGCTGGTGGCCTACGAGCGCATGGGGGTGGACCAGTTCCCCGATATCGACTTCCCGGTGGTCTCGGTGACCACCACCCTCCCCGGCGGCAATCCCGAGGTCGTCGACTCCTCGGTGACCAACGTCATCGAGGCCCAGGTCAACAGCGTCCCGGGGATCGACCGCATCGAGTCCAGCTCCTCCCCCGGCGTCTCGGTGGTGACCATCCAGTTCGACCTGAGCAAGGACGTGGACGTCGCCTTCAACGAGGTCCAGTCCAAGGTCAACCAGGTCCTGGAGCAACTCCCCGATGATGCCGAACCCCCGGTGGTGGGCAAGGTGGAGACCGGGGCCTCGCCGGTCATGTGGCTCTCCCTCCAGGGGGACCGGACCCAGCAGCAGCTCAACCGCTACGCCAACACCGTCATCAAGAAGCAGCTGGAGACGGTCAACGGCGTCGGCCGCGTGCGGCTGGGCGGCCGGCGCGACCGCACCATCCGGGTGAACCTCGATCTCGACCGCATGGCATCGGTGGACGTCACCGTCCCCGAGGTGGTGGACGCCTTCGATCGCGAGCACGTCCAGTTCCCCGGCGGTTTCCTGGTCTCCGAGCGCTCGGAGGGCCTGCTCAAACTGGACATGGAGTACCACGATCCCCAGGCGCTGGCGGAGATGGTGGTGGCCAGCCGGGATGGTGGCAACATCCGGCTGGAGGACTTCGCGGAGGTGGAGGACGGCCTGGAGGACTACCGCGAGCTGGCGCGTTACCGTGGCGAGTCCACCGTGGGCCTGGGCGTGGTCAAGATCGCCGGGGCCAATACCGTGGCCATCACCGAAGAGGTCAAACGCCGCCTGGACGAGGAGATCGTCCCCCAGCTCCCTGCCGGGATGGAGCTCACCGTCTCCTCCGACGACTCCCTCTACATCATGGAGATGATCCACGCCCTTGAGGAGCACGTCGTCCTCGGCACCCTGCTAGCGGCCATCGTGGTGCTGCTGTTTCTCAAGAGCCTGCGATCCACCGCCATTATCGCGGTGGCCATCCCGGTATCGCTGCTCGGTGCCATCGCGGTGATGTACTTCGCCGGCTACACCTTCAACAACCTCACCCTCCTCGCCCTCCTCCTCCTGGTGGGCGTGGTGGTGGATGACGCCATCGTGGTGCTGGAGAACATCTACCGCCACCGTGAGAAGCTGGACCCCCACCCCATCCGGGCGGCCATCAACGGCACCAATCAGGTGGTCTTCGCCGTCCTCGCCGCCACCCTGACCCTGGTGGCCATCTTTGCCCCGGTGATCTTCATGGGCGGGATCATCGGCCGCTTCTTCGAGTCCTTCGCGGTGGTGGTGACCTTCGGGGTGCTGGTTTCCTGGTTTGTCTCCATGACCCTCACCCCCATGCTCTGCTCCCGCTTTCTGAGCGTTGAGCCGCGCCACAACCGGCTCTGGCACCTGTTCGAGAACGCCTTCCAGGCCATGGAGAGGGCCTACCGGGGCCTGCTCGGCGCCGCCCTGGGCCATCGCTGGAAGGTCATCGCCCTGGTGGCAGCCATGGTCGGGGGTTCCACCTGGTTCTTCGCCGACGTGGGCAAGACCTTCACCCCCGAGGAGGACCAGGGCGCCTTCATGGTCATCCTGCGGGCGCCGCTGGGCTCGAACATCGACTACACCGACGAGAAGCTCCGGGAGGTGGAAGCCATCCTCGAAGAGCGGGACGACGTCTACGGCTACTTCGCCGCCATCGGCCTGGGGGACCAGGGCCAGGTGAACGAGGGTCTGGCCTTCGTCCGCCTGGTGGACCGGGCCGAGCGCGAGCGTTCCCAGCAGGCCATCATCGCCGAGGTGAACCGGGAGCTCAGGGAGATCCCCGGGGTCCGCGCGTTCGCCCGCAAGCAGCCCATGATCGGCGGCCAGCGCGGGGACCCCCTGCAGTTCGCCGTGCGCGGCAATGACCTCGACGAGGTGGGCCGCCTCTCGAGAAAGCTGCAGGAGCGGCTGGAGGAGATCGATGGCATGGGCCGCCTGGATCGGGAGCTGGAGCTCGACCTGCCCCAGGTGGATGTGGATCTCGACCGCGGCCGGGCGGCCCAGCTCGGGATCAGCGCCGCCGACGTGGCCATGGCGGTGAACACCCTCGCCGGCGGCCTGGACGTGGGCCGCTACAACGATGTCCCCAGCGACGGCGAGCGCTACGACGTCCGCCTCAAGGCCGCCGACGGCGAGCTGGCCACGCCGGCGGACCTGCGGCGGATCTACGTCCGCAGCGGCGCCGGCGAGCCGGTGCGGCTGGATACCGTCGCCGACTTCCGCGAGGTCCTGGGCCCCGCCGTGATCACCCGCGTGGACCTCCAGTACGGCGCCAAGTTCTACGGCGATCCGGAGCTGCCCCTGGCGGAGGCGGCCCAGCGCGTGGAGGAAGTGGGCGAGGAGATGCTCCCGGCCGGCTACTCCGTGACCCTCATGGGCGAGGCGGAGGAGTTCGAGAAGACCGCCGGCTACATGGGGTTCGCCTTCCTCATGGCCATCATCCTGCTCTACATGGTCCTCTCCAGCCAGTTCAACAGCTTCCTGCAGCCCTTCATCATCATGGTGGCGCAGCCGCTGGCCATGATCGGCGGCGTCATCGCCCTGTGGATGACCGGGAACACCCTGAACATCTTCTCCATGATCGGCCTGCTGCTGTTGCTGGGGCTGGTGGCCAAGAACTCCATCCTCCTGGTGGACCTCACCAACCAGACCCGGGCCGAGGGCAAGGGCATCGACGAGGCGCTGCGCGAGGCCTGCCCCATCCGGCTGCGGCCGGTGCTCATGACCTCGCTGACGGTGATCCTCGCCCTCCTTCCGGCGGCGCTGGGGCTGGGCGCCGGCGCCGATACCAACGGGCCGCTGGCCATCGCCGTCATCGGCGGGATGATTACCGCCACGCTGCTGACCCTGGTGGTGGTGCCCGCCGTCTACTCGCTCTTGGAGAACGGATTGCTGCGCTGGCGGTCCCACCACCGGACATCCGCATGAGATTCGAAGGCATGAACCCGAAAAGGAACCGTCCCATGACGACTGGCAAGACCCTGCGCCGCTCGACCCTGGGCGCGCTCATCGCCGCCGCCTGTGCAACGCCGGCCGCGGCCCAATCCCCCATGGGCCTCATGGACGCCTACCGCCAGGCCCTGGAGTCCGACCCGCAGCTGGCCGCGGCCCGCGCCGCCCGCGACGGCGGCGAGGAGCGGATCACCCAGGGGCGCGGTCAGTTGATGCCGTCGGTAAATCTCAACGCCTCCTACAAGCAAAGGGGTCAGGAGACGGTGTCGACTCAGCAGATCGGGGGGCAGACCACCTCTTTTGGCAGCGACGGCGATTACCGCGAGACCCAGTACCAGGTGAACCTGCAGCAGCCGCTCTTCAGCTTGACGGCCATCGGTGCCTTCCAGGCGGGCAAGGCGGAAGCCGCGCGGGTCAGTGAGGCGTACAGCCAGGCGGAGCAGGAGGCGATCCTGCGCGTGGCCGAGCGCTACTTCGGCGTCCTGGCCGCCCGGGAGTCCCTGGAGGCGGCCCGGGCGGAGATGGACGCCATGGAGCGCCGCCTGGCCGCTGCCCGCCAGGGGCAGGCGGTGGGGATCAGCGCCCGCACCGAGGTGGACGAGGCCCTGGCCCGGCGCGATCAGGCGCGCGCTACCCTCATCCGGGCGGAGAACGAGCTGGAAGTCTCCCGCCAGGAGCTGGCCATCCTCCTGGGCGAGATGCCGGAGGGGCTGGCCGGTCTGGACGGGATCCCGCCGGCCCGGGACCTCGCCCCCGCCGAGCCGGGCGCCTGGGAGCAGCGCGCCCTGGAGCGCTCCCCCGCCGTCGCCCAGGCGCGTGAGGCGGTGGAGCTACAGCAGGCCAATGTCCTGAGCAAGCAGGGCGAACGCTGGCCGACGGTGAACTTTGTCGCCTCCTATACGGATACCGAGGGCGGGATCTACGACTCCAGCGATTACACTGAAGATACGAGCTACGGCGTGGAGTTCCGGATGCCGATCTTCTCGGGCGGCACCCTGAAGGCCCAGGAAGACGAGGCCCGCGCCGCGGTGCGCGAGGCAGAGGAGAACCTGGAGCAGGCGCGGCGCAGCGCCAGCCTGGAGGCCCGTCGGGGCTACCTCAATGCCCGCTCGGCCCGTTCCAGCCTGGAGGCGGTGGCACAGGCGGTGGAATCGGCCGGCACCGCCCGGGATGCCACCCGCCAGGGCTACCGCAACGGCCTCAACAGCCAGGTGGAGCTGCTGGACGCAGAGCAGCGCTACTATGCCAGCCAGCGCGACCTCGCCGACGCCAAGTACGGCTACCTGGAGAGCCTCCTCGCCCTGCAGGCCGCCGTGGGCGATCTGGACGAGGGTGATGTCCGCGCCATGGATGCGCTGTTCGGCAGCGACGACCCGACCTGGGGCGACGCCGGCCGCTGAAAGCTCCTCCCCTCAGTCGCGGTGGCTGCCGTGGCGGATGGAGAGCGCCAGCCAGAACATCCCCGCTACGGCACCGCCGAAGCCCAGGGTGGTGAAGATGGGCAGGCCCAGGAAGGTGGGGCCGTCCTTCAGGAAGGCGACCACGATGGCGGTGCTGATGATGAGCGCCGCCGTCACCAGCCCCACCGCCAGGCGGCTGGCCGCCCGGTCCATCTGGTGGCCGAACTGGATGAGCCGGGTCAGGTCGACATTGACCTGGAGTGCCCCCCGCCGGGCCAGCCGCATGAGGCGGCGCAGATCCCGGGGCAGGCCGTTGAGCAGATCGAGGGTCGCGCCCATCCGGTTGCGCGCATTGCGCCAGACCGTCTCAGGCCGGTAGCGCCGCGCCATCAGCCGGTGCAGGAAGGGGCGCGCCTCGCCGACGATGTCGAAGGAGTCGTCCAGCCGCCGCCCCAGCCCGTCCAGGCTCAGGAAGGACTTGAAGAGCAGGGAGAGGTCCGGCGGCAGGACCAGCTCGTGCTCCCGGATGAGGGCCATGAGGTCGGTGACCATCTCGGCGAAGTGGAGCTCCTTGAGCGGGAGCCCGTGGTAGGTGTCCAGGAAGGCATCCACCTCCACGGCTAGCCGCTCCGGGTCCGAGGGCGGGCCGGCGGTCCACTCCAGCAGGGTATCCACCGTCGCCTCGGTATCCCGGTTCACCAGCGCCATGAGCAGATCGCCCACCTGCTGGCGCCGGTCCTCGGAGAGGCTGCCCATCATGCCGAAGTCGATGAGCGCCAGCCGGTTATCCGCGAGGAAGAAGACGTTGCCGCCGTGGGGATCGGCGTGGAAGAAGCCGTCCACCAGGGTCATGTGCAGGACGGCGTGGGCGCCGCGCCGGGCCAGCAGCCGCCGATCCAGGCCGGCCTCGTCGACCCCTGCCATGTCCCGGCCGGGGATGCCGTCGATGAAGTCCTGGACATTGAGGCGCTCCCCGGTCCACTCCCAGTGGACGGTGGGGATGACCAGCTCCTCCTCGCGGCGGAAGTTCTCCCGCACCCGGTCGGCGTTGCGCGCCTCCCGCGCGAAGTCCAGCTCGCGCTTGAGGGAACGGCTGAACTGGCGGATCACCTCCCGGGGGCGGTAGCGCCGTGCCTCGGGGAGCTCCGACTCGGCCATGTCCGCGAGCCGTGAGAGCAGCCGCAGATCCGCCTCCACCGTCTCCTCGATCCCCGGCCGGCGGATCTTGAGGATGACCTCGCGCCCCTCGTGGGTGCGGGCGCGGTGGACCTGGGCGATGGAGGCACTGGCCAGGGGCTCGGTGTCGATCCAGGCAAAGGCCTCTTCCGGCGGTGCCCCCAGATCCGCTTCCAGCTGTGGACGGACCTCCTCGAAGGGGACGGCGGGCACGTCGTCCACCAGCCCCTCCAGGGCATCCAGGTACTCCGGGGGTAGCAGGTCCACCCGGGTGGAGAGGATCTGCCCGAGCTTGATAAAGGTGGGCCCCAGGTCCTCCAGGGCGCGGCGCAGGCGCTGGGGCGGAGCCATGTGGGCCATGCCCTCCGGATCCTTCCAGTGCAGGGCGTGCCCTGCCCGCTCCAGGATGCGGGAGAGTCCCAGCCGTCGGACCACATCCCCCATGCCGTAGCGGATGAGAACCGAGGCGATGTCGTGGAGGCGGCCCAGGTCCCGGGCCGCCCCCATGGCCTCCCAGAACACCGGCTAGCGCCCCTTCCCTTCCAGGCCCTCGGTAATACCGCCCAGGGTGCCGGCCACCACGGCCTGGACGCGCGCCGTGGCGGTGGCCGCCGAGATGCGGCCCTTCTCCGCCGCCGAGCGGGCCACGGTCTCCAGGTCCTCCTTGAGGCCCTCGGCGGTCTCGCCCACCTCGGCCGCGGTATCCTTCACGCCGGTGCGGGCGTGGCCGGTGAGGTCCCGGAGGATCCCGCCGAAGGTCTCGCCCGCTCCGCGCACTGCCTCGGCGGCGGCGTCGGTGAACATCCCGGCGAGGCTGCCCAGCTCCCGCCGGCTCCACTCCAGCCGGCCCTCGCCGAACTCGCGCAGGCGGCCGCCGCTCTCCTCGGCGGCCAGGCGCAGCCGTTCCCCGGCCCCGGCGGCGGTGGACTCCAGCCGGCCCAGGGCCTCGCGCACGGCGGCGCTACCGCGGCTGCCCTCCTCGGCCAGGCCGGCGTCGACGCCGCTCATGGCGGCGGCGACGAGCTCCCGGACCCGGTCGGCGGTGACGGCCCCGTTGCCGATGGCCTCGCGGACTGCCTCGCGGACCCGCTCCTCCAGGCCCTCGGACCCCTCGCCGGCGTTCACCGCCTCCTCGGCGGCGGCACGCACGCCCTCCAGGGCCGGATCATCGCCGGGGTTGGTGGTCTGTTCCTGGTCGCTCATGGTCCTTCCCTCCTGGTTGCTGCTATCAGCCTAGCATGGGGGTGAGGTTCCCTCCCCTTCAATGGGCCAATGGTTGTGCGCCCTGCGCTGCTAGAATGTCCCAAACCCATCCGGAGAGACGCCGTGCTGGAACGCCTGTCCATCGACCCCGACGCGGAGTTCCCCCTGGATCCCGAACTGGTCCACCTCAACCACGCCGCCATCGGCCCCTGGCCGGAACGGACCCGGTCCGCCGTGGCCGATTTCGCCGCCGAGAACGCCCACCACGGCTCCCGCGGCTACCTCCGGTGGCTGGAGACCGAGGCCGACCTGCGCCGCCGCCTGGCCGCCTTCATCAGCGCCCCCTCGGCCGACGATATCGCCCTGGTGAAGAATACCTCCGAGGGGCTCTCCCTGGTGGCTGCCGGCCTGGACTGGCAGCCCGGGGACCGGGTGGTGACCTCCGCCGAGGAGTTCCCCTCCAACCGGGTGGTCTGGGAGGCGCTGGCCGACCGCGGCGTGGAACTCATGCAGGTAGAGCTGGCTGGCCGGGACGACCCCGAAGCGGCCCTGGAGGCGGTACTGGACGAGGGCGGTGTGCGCCTGCTGGCCATCTCGTCGGTGCAGTACGCCAGCGGCCTGGCCCTGGACCTGGAACGGCTGGGGAAGGCCTGCCGGGCCCACGGTACCTTCTTCGGGGTGGATGCCATCCAGAGCCTGGGGGCGCTGGCCATGGATGTGGAGGCCATCGACGCCGACTTCATCGCCGCCGACGCCC
Source organism: Pseudomonadota bacterium (assembly GCA_051745535.1). Classification (GTDB taxonomy): domain Bacteria; phylum Pseudomonadota; class Gammaproteobacteria; order Thiohalospirales; family Thiohalospiraceae; genus Thiohalospira. Next base: position 10,754 of record JBNJED010000007.1, on the reverse strand, counting down.
ACAAGTGGCTGCTGGCCCCGGAGGGGATCGGAGTCTTCTACTGCCGCCCGGAGCTGCGGGATCAGCTGACCCTGCACCAGTGGGGGTGGCACATGGTCGAGCATGTCGGCGACTTCGACCGCAAGGAGTGGGAGCCGGCGGCCTCGGCCCGGCGCTTCGAGCCCGGCAGCCCCAACATGCTCGGGATCCACGCCCTGTCGGCGAGCCTCTCTGTGTTCGAGGAGGTGGGCATGGACCGGGTGGAGGCCCTGGTACGCCAGCGCGCCGGTGAGGTAGCCGAGCGCGCCGCTGCGCACCCCGACCTGGAGCTGCTCACGGACCCGGGCCGGATGGCCGGCATCGTCACCTTCCGCCACACGGGCGTGGACAACGCGGCGCTGTGGCAGGGGCTCATGGACCGCGGCGTCCTCTGCGCCCACCGCGGCGGCGGGATCCGCTTCTCCCCCCACTTCCACACCGCCCCGGCGACCATCGGTCGCGCCCTGGAGGCGGTGGACACGGTAGCCGCCGAGCTTTAAATCTACGTGAGGAGTCTTATGTAACTCCCTGAATAGTCAATCCTATCCCCGTCAGGCCGCGGCCACGGCCTCGGCGTGCGGGAAGAGGCGGTGGAAGTTGGCCGTGGTGGTCGCGGCCAGCGCCTCCAGGGAGGTCCCGCGCAGCTCGGCGACGTGCTCGGCGGTGTGGCGGACCCAGGCGGGCCGATTGGGCTTGCCGCGGTTGGGGACCGGGGCCAGGTAGGGGGCATCGGTCTCCACCAGGAGCCGGTCCTCCGGAACCAGCTTCGCCACCTCCTTGAGCTCCACGGCGTTCTTGAAGGTGACGATCCCGGCCAGGGAGATGTAGAAGCCCATGTCCAGGGCGCGACGGGCGACGTCGCGATCCTCGGCGAAGCAGTGCATCACCGCCCCGCACTCCTCCGCCCCCTCCTCCCGGAGGATGGTCAGGGTGTCCTCGGCGGCGGCCCGGGTGTGGATGATGAGCGGCTTGCCCACCTCCCGGGCGACGGCGATGTGGCGCCGGAAGCGCTCCCGCTGCCACTCCATGTCCTCGTCCTCGCCGCTGCGGAAGTAGTCCAGCCCCGTCTCGCCCACGGCGACCACCACCGGGTCCTCGGCTAGCCCCCGCAGGGTGGCGACGGACGGCTCGGTATCCGGATCCGGCTCCTCGTTGGGGTGGACCCCGGCGGAGGCGGAGACGCCCGCATTCTCCCGGGCGATGGCCAGGACGTCGTGGACGTTGCCCATGTCGATGGAGACGCAGAGGACGTGGCCCACCCCGTTCTCCCGGGCATCGGCCAGGTACTGCGCCACGGCGCCGGGCGCTTCGGCGCCCTCCAGGCGATCGAGATGGCAGTGGGAGTCGACGAGGGACGGTTCGGTCATGGCTCGGGTCCTGCTTCGGGTCTGGGTCGACTCGGGGTCGGCCTGCAATGGTCGGGTGTTGCGGTCGGGAATGATAACAGACCCGGCGGCCCCCTCTACAGGCGGCCTAGAGGGTGTGGGTGGGCCGATCCGAGGCCAGGGCGCCGGCCAGGAGATCCTCGATGCGGGCCCGGACGGCGCCGTGGTCGTCCCCCTGGAGCTGGAGGCCGACCCCGGCGGGCCGGTGGCCGGCGGCCCCCGGCGGGGTATGCCAGACCACGCGGCCGGTGACCGGCGTGGGCTGGGGCTCCTCGGGGAGCTGAACCACCAGGAAGAGCTCCTCTCCCAGCGGATGCTCTGCCCGGGTGGGGACGAAGAGCCCGCCCCCACGGAGGAAGGGCATGTAGGCGGCGTAGAGGTCGGTACGGCTGGAGAGATCCAGGTGGAGGATCCGTTCGCGGGTGGCATCCATGCCTAGCTCCTTGGTCTGCGTGTGGCCTCCGTCCACGCCACCAGCACGCCCTCCAGGGCGAGCTCGGGATTGAGATTGCGCCGGGTGAGGCCATCCAGGGTGGTCACCGCCGTGGCGTGGAATTCCAGTAATCGCCTCCAGTCTACGCGCCCGGCCAGCTCCTGCAAGGCGGCCGTGTGGCCGGGCTGGCGCACGGCGGCGTCGGCCCCGGCCGCCACCCGGACCAGCTCCTCCGTCCAGGCGACCACGGCGGTGAGCGCGGTGGCGGCCTCGCGCTGCCAGCGGCCGGCTACCGCCACCGGATCGGCCTCCCCCGTGGCCAGCGCCCGCCACTGGGCAAAGTCCACGGTGGCGGCCTCGTCGGCCAGCTCCCGGGCGCGCAGGGGGGCACCGGCGGCCAGGGCCAGGAGCTCCGCCGGGTCCCGCTCCTCCCCGACCTCTCCGGCCAGCCAGCGGAGGGCCGCCGCATCGTCGGCGGCCACCGGTGGCAGGTGGACCTGCTGGCAGCGGCTGACGACGGTGGCCGGCAGCCGGTTGGGGCGGCTGGCCACCAGGACCAGGAGGCTGCCGGCGGTGGGCTCCTCCAGGGTCTTGAGGAGGCTGTTGGCGGCGCTGGTGGTCAGCGCCTCCGCCGGCTCCACCAGGATGGAACGGCCCCGGCCGTAGTGGGCGTGGAGCTGCAGGAAGGCGGTGGCCTCCCGCACGGCCTCCACGCCGATACTGCCCCCCTTCTTTTCCGGCGCCAGGGTCAGCAGGTCCGGGTGGCTGTCGGCCAGGCGGAGCTGGCAGCTACGGCACTCGCCGCAGGCGGTGTCCCCGTACCGCTCGCACAGCGCGGCGGCCAGGAGGGCGCGGGCAAGTGGGCCCTTCCCGATGCCGGTCGGCCCGGTGATGAGCAGTGCGTGAGGCAGCCGGCCGGCGCGCCGGCTCCGGGTCAGCCGCTCCCAGGGGGCCGTCTGCCACGGCAGGGGCGCGCTCACGGCCGCGCCTCGTCCAGGAGTTCCCGCAACCGGCCGGCCGTGGCATTGCCCACCTCGTTCTCCGGGCGCGAGGCGTCGATGCGGCAGATCCGGTAGGGCTCGGCCCGGGCGCGGTCCAGGTAGGTGGAGCGCACCCGCTCGAAGAACTCCACCTCCTCCCGCTCGAAGCGGTCCAGGAAGCCGCGCCGGCCGGCCCGCTCCAGCCCTTCCTCCACCGGCAGGTCGTAGAGGAAGGTTCGATCCGGACGCAGGTCCCCGTGAACCCAGCCCTCCAGGGCGGCGATCCGGCTGCGGGCGATCCCGCGGCCGCCCCCCTGATAGGCGTAGGTGGCGTCGATGAAGCGGTCGCAGATCACCCACTGGCCACTGGCCAGGGCCGGCCGGATGACCTCGGCCAGGTGCTGGGCGCGGGCGGCGAAGATCAGCAGCAGTTCGGTGTCACCGGCCATGCCGGGGCCATCCAGAAGCAGGGAGCGGACCGACTCGCCAAGCTCGGTGCCGCCGGGCTCCCGGGTGGTAATGACCTCCAGGCCATGGTCCTCCGCCAGGAGCTGGCGCATGGCCTCGATCTGGGTGCTCTTGCCGGCCCCCTCGATACCCTCGACCGTGATGAATCGGCCGCGTTCGGCCATGGTCACTCCCCCTCGCCGAGCTGGAATCGGCGCACGGCCCGGTTGTGCTCCTCCAGGGTCGCCGAGAAGTGGTGGCTGCCGTCGCCCCGGCTGACGAAGTAGAGGGCGTCCCCCTCGGCGGGGTTGACCGCCGCCTCCAGGGAGGCCCGGCCCGGCATGGCGATGGGCGTGGGCGGCAGACCGCCATGGCGGTAGGTGTTGTAGTCGTTCTCCGCGGCCCGGAGGTGGTTCCGGGTCAGATTGCCATCGAACTCGGTGCCGATGCCATAGATGACCGTGGGGTCGGTCTGGAGGCGCATGCCCTGCTCCAGCCGGCGCGTGAAGACCCCGGCGATGCGTCGGCGCTCCTCCGGAACCGCCGTCTCCTTCTCGACGATGGAGGCGAGGATGAGCGCCTCTTCCGGAGAGTCCAGGGGCAGCTCGTCCCGGCGCCCCTCCCAGACCTCGGTGAGGGTCTGCCGCATACGCTCCCGGGCCCGGCGCAGCAACGCCCGGTCCGTGGTCCCCCGCGTGAAGAAGTAGGTATCCGGGAGAAAACGGCCCTCCGGATGGGTGGCCGGCTCGTCCAGGGATTCCATGACCCCTTCCGGGTCCTCTGGCAGGGTCTGTTCCACGGCCGGGTGCTGGTGGAGGGAGGCGAGGACCTGGCGGATATTCCAGCCCTCCACCACGGTCCAGGCGTACTGCTTCACCTCCCCGGCGAGGAGCCGGTCGGCGAGGTCGCCAACGGTCATCTCCGGGCGCAGGGGATATTCCCCCACGGCGATGCCCCGGGAGTCGCCGCGCAGGCGGACCAGCCACTCGAACTGCCAGGCGGAGTCGATGACGCCCTGGCGAGCCAGCCCCCCGGCGATCTCCTTCAGGGAAGCGCCGGAGGGGACCTCCATGACCGTCGGTTCCTCCACGTCCAGGGTCTGCCCCGCGAGGCCATCCAGCCCCATCCAGACCCAGCCCCCGCCCAGGGAGGCGGCCAGCAGCAGGAAGCCGAGGAGGCGGTTGATGGTCACGGTCGCTGCTCCAGGTCGTTGGACAGTCTTTGGGCCAGATCCCGGGCCACCGGCCCAGGCGCCGGCCATGCGTGCCCCTCGAGAAGGGCAATGGGCCAGACGTGCAAGGCGCTGTTGGTCAGGAAGGCCTCGGAGGCCCCGGCGAGCACGGCCGGGGGCTGACGGACCTCCCGGGTGGGCAGGCCGGCCTCGCCGGCCAGGGCCAGAACGCGCTTGCGGATAATGCCAGCGACCCCGGATTCGGACAAATCGGGGGTCTCCAGGATGCCCTCTCGCACCCAGAAGAGGTTCGCCTGGACCGCCTCCACCAGCTGGCCCTCGGTATCGCAGACCAGGCCCTCGTGGATCGCGGGATCGTCCCACTCCGAGCGCGCCAGGACCTGCTCCAGGCGGTTGGCGTGCTTCAGCCCGGCCAGCAGCGGCTGGCGCGCCAGCCGGGTGGTACACAGGCGGACGGTGGCCGCGGGTGCCGGGGCGGATACCGGCGGGAATCGACAGGCCATGCGCCGCGGGGTAGCCGGCTCCGGGGGCCGATAGCCCCGCCCCCCCGAGCCGCGGCTCCACCACAGCCGCAGGATCCCGTCGCCCCCGTCGGCGAAGAGTCGCGCGGCATCCGCCGCCAGCGCCGCCTCGTCGGGGAGGGGCAGCCCCAGCCGAGCGGCCCCCTCGTGCAGCCGCGCCAGGTGGTCGGACCAGGCCTCGGGCCGGCCCGCCACGACCCGGAAGGTCTCGAACAGGGCGTCGCCGTAGGTCACGCCCCGGTCATCCAGGGGGAGGGCATCGGCGGGGGCCCCGTCCAGCAGGCAGTTCATGCCCCCGCTCCCTCCAGTGCGGCCAGCAGGCCGCGCGCCTTGGCACGGGTCTCGGCCAGCTCGGCCTCGGGCTCGGAGTCGGCGACGATGCCCGCCCCGGCCCGCAGGGTCAGGCGGTCGCCGTACTGGACCAGGGTGCGGATGAGGATGTTGAGGTCCATGCCGCCGCCGGCGTCGAGGTAACCCATGCTCCCGGTATAGGCGCCCCGCCCGCCCCGTTCCAGCTCGGCGATGATCTCCATGCAGCGGACCTTGGGGCAGCCGGTGATGGTGCCGCCGGGGAAGGTCGCCCGGATGGCCTCGCCCGGCCCGATCCCCGCGGCCAGCTCCCCGCTCACCTCGGAGACGATGTGGTGGACGTGGGCGTACTCCTCCAGGGTCATGAGCTCGTCCACGGCCACGCTCCCCGGCCGGCAGATCCGGCCCAGGTCGTTGCGGATGAGGTCCACGAGCATGATGTGCTCGGCCCGCTCCTTGGGATGGGATTCCAGCTCCGCCCGCAGGGCGGCATCTGCCGCGCCCTCCCCCCGGGGCCGGGTGCCGGCGATGGGGCGCATGCTGGCCCGTCGCCCCTCCAGGGCGAGCAGCCGCTCAGGCGAGGAGCTGACCACCGTGGCCTCCCCGAGCCGGGCGAGGCCGGCGAAGGGGCCGGGATTGGCGCGGGAGAGCCGGGCGTAGAGGGCATCCGGTCCCGTATCGGGGTCCAGCCGCCCGCGCCAGGTCCGCGCCAGGTTCGCCTGGAAGATGTCGCCGTCCCGGATGTAGTCCCGGGCGCGCGCCACGGCCTCCCGGTAGGCCGCCGGCGGATCCTCCTCCAGCTCCCGGAGCCCGAAGGGGCTTTCCGGGACAAAGCCGCCGGCGAGATCCGCCTCCACGGCCTCCACCGGCGCGGCTTCCGGGTCCTCCGTGGCCCACCAGACGGCGCCGGTGGCCGTATCGCGGATGAGGGCCGCGGGGATACGCACGGCGGTAGCCACCGGCAGCGGCTCCTCCGCCGGCGCCAGGGCGAGGCGGGGCTCGACCTCGCCTGCCAGTTCGTAGCCGAGGTAGAGGAACCAGCCGCCGGCGAAGGGCACGCCCTCGGTGCCGGGCCGTTGCTCCTCGGAGAACCAGGTATCCAGCGCGGAGAGGAAATCACCGCCCGCCGCGTGCGGCCCCTGGAGGGTGCCATCACGAGCGAGGGTGAGCCGCTCCCCCGGAAAGGCGAGGAGGAGGTCGTAGCGACCCTGGGCCGTGCCCGCCGCAACGCTCTGGAGCAGGAAGGGGTAGCGTTCCGGGAAGGACCGCGCGAGGGCGGCCAGCCCCCCGCCATCCAGGGTCCCGTCGAGCCGCCGTATGAGCGGCGTGGGCGGTCGCGGCATGGTGGCGGGGGAACTGCCCTAGCGGAGGCGGCGGAAGGCGAGCGTGGCGTTGGTCCCGCCAAAGCCGAAGGAGTTGGTCAGGCCCACCTCGATGGGCATCTCCCGCGCCGTGTTCGGGACGTAGTCCAGGTCGCAGCCCTCCCCCGGGTTCTCCAGGTTGATGGTGGGCGGTGCCACCTGGTCCCGGACGGCGAGCACGGTATAGACCGCCTCCACGCCCCCGGCTGCACCCAGGAGGTGGCCGGTCATGGACTTGGTGGAACTCATGGGGACCTGGTAGGCACGGTCCCCGAAGGTCCGCTTGGCCGCCAGGGTCTCCGCCAGGTCGCCGGCGTCCGTGGAGGTACCGTGGGCGTTGACGTAGTCCACGTCCTCGGCGTTGAGGCCGGCGTTGCGCAGGGCCGCATTCATGCAGCGGCTGGCTCCCTCGCCACCCTCGGAGGGGGAGGTCATGTGGTGGGCATCGCCACTCATGCCGTATCCGGCCAGCTCGGCCAGGATGGGGGCACCCCGCGCCTTGGCGTGTTCGTACTCCTCCAGCACCATCACGCCGGCCCCGTCGCTGAGGACGAAGCCATCCCGGTCCGCATCCCACGGGCGACTGGCCCGCTCCGGATCGTCGTTCCGGGTGGAGAGCGCCCGGGCGGCGCAGAAGCCACCGAGCCCCGTGGGCGTGGTGGCCATCTCGGCCCCACCGGCGACCATCACGTCGGCATCGCCGTACTCGATGATACGCCCCGCCTCGCCGACACTGTGCGTGCCAGTGGCGCAGGCGGTGACCAGGGAGATGTTCGGCCCCTTGAGGCCGTGGCGGATGGAGATGTGCCCGGCGACCATGTTGATGATGGCCTGCGGGACGAAGAAGGGCGAGATCTTCCGCGGGCCGCCCTTGAGGAAGCCCTCGTAACCGGTCTCGATGCCGCCGATGCCGCCGATGCCGGACCCGACGGAGACGCCGATGCGCTCGGCGTTCTCCTCGGTCACCTCCAGCCCGGCATTGGCCAGGGCCTCGTCGGCCGCCGCGATACCGTAGTGGATGAAGACATCCATCTTCTTGGCATCCTTGGCGGAGATGTACTCAGTGACATCGAAATCGCGGACAGGGCCGCCGATCCGGGTCGGAAAGCTGCTTACATCGAAACGCTCGATGGGCCCGATGCCGCTACGGCCGGCCAGGATGTTGTCCCACGAGCTCTTAACGTCCAGGCCCACCGGCGAGACGGTACCCAGACCGGTGACCACTACGCGTCGTTTAGTCAACGCCGTCTCCCCCAGGCTGTCAGGTTCGGGCGGGCCCGGCAGCACGATCCCGGGCCGCTGTGCGGAAGAACGGGGCTATTCCTTGTGCTGATTGATGTAGTCGACGGCCTGCTGGACCGTGGTGATCTTCTCGGCATCCTCGTCGGGGATCTCGGTCTCGAATTCCTCTTCGAGGGCCATGACGAGCTCCACGGTGTCCAGGGAGTCGGCGCCGAGGTCATCGACGAAGGAGGCGGAGGTGGTGACCTCGTCCTCCTTCACGCCCAGCTGCTCGACCACAATCTTCTTGACTCGTTCTTCCACAGTGCTCATGTCCGTTCTGCCTCCGGATTGGTTCTGGGCGGCACCGCCAGGCGCCGCGGCGTATTGTAGGGGATTGCCCGGGGTTATGCCAGAGCAAGCCCAAACCTGGAATGCATCCAAGAAATCGCTTTTAACTTACTGAACAAGAAGCGCTTTTAAGGGCGCCTCAGCCCATGTACATCCCGCCGTTGACGTGGATCGTCTCGCCGGTGATGTAGCCGGCACCGGGCGAGGCCAGGAAGGCCACCGCCTCGGCAATCTCCGCCGGGTCGCCGAGGCGACCGGCCGGGATCTGTTGCAGCAGCCCCTGGCGCTGCTCCTCCTCCAGGGCCCGGGTCATGTCGGTATCGATGAACCCCGGGGCTACGGCATTCACCGTGATCCCGCGCGGCCCGGCCTCCCGGGCCAGGGACTTGGTGAAGCCGACTACGCCGGCCTTGGCGGCGGCATAGTTGGTCTGACCCGCATTGCCGGCCGCCCCCACCACGGAGCCGATGGAGATGATCCGACCGTGGCGCGCCTTCATCATGGCGCGCAGGCAGGCCCGGGACATGCGGAAGACGGAGTCGAGATTGGTCCGCATGATCTCGTCCCACTCCTCGTCCTTCATCCGCATGAGGAGGTTATCCCGGGTAATGCCAGCGTTGTTCACCAGCACCGTCGGGGCGCCGAAGGCCTCGGTGATCTGCTTGAGGACGGCGTCGATGGAATCGGGATCGGTGACGTCCAGGGCGTAGCCGCCGCCGTTGATGCCGGCCTCCTTGAGGTAGTCACCGATGGCGGCCGCCCCCTTCTCCGAGGTGGCGGTGCCGATGACGGTGGCGCCGCCGGCCCCCAGCCGCTCGGCGATGGCGCGGCCGATCCCGCGGCTGGCGCCGGTGACCAGGGCGATCTCGTTTTCCAGTTTCATGCCTTGCCCTCCTCTGCCTGCAGCGCGGCCTCCAGGCCGGCGGCGTCGGCCACTGCCCAGGGGCGCACATTGCGGTCGATACGCTTGATGAGGCCGGCCAGGACCTTGCCCGGGCCGGCCTCGATGAAGTCGGTAGCGCCGTCGCCGGCCATGCGCTGGACGCTGGCGACCCAGCGTACCGGGTTCTCCACCTGACGGACCAGCGCGTCGCGGATGGCGGCCGGATCCGTCGCCGGGGCGGCATCGACGTTGTGGACCACCGGGACGGCGGGGGCCTCGATGGCGACCCCCTCCAGGCGCTGAGCGAGCCGTTCGGCGGCGGGGCGCATGCGGCTGCAGTGGGACGGCACGGAGACTGGCAGGGTGACGGCGCGCTTGGCCCCGGCCGCCTTGGCGGCCTCCACCGCCCGCTCCACGGCCGCCGTATCACCGGCGATGACCACCTGGCCGGGGGCGTTGAAGTTCACCGCCTGGACGACGTCACCCTGGGCGGCCTCGTTGCAGAGGCCCATTACGGTCTCGTCGTCCAGGCCGAGGATCGCGGCCATGGCCCCCTCGCCGGCCGGAACGGCCTCCTGCATGAAGCGGCCACGGTCGGCGACCAGGCGCACCGCCTCATCGAAGGCGAGGCTGCCGGCGCAGACCAGGGCGGTGTACTCGCCCAGGCTGTGGCCGGCCATGGCCACCGGCTGACCGCCGCCGCGGGCCTGCCAGGCGCGCCAGACGGCGACGCCGGCGGCCAGCATGGCGGGCTGGGTGCGATCGGTGCGGTTCAGGGCCTCTTCCGGCCCCTCCTGGGTGAGCTGCCACAGATCCTCGCCCAGGGCCGCGGAGGCCTCGTCGAAGGTGGCGCGGACCTCGGGGGCGGACTCGGCCAGGTCGGCGAGCATGCCCACCGACTGCGAGCCCTGACCGGGGAAGACGAATGCGATTGCCATCGGGAAATCCTTGAATCCGGGATGAGCGGGTCAGTATTCGATGAGGGCGGCGCCCCAGGTGAAGCCACCGCCGAAGGCCTCCAGAAGCAGCCGTTCGCCCCGCTGGATGCGCCCGTCGCGCACCGCCTCGTCCAGCGCCAGCGGGATGGAGGCGGCGGAGGTATTGCCGTGGCGGTCCACGGTAACCACCACCCGATCCATGCCCAGCCGCAGCTTGCGGGCCGTCGCCTGGATGATGCGGATATTGGCCTGATGGGGGATGAGCCAGTCGACGTCCGACTTGGCCAGACCGTTGTGCGCCAGGGTCTCGTCGACCAGGGAGCCCAGGGTGTTCACGGCGACCTTGAAGACCTCGTTGCCCTTCATGTGCATGTAGGCCTCGCCGGCCTGGACCTGGTCGTACCCGCTGGAGATCCCGGCCGGGACCGTGAGCAGGTCCTTGAAGGCGCCGTCGGCGTGGAGGTGCGTGGACAGGATCCCCCCCTCCTCCGCCGCCGAGAGGACCACGGCGCCGGCGCCGTCGGCGAAGAGCACGCAGGTGGAGCGGTCGGTCCAGTCGGTAATGCGGGAGAGCGTCTCGGCGCCCACCACCAGGGCATTGCGCACGCCGCCGGCGGCGATGAACTTGTCGGCCACGCTCAGGGCGTAGACGAAGCCGGTACAGACCGCCTGGATGTCGAAGGCGGGGCTGCCGTGGACGCCCAGCCGCTCCTGG